>NZ_CP023407.1:1543750-1852500 GCF_003665435.1 Streptomyces fungicidicus
CTGCCCCCGCAGGTCCACCAGCCGCCCCAGCACGGGCTGCCCGACGGCGTTGGCCACGCCGTACACCGCCGCCAGCCCGCCGGCCAGGCTGTACGTGCCGCCCCCCGCGCGTACGAACAGGACGATCGCGATGGCCGCGGTCACGTTGGGCAGCCGCCCCACGAGCGTGCCCACGAGCAGCCGGGTGGCGTGGCGTGCCCGGAGGATCTCCAGGTATCCCGTAGCCATGCGGATCCCTTCACTGGAAGTGTTACGTATAACTAAGCGCTCCATACGTACCATGTCCGCTGTTGACCAGTCCAGACGAAGGAGCCGCGCGACGATGCCCCGAGCCGGCACCCGCCCCACGAGCCGGGACGTCGCCCGGGCCGCCGGCGTGTCCCAGGCCGCCGTCTCCCTGGTCCTCGGCGACAAATGGCGCGGCCGGGTCGCCGAGGCCACGGCGGAACGCGTCCGCGAGGCCGCGCGCACCCTGGGCTACCGCCCCAACCTGGCCGCCCGCAACCTCCGGCTGGGCCGCACCCGTACGGTCCTGCTGGTCGTCCCCGCGCTCACCACGGAGTTCTTCGCGGGCGTCTACACGGGGGCCGCGCGGGTCGCCTCCCGGCACGGCTTCGGTGTGGTCCTCTACCCCTCCCCCGAGGGCATCGGCCCCGCCCGCGACCCCTTCGCGTCCGCCCAGGCCGCGCTGGACGGCGTGATCGCGTCCTCGATGGCCGCGGAGGCGCTCACGGCGATCCGGGGCGACCAGCTGCCGCTGGTGATGCTGGACAGCGACCCCTCGGGCAGTGTGGGCGCGGCCACGGTCAACCTGGACATCGCCGGCGGTGTCCGCCAGGTCACGGAGCACCTCCTCGCGCTGGGCCACCGCCGCTTCCTCCACCTGGCGGCGGACGTGGCGTCGTGGACCTTCGAGGTGCGGGCGCGGGAGCTGGCGGCGCGGCTGCGGGAGGTTCCGGGCGCGTCGTTGCGCACGGCGCGGGCGCCGCTCTCCATCAAGGGGGCGGAGGTGTCCGCGGAGGCGGCGCTGTCCGGTCTGCCCGCCCCGGACCGGCCCACCGCCGTGGTCTGCGACGACGACCACCTGGCCGCGGGCACGTACAAGGCGGCGCGGCGTCTGGGGCTGCGGGTCCCCGAGGACCTGTCCGTCACCGGGCTGGACGATCTGGCTCTCGCGAGCGCGATCGATCCGGAGCTGACCACGGTGCGGCTGGACGCGGAGCTGTTCGGGGAGCGGGGGATGGAGGCGTTGCTGGCCGTGCTGGAGGGGCGGGCGCCTGCGGCGGGCGACATTCCGGTGGAGCTGGTGGTACGGGGGTCCACGGGGCCGGCGTGAGCGGAGGGCTGGCGCCGGCTCGGTTGCCTCGCTGCCCGGCGTGGGTGCGGGCCGGGGGGTGTTCGCGCAGCCCGGCGCTTACGGGGCGCCGTCGCGCCCACCCGTGCCGCCCCAGCGGCACGACTGCCCGCGGAGTGCGGGGCGACTGCCCGCGGAGGGCGGCGGGTGCTGCCCGCGGAGTGCGGGGCGACTGCCCGCGGAAGCGGCGAGTGCTGCCCGCGGAGTGCGGGGCGACTGCCCGCGGAAGCGGCGAGTGCTGCCCGCGGAGTGCGGGGCGACTGCCCGCGGCTGGCGGCGGGTGCTGCCCGCGGAGTGGGGCAGGTACGCCGGGTGCGGTAGGTGCGGCAGGTGGTCGGGGACGGCGCGGAGGGGGCGGGGCGGGGGTGGTCGCCCGCAGTGGCTGGCGCGTCCGCGCCCCGCACCTCTTCCAGCCGGGCCAGTCGCGCCAGTCCGAGGACGTCCACCCCCGACCCGACCCCGCCCCACCCACCGACCAACCGACCGACCGTCGGCTACTCGACGTCTCCCCCGGAGTCCGTCTCGTCCTCCTCCGCCTCGGACGCCGTCGCCGCCCCGCCCGCTTCCAGCAGACGAGCCAGCTGACGCCCCCCGATCCGCCTGAACTTGCGCTTCTGCGGACGCGTACGGTCCAGCACAGCCACCTCCAGCCGCTCCGCGGGAATCTCCCGCTCACCGCCGTTGGTGTCCCGCGACAACGCCTGCACCGCCAGCTTCAGCGCCTCAGCCAGCGTCATCCCGTCCCGGTGCCGCTGATCGAGGTACCCGCTGATCTGCTCAGCGTTGCCCCCCACCGCCACCGAGCCGTGCTCGTCCACGATGGACCCGTCGTGCGGCAACCGGTAGATCTGGTCGTACTCCGGGGTCTCCCCGACCTCGGCCACCACCAGCTCCACCTCGTACGGCTTCTCCCCCACACTCGAGAAGATCGTCCCCAGCGTCTGCGCGTACACGTTCGCCAGACCCCGGGCCGTCACATCGTGACGGTCGTAGGTGTAGCCCCGCAGATCGGCGTACCGCACGCCCCCGATCCGCAGGTTCTCGTACTCGTTGTACTTGCCGGCCGCGGCGAACCCGATCCGGTCGTAGATCTCGCTGAACTTGTGCAGCGCACGGGACGGGTTCTCACCGACGAACACGATCCCGTCGGCGTACTGCAGCACGACAAGGCTGCGGCCACGGGCGATGCCCTTACGGGCGTACTCCGCCCGGTCGGCCATCGCCTGCTGGGGTGAGACATAGAACGGCGTCGACACCGGTTATCCGTCCCTTTCTGTCAAAGTCACTGGACCACCCTGAACAACCACACAACCGCCCACGCCGCGACTACAGCAGCGAGGCCCGCGGACCGTCCGGCTGCTCCAGCCGCCGCTCCAGCACCGACCGGGCGATGCCGGACGCCTCGTCCTCGGTGAGCCGGCGGAAGCCGTCCTCGGTGATCACGGTGACGATCGGGTAGATCCGGCGGGCGACATCGGGGCCACCGGTCGCCGAGTCGTCGTCTGCCGCGTCGTACAGCGCCTGCACCACCAGTGTGGTCGCCTCGGACTCACTCAGGTCGTCCCGGAACAACTTCTTCATCGCACCACGCGCGAAGATCGACCCGGACCCGGTCGCGGCATACCCCTGCTCCTCGGAGCGCCCGCCGGTGACGTCGTAGGAGAAGATCCGGCCCTTGTCCCGGTCGACGTCGTACCCCGCGAAGAGCGGGACCACGGCCAGCCCCTGCATCGCCATGCCCAGGTTCGAGCGGATCATCGTCGACAGCCGGTTCGCCTTGCCCTCCAGCGACAGCTGCGCGCCCTCGACCTTCTCGAAGTGCTCCAGCTCCAGCTGGAACAGCTTCACCATCTCGACCGCCAGCCCCGCCGTGCCGGCGATACCCACCGCCGAGTACTCGTCGGCGGGGAACACCTTCTCGATGTCCCGCTGCGCGATCACATTGCCCATCGTGGCCCGCCGGTCACCGGCGAGGACCACGCCACCCGGGAACGTGACGGCCACGATGGTCGTCCCGTGCGGCGCCTCGATCACACCCTGCACGGGCGGCAACGACCTCTTGCCCGGCAGCAGTTCCGGCTGGTGCTCGGAGAGGAAGTCCATGAAGGAGGAGGACCCCGGCGTCAGGAAGGCGGCCGGCAGACGCCCCGTACTACGAGTGTTCGCTTCCACGAAGTTCCTTCCAGGTAGGCGGCTGCCCGACGAACAGCGTCGGGATCATCTCCCAACTTGCCGATGGCCGAATTGCAGTTGAAGCACGGTACGCCACGGACCCTACCCGCACCGTGGCAATGATCCACATATACGGCGGAGGCTTTCGGGCGGCTCCGGCGACCCGCGCCCGGAGCGCGAACGCTGCCCGCGGCCGACCCATCCCGCACCACGGACAGCGTTCCACGCCACCTTCGGCTCTTACCTCGATCGGCCACCCAGCCTGCGGTCCGAAGGCCACCAGCCGGCCTGCGGCCAGAGGGCTACTGGCCGCCCTTCTGGACGAAGGACCGCACGAAGTCCTCGGCGTTGGCCTCGAGCACGTCGTCGATCTCGTCCAGGACGTCGTCCACGTCCTCGCTGAGCTTTTCCTGCCGCTCCTTGAGGTCCTCGGAAGCCTGCGTCTCCGCCGCCTGCTCCTCGACCTCCTCGGTGGACCGGGTGGCCTTCTGCTGTCCGCCGCCGGTGTCCTTGGTCGCCATCACCCTCACCCCGCTCGGTTCGCCCGACACACTTGCTCGGTCAAGATCAGACCCTACAAGCCGGGTCCGACAATGCCCCCGCAGTTGCTCCAACGTACGGGGACCACCTCGATGATTCCCGGACCCGGGGTTTTCCACCCTGTCCGGCCGGCCCTTCCCGGGTGTCCCCGGTACCCGCTCAGTTCCCCGACAACACCCTGACCAGGTCTTCCGCCGTCCGGCAGCGGTCCAGGAGCTCCTTGACGTGATTACGCGTTCCGCGAAGCGGTTCCAGGGTTGGCACCCGCTGGAGCGAGTCGCGGCCCGGCAGATCGAAGATCACGGAGTCCCAGGAGGCCGCCGCGACGTCGTCCGCGTACTGCTCCAGGCACCGCCCGCGGAAGTAGGCGCGGGTGTCCTCGGGAGGCGTCGTACGGGCCCGCTCGACCTCTCCCTCGTCCAGCAGCCGCTTCATCCGCCCGCGGGCCACCAGACGGTTGTACAGGCCCTTCTCGGGGCGTACGTCGGCGTACTGCAGGTCCACGAGGTGCAGCCGGGCGGCGTCCCAGTCCAGGCCGTCCCTGCGCCGGTAGCCCTCCATGAGCTCCCGCTTGGCGACCCAGTCCAGCTCGCCGGCCAGGCTCATCGGGTCGTTCTCCAGCCGCGTGAGGGTGTCCTCCCAGCGCGCCAGGACGTCCTTGGTCTGCTCGTCGGCGTCCGCCCCGAACCGCTCCTCGACGTACTTGCGGGACAGCTCGTAGTACTCCATCTGGAGCTGTACGGCGGTCAGCGTCCGCCCGCTGCGCAGCGTGACGAGCCGCTTCAGCGTCGGGTCGTGCGACACCTGGTGCAGCGTCCGCACCGGCTGGTCGACGGCCAGGTCCACCGCGATGAACCCGTCCTCGATCATGGACAGGACCAGCGCCGTGGTGCCCAGCTTCAGATACGTCGAGATCTCGGAGAGGTTCGCGTCCCCGATGATCACGTGCAGCCGACGGTACTTCTCCGCGTCGGCGTGCGGCTCGTCCCGGGTGTTGATGATCGGGCGCTTCAGCGTCGTCTCCAGGCCCACCTCGACCTCGAAGTAGTCCGCCCGCTGGCTGAGCTGGAAGCCGTGCTCGTGGCCGTCCTGGCCGATGCCCACGCGGCCGGCGCCGGTGAAGACCTGGCGGGAGACGAAGAACGGCGTCAGATGGCGCACGATGTCCGAGAAGGGGGTCTCCCGCTTCATCAGGTAGTTCTCGTGCGTGCCGTAGGACGCGCCCTTGTTGTCGGTGTTGTTCTTGTACAGGTGGATCGGCTGGGCGCCGGGGAGCTGCGCGGCCCGCTCGGCGGCCTCGGCCATGATCCGCTCGCCGGCCTTGTCCCAGAGCACGGCGTCGCGCGGGTTGGTGACCTCGGGGGCGCTGTACTCCGGATGGGCGTGGTCCACGTAGAGGCGCGCGCCGTTGGTGAGGATGACGTTGGCCAGGCCGATGTCCTCGTCGGTGAGCTGGCTGGAGTCGGCGGCCTCACGGGCGAGGTCGAAGCCTCGCGCGTCCCGCAGCGGGTTCTCCTCCTCGAAGTCCCACCTGGCCCGGCGGGCCCGGTGCATCGCCGCCGCGTAGGCGTTCACGATCTGGGACGAGGTGAGCATGGCATTGGCATTCGGGTGACCGGGGACGGAGATGCCGTACTCCGTCTCGATGCCCATTACTCGCCGTACGGTCATGCGGCCCTCCTTGCCCGGCGGCGTCCCCGGTCGGGGGCGCCGCAGTCCCGCCGGCGCTCCGGTGCGTGTGCGGTGCCCGTCCCCGCACTGCGCGACTCGGCGATACGGAAGAGCCTAGAACGCCTCCGCGCTGGTGGGGAGATCATTTGCGTCATTGCTGTGCTCCAGCCGTGGCCCGAAAAGCAGTCGGCTGCGGGTACCCGTCGAAGGCACCCGCAGCCGCCCTGGCTTTTACAGGTACTGACCGGTGTTCGCCACCGTGTCGATGGAGCGTCCGGTGTCCGCGCCCTGCTTTCCGGTGATGAGCGTACGGATGTAAACGATCCGCTCGCCCTTCTTTCCGGAGATCCGGGCCCAGTCGTCCGGGTTGGTGGTGTTGGGCAGGTCCTCGTTCTCCTTGAACTCGTCCACGCAGGCCTGGAGCAGGTGGGAGACGCGGAGACCCTTCTGGTTCTTCTCCAGGAAGTCCTTGATCGCCATCTTCTTGGCGCGGCCCACGATGTTCTCGATCATGGCGCCGGAATTGAAGTCCTTGAAGTAGAGGACTTCCTTGTCGCCATTGGCGTAGGTGACTTCCAGGAAGCGGTTCTCCTCGGATTCGGCGTACATCTGTTCCACGGCGGTCCGGATCATGCTCTGGACCGTCATGGACCGGTCGCTGCCGTGCTCGGTGAGGTCGTCGCCGTGCAGCGGGAGGCGCTCGGTGAGGTACTTGCCGAAGATGTCCTGGGCCGCCTCGGCGTCCGGACGCTCGATCTTGATCTTCACGTCGAGCCGGCCGGGCCGCAGGATCGCGGGGTCGATCATGTCCTCGCGGTTGGAGGCGCCGATCACCACCACGTTCTGCAGGCCCTCGACGCCGTCGATCTCGGCGAGCAGCTGCGGGACGATGGTGTTCTCCACGTCCGAGCTGACACCGGAGCCACGGGTGCGGAACAGGGACTCCATTTCGTCGAAGAAGACGATGACGGGGGTGCCCTCGCTGGCCTTCTCCCGGGCCCGCTGGAAGACCAGGCGGATCTGCCGCTCGGTCTCGCCGACGTACTTGTTCAGCAGCTCCGGGCCCTTGATGTTGAGGAAGAAACTCTTGCCCGCGGCCTGGCCGGTGACCTCGGCGACCTTCTTGGCCAGCGAGTTGGCGACGGCCTTGGCGATGAGCGTCTTTCCGCATCCGGGCGGCCCGTACAGCAGCACACCCTTGGGCGGCCGCAGTTCGTGCTCCTTGAACAGGTCCGGGTAGAGATAGGGCAGCTCGACCGCGTCGCGGATGGCCTCGATCTGGCCGCCGAGACCGCCGATCTGCTCGTAGCCGATGTCGGGGACTTCCTCGAGGACGAGTTCCTCGACCTCGCTCTTGGGGACGACCTCGTAGACGTATCCGGAGCGGGGCTCCATGAGCAGGGCGTCGCCGGGGCGGATGGTGACGTCCAGCAGCGGCTCGGCGAGCCGCACCACCCGCTCCTCGTCGGTGTGCCCGAGCACCAGGGCCCGCTCGCCGTCCTCGAGGATCTCCTTGAGGGTGACGATGTCGCCGACACGCTCGTACTCCATGGCCTCGACCACGTTGAGCGCTTCGTTGAGCATCACTTCCTGGCCGCGCCGGAGCTCGTCGAGCTCGACGCTGGGGCTGACGTTCACCCGGAGCTTGCGGCCGCCGGTGAAGATGTCGGCCGTGCCGTCCTCGTTCGCCGTGAGGAAGACGCCGAAGCCGGCCGGGGGCTGTGCGAGCCGGTCGACCTCCTCCTTGAGGGCCACGATCTGGTCGCGGGCCTCACGGAGCGTGCCCGCGAGTCGTTCGTTCTGGGCGGACACGCCGGCCAGGTTGGTCTGCAGCTCGACGATCCGCTCTTCGAGAATCCTCGTGTGTCGCGGAGAGTCGGCGAGCTTGCGTCGCAGGACGGCGATCTCCTGCTCAAGATAGGCGATCTGCCCGGCCGGGTCGTCGGACCCGCGTCCTGGGCGGATGCCGCGGTTGATGTCGTCGTCGTGGGCTGCCACGGTCCTCACCTCCTCCAAGGGGAGCTGGACGCTTCCAGACCCTACCTGGGCGGGTGTCGATTGAAACCCCTAGATCACAAAGACGGTCGAGGTGTGTCCGATCTTCACCCTTGCGCTCTCCCTCACGCCAGGGGAATACCCACCGATGATGATTGGAACCCAGGCGAAGGTAGGGTCGAAGTGTTCAACACCCGTCGGAGCTGGCCGGATTCCCGCCCGGTCCGACGCAGGAGACGGCAGGAGAGATGAGCGTGCAGCAGGAGGCCGGTGTCGACGGGGAGGCCCTGGAGGTCTGGATCGACCAGGACCTGTGTACCGGCGACGGCATCTGTGCCCAGTACGCGCCGGAGGTCTTCGAGCTGGACATCGACGGCCTGGCCTACGTGAAGAGCCCGCAGGACGAGTTGCTGCAGGACACGGGGGCGACGACGCCCGTGCCGCTGCCGCTGCTCACCGATGTGATCGACTCCGCGAAGGAGTGTCCCGGCGAGTGCATCCACGTACGCCGGGTTTCGGACAGCGTCGAGGTGTACGGGCCGGACGCCGCGTGACCGGTGCGGCACGGGCCGTCACGTCTGTCTGATTTCTCGCCTATGGGGCGTTCGCCCCGTGGTGCGCCCCCGCGCGGGTCATACGGTCCGGGCGCCGGAGGGGGCGGAGCGCACGAACGTGCCGTTCTCCCAGTGCCACTTCACGCCCTCCCGCACATCCGGGCAGCAACTGGGCACGTCGGCGGAGGAGTAGCCGAGGAGCACGGCGGTGACCTCGCCGTCGCGCACGGCGAAGTCGTCGACGTTGGTGCGGTCCTTGGGGTCGGCCAGGGTGGCGACCACGCGGGGCGCGCCGCCGCCGGCGGCCCGGGTGAGCACGTAGACGCCGTCGGGCGGGGTGCCCATCGGGGCGTCGCAGTGGACCACGGCCACCGTTTCCGGGCGGCCGTCGCCGTCGAGGTCTCCGGAGGCCTTCTTCTTCACCACGGCCTTCACCGGACCGCATTCGAGGGGGAACTCGACGGCCGCGGGGTCGGGCGGGGCGATGTGCGCCGGGGCGCTCTTCGTCTGCGGTCCGGACGCCGGGGCGGCCGCGGTGGCGGCGTCGGGCCCCAGGACCGAGGAGAGGGCCACGACTCCGGCGAGGGCCGTGGCGGTGGCGACCCAGTGGATGGGCCGGGCGTGCGTGTGGGCGAGCTCCGGGACGGCGGATGGCTGCACGAGGAGTGTCTCCTGTGAGGGCTGTGCCGGTGGGGGTGGCCAGCATCGTGCCACACGTCACAGTGCGGGGGAACGGCGGGGGGTGTGCGAATGCGGCACGGGGGAACCTGGAGGGGTTCGCCGTACGCGGCGCGCTGCCTGCCGTGGGGTCAACGTGCGGGCGCCGTGGCGCAGTTCCGCACCCGTTGCGGGGAACTGCGCCACGGCGCCCGTGCGTTGCGTGAGTGAGGGGCCGCGTCAGCGGGCGGCGCCTCCGTCGGCGTTGGGGCCGGCGTAGTCCTCGCCGTAGGCGCCCTTGGCGGGGCGGCGGCGGCGCATGGGCGGCTCGACGCCGTCGGCGAGGCGACGGGCGGTGAGCAGGAAGCCGGTGTGGCCGATCATCCGGTGGTCCGGGCGGACGGCCAGGCCCTCGATGTGCCAGTTGCGGATCATCGTCTCCCAGGAGGTCGGCTCGTTGAAGCAGCCGATCTCGCGGATGGACTCGACGGTCCGGGCGAGCTGGGTGGTGGTGGCGACGTAGCAGCAGAGGATGCCGCCGGGGACGAGCGCCTTGGAGACGGCCTCCAGGCACTCCCAGGGCGCGAGCATGTCGAGGATGACGCGGTCGACGTCGGCGTCGGACAGGTTGTCCTGCAGATCGCCGACGGTGAGCTGCCAGGCGGGGTGCGGGCCGCCGAAGTACCGCTCGACGTTCTGCCGGGCGATGTCGGCGAAGTCCTCGCGGCGCTCGTAGGAGTGCAGCATGCCCTGGTCGCCGATGGCGCGCAGCAGGAAGCTGCTGAGGGAGCCGGATCCCACGCCCGCCTCGACGACGCGGGCGCCGGGGAAGATGTCGGCGAAGGCGAGGATCTGCCCCGCGTCCTTCGGGTAGACGACGGCTGCCCCGCGGGGCATGGACAGGACGTAGTCGGGGAGCAGGGGGCGCAGCGCGAGGTAGGCGACGTTCCCGGTGGTGCGGACAACGCTGCCCTCGGGAGCACCGATCAGTTCGTCGTGGGGGAAGGAACCCTTGTGGGTGTGGAAGTTCTTCCCGGCCTCGAGCGTGAACGTGTAGTGGCGGCCCTTGGGGTCGGTCAGCTGAACCTGGTCCCCGACCTTGAAGGGCCCGCGCCTGCGGGCGGCACCGGTCGGTTCGGACATGTGAACAGCCTACCGGTCCCGCGAGGGGGCACCGACCACTGCCGCCCGCCCGGGAGCCATGCTCAGCTGGGGCGGGCCATGGCCTTCACGAAGGCGCGCTCCACGTCGGCCGCGGACAGCACGCCGTAGATCTCGCCGGTCTCCTCGACCACCAGGTACTCGGTCGCCGGCGCCGCGCGCAGGGCGTCCAGCAGGTCCTCCCCGGCGAGCTCGGCGGAGACGCGCATCCCGGGGTTGAGGTCCTGGGCGAGCCCGCCGACGGGCACCCAGGGGCGGCGGTGCTCGGGTACGCCCACGATGGCGGCCTCACGGACGAGCGAGAGCGGGACGCCGTCGGGGTCGACGACGACCAGGGCGCGGGCCCCGGCGGCGTTGGCGCGGCGCAGTGCCTCGGAGAGCGGGGTGTCGGTCTCGACGGGCACCGCGCGGCGGGTGAGGTTGCGGGCGCGCAGCTCCGGGAGGTGTTCGCGCAGACGGGCCATGCGCAGGCTGTTGCCGGCGCCGGTCCAGATGATCGCGGCGAGGATGGCGGCGAGCAGCGCGTCCAGGACGGTGTCCATGCCCACGTTGTCCACGGCGTCGGAGCCGAGGGCGCCGGACTGGGTGAGCAGCGGGAGGCCGATCAGGACGGCGACGGCGAGGGCGCGGCCGACCCAGGCGGCGGCGATGGTGCCGGTCATCGGCTTGCCGCTGATCGCCCAGACGACGGCGCGGAGCATCCGGCCGCCGTCCAGGGGGAGGCCGGGCAGCAGATTGAAGACGGCCACGATGAGGTTGGAGACCATCAGCCCGGCCAGCAGTACGCCGGGGACGGTGGCGGGGTCGACGGCGAGCAGCCCGAGGTAGAACAGGCCGGCCAGCACGAGGGAGAGCAGCGGCCCGACGAAGGCCAGCACGAACTCGCGTCCGGGGGTCTCGGCCTCCTTCTCGATCTCGGAGACGCCGCCGAAGAACTGCAGCTGGATGCGGCGCACCGGGAGCTTGAAGCGGAGTGCGGCGAGGGTGTGGGCGAGTTCGTGGACCAGTACGGAGGCGTAGAAGGCGACCGCGAAGAACAGGGAGACGAGGTAGCTGACTGCGCCGAGTTCGGGCAGCACGCGGTCGATCTGTCCGCCGAACACCCAGGTGATGAGGATGGCGACGAGGAACCAGCTGGGCGCGACGTAGACGGGCACCCCGAACGGGCGTCCCATCAGCAGTCCGCCCCGCTGCTGCTCCTGCGGCCGCTGCGGCGGGGGCGTCTGGCCGGTGCCGGAGTGGGCGAGCGGCGGGCCCCCGCCGGTACGCCGGTCCCGCTGTCCGTCGCCGGGGCCCCCGGCGGCCGGGGTCCCCGGACGGGGGGAGTCGGAGGGGGCGGCCGGGGTTCCGGGGCGCGCGGGGGCGTCCTCGGCGGGCTCCTCCGCCGGGCCGGCGGAGGCCGGGGGCCGGGGGCCCTCGGGTCCCTCGGGGCCCTGGTGGGAGGGGTCGGGGGCCGGGGGCTGGGGGCCCGTGTGGTCGGCCGACTCGCCGTTGCCGGGTGGCGGCTGTCCACGCCCGCCGCTTACGTCCACCGGTGTCCCCTCGTTCGCTGCGTCTCCCCCGCCTGCCGGACGGGAGGGTCTGGTGTCGATGGTATGCGGCCTGCGCCACACGTTCCGCCCCGGCACCCTGTCTCCTGCGCTCCTTCCCCCTCCCCCACCGCTGTCACGCGCCGTGGGCGGCGCACGCGCTGTCGGTGGCTGGCCGTAAGGTCTCGGGCATGGAGACGAGCATCGAGGGCGGGCCGGCCGCAGCGGGCGCACGGACGGACGGGGCCGCCGCCGCACCGCCCGCCTCGCTGTCGCCCTCGCGCGCGAGCGATTTCATGCAGTGCCCGCTGCTGTACCGGTTCCGGGTCATCGACCGGCTGCCGGAGAAGCCGAGCGAGGCGGCCACCCGGGGCACGCTGGTGCACGCGGTGCTGGAGCGCCTCTTCGACGCCCCGGCCGCGGAGCGCACCGCGCCGCGCGCGAAGTCGCTGGTACCGGGCCAGTGGGACCGGCTGCGCGAGAGCAGGCCGGAGGTCGTGGAGCTGTTCGCGGACGATCCGGAGGGCGAGCGGCTGGCGCGCTGGCTGGCGGAGGCGGAGTCGCTGGTCGAGCGCTGGTTCACGCTGGAGGATCCGAGCCGGCTGGAGCCCGCCGAGCGGGAGCTGTTCGTCGAGGCGGAGCTGGACTCGGGGCTCAGGCTGCGCGGCATCATCGACCGGGTCGACGTCGCGCCCACCGGCGAGGTGCGGATCGTCGACTACAAGACGGGAAAGGCGCCCCGGCCGGAGTACGCCGAGGGCGCGCTGTTCCAGATGAAGTTCTACGCCCTGGTGGTGTGGCGGCTGAAGAACGTGGTGCCGCGGCGGCTCCAGCTGGTCTACCTGGGCAGCGGGGACGTGCTGACGTACGACCCCGTGCTCGCCGATCTGGAGCGGGTCGAGCGCAAGCTGCTCGCGTTGTGGGAGGCGATCCGGGAGGCGACGGAGACGGGTGACTGGCGGCCGCGTCCCACGAAGCTGTGCGGCTGGTGCGACCACCGGACGCACTGCCCGGAGTTCGGCGGCACTCCCCCGCCGTACCCGCTCACGGTGAGGGCGCCCGAGTCCGGCGGTGCCCGGCAGGGCAGAATTGGGCCGGACTAGCGAAGGAGACTTACGTGGCCATCCGCGTCCTACTGGTCGACGACCAGCCGCTGCTGCGCACCGGGTTCCGGATGATTCTGGAGGCCGAGCAGGACCTCGCGGTCGTCGGCGAGGCCGGAGACGGCCTCCAGGCCCTGGACCAGGTGCGGGCGCTGCAGCCCGACGTGGTGCTGATGGACATCCGCATGCCGCGGATGGACGGGGTGGAGGCGACCCGGCAGATCACCGGGCCCGAACGGGACGGGCCGGCGAAGGTGCTGGTGCTGACGACGTTCGATCTCGACGAGTACGTGGTGGAGGCCCTGCGGGCGGGGGCCAGCGGCTTCCTGCTGAAGGACGCCCCCGCCAACGAGCTGGTGCAGGCTATCCGTGTGGTGGCCGCCGGGGAGGCGATGCTCGCGCCGAGCATCACGCGCCGGCTGCTGGACAAGTACGCCACGCATCTGCCGTCCGGTGACGAGCCGGTGCCGGACACCCTGCACACGCTGACCGAGCGTGAGGTGGAGGTGCTGAAGCTGGTGGCGCGCGGGCTGTCCAACGCGGAGATCGCCGCGGACCTGTTCGTCAGCGAGACCACCGTCAAGACGCATGTCGGGCATGTGCTGACCAAGCTGGGCCTGCGGGACCGGGTGCAGGCGGCGGTGTACGCCTACGAGAGCGGGCTGGTGCGCCCCGGCGCGCAGTAGCGCGGAAGCCGCCGTACGACGAGGGCGCCCTCCACCGTGGTGGAGGGCGCCCTCGTCTTGGTGCGTTCGTGCGGTCCGTCAGCCGGTGACGCCTCGGCCGAGCTCCCACAGCTGCAGCGTCGCGGAGGCGTTGACGGCGTAGGCGGTGCCGGTGACGCCGTCGCGGGCGGCGACGTACTGCTTGCCCTGCCACAGCGGCAGCACCGGGACGTCGTCGGCGACGATGTTCTGGATCTCCGTCAGGCTGTCCGAGGCGGAGAGCCGGTCGGCCTGGCGGCGCGACTCCGGGATCAGGTCCTTGCGGATCTCGTTGTTGGCGTAGGGCGAGTTGAGGAAGTTGTCCTCGTCGAGGAAGGGCGCGAGGAAGGCGTCGGCGTCCGGGTAGTCGGGGAACCAGCCCATGCCGTAGACGTCGTACTTGCCCTTCTGACCCGACGGCCGGAACTTGCTCCAGGCGGTGCCCTCGGTGTCCGTCTCGAACAGACCGCTGTCGTTGAGCTGCTTGCTCAGCTGCTCGAACTCGGCCTTGGTGGCGGGGCCGTAGTGGTCGGTCGTGTAGTGCAGGGTCAGCTTCACCGGGGTGGTGACGCCGGCATCCTGCAGCAGCTCGCGGGCCTTGGCGGCGCTCGGGTCGCCGTACTTGTTGAAGAAGGCGTTGGAGTGACCGGTGACGCCGGCGGGCACCAGCGAGAACAGCGGCTCGGCCTGGGAGCCGTAGACGTTGCCGACCAGCTCGCTGCGGTTGATGATCTGGGCCATCGCCTGGCGGACGGCCTTGTCCTTCACGGACGTGGCGTTGGTGTTGAACGCCAGGTACCGGATCTCCAGACCGGGCGACTCGACCAGCTCGATCTCGCCGCCGGTGGCGGTGCCGAGCTTCTGGATCTGCTCGGGCGACATGCTGCGGGTCATCAGGTCGAGGTCGCCCTTCTCCAGCGCGTCGCCCATGGCGTCGGCGCTGTCGAAGGAGACCATCTCGACCTTGTCGTTGTTCACCTTCAGCGCGCCCTTGTACGAAGGGTTCTTGGTGAAGGTGGCGCTGACCAGGGCGCCGTCCTCGACCTTGCTCTCGATGGTGTAGGGGCCGGAGCCGTCGACGTCGAAGCCCTCGCGCAGCTTGCCCTTGTCGTAGTCCTCGGAGTTGACGATGCCGGCGACCGGGGTGGACAGCTTGTACGGGAAGGTGGCGTCGGCGCTCTTGAGGTGGAAGATCACCTCGCGGTCGCCCTGCGTCTCGACGGTGTCGATGGTGGACAGCAGCGCGAACACACCGCTGTCGCCCTCGAGGGAGAGGGCACGCTCGATGGAGAACTTCACGTCCTCCGCGGTGATCGCGTCGCCGTTCGAGAACTTCAGACCGTCACGCAGGGTGCAGCTGTAGCGCTCGTTGCCGGCGTCGGTGAATCCGCACGACTCGGCGGCCTCGGGCACCGGCTCGCCGTCGCCCCGCGGCTGGACCATCAGGGTCTGCACGGTCTGCCGCAGGATGTTCCAGGTACCGACGTCATAGGCCCAGGCGGGGTCGAGGGGCGCGAGGCCCTCCTCCTCGGAGGCGGTGAACCGGTCCGTGGTGCCCACGACGATCGCGTCGCCGCTTCCGCTCCCGCCCTCGCTGTCGCCGCAGGCGGCGAGCACCGGCGCGAGCAGGCCCATCGCTGCCGCCAGCACCAAAGTCTTGCGGTTCATGCTCGAGTTTCTCCAGGACTGTCGACTCCGTGTATCCAGCACGCAGGGGTTGTTGCAGCGGACCACGGGGATAGGGGGCGAGGTTCTCGCGACGAGATTAGTCCGCGCCCGCAGGACCACTCGCAGCCACCGGAGTTGAGGGCTCATCACGCAGTGAGACCGGGTGTGAACGCACCGGTAAAGGTGACGGGGGAAGGATTAGTGCAGCTTTCCATCAATCGGGACACAAGGGCGCACCGGCGACCCCCGAAATGGTGCGGAAGGCACACCTGGACATCGTTGTCGATGCCCTCTCGCGTGATGAACATCACATGTGAAAACGGGCTGAACGGTACTGGAATTCAGCCACGCACCGCCTCATCGAATTCTTCCGGACACGGGCCGCGATCATGCGGACGGAAGAGGTCGGGAATTCCGGCGGTAACACCGCTGCGCTGGGTGAACGCCTAGCGCATTTCCGTCATCAGACCGCGCAGGAATGTCAGGTCCACCGCTTCCAGGGAGGGCACGACGGTCCGCCGGACGGCCGGGGTGATCGGACCCACCGAGGGCACCGCGACGACATGGCAGCCCGCCGCCTCGGCGGCGGTCACACCGGTCACGGTGTCCTCGACGACGGCGCACCACAGGGGGTCCACGCCGAGCCCGCCGGCCGCGGCGAGATACGGGTCGGGGTGCGGCTTGGTGCGCGGCACCTCGTCGCCGGCGACCGACAGCGCGAAGTGGTGCGGGCCAAGGGTGGTCAGCACCCGGTCGATGATGCGCCGGTGGGAGGCGGAGACGAGCGCCGTGGGGATCTCGAACTCGGACAGTTCGGCGAGCAGCCGCGCGGCGCCGGGCATCAGCGGCAGGGCGCGGTCGATGCGGTCCTCGAAGCCGTCGTTGAGCAGCACCGTCAGTTCGTCGAGGCCGATGTCGGCGCCGGTCGCCTCGATGAGGAAGCCGGCGCTGCGGGTCATGGGGCCGCCGACCACGACATGGCGCCAGGAGTCGTCGAGGGTGTGGCCGAGCGAGGCGAAGACCTCCACCTCGACGTCCCACCAGAAGCCCTCGGTGTCCACCAGGGTGCCGTCCATGTCGAGGAGCACGGCCTGCAGTGACGAGCCTTCGGCCGTCCGGGTTCCGAGCGCGGGGACCGTACTGGTCATCCACGTACCTCCTTATGGGGACGATCAGGCCGGTTCCCACGAGGGGAACCGGCCTGCAGTGGACCGACCAGTGTACGTCGTACGGGGAGCGAATGCCTGGTGTGGCCGCTGAGCGCCGTACGCGTCGCTCAGCGGGCGTTGAAGTACTTCGCCTCCGGGTGGTGGATGACGATGGCGTCCGTGGACTGCTCGGGGTGCAGCTGGAACTCCTCGGACAGCTGCACGCCGATGCGCTCCGGCTCCAGCAGGTCGGCGATCTTGGCCCGGTCCTCCAGGTCCGGGCAGGCGCCGTAGCCGAGGGAGAAGCGGGCGCCCCGGTACTTCAGGGCGAACATGTCCTCCATCGCGGCCGGGTCCTCACCGCCGAAGCCCAGCTCGGCGCGGACCCGCGCGTGCCAGTACTCGGCGAGGGCCTCCGCCAGCTGCACGGACAGCCCGTGCAGCTCCAGGTAGTCGCGGTAGGCGTTCGCCTCGAACATCCGGGCGGTCTCCTCGCCGATCCTGGAGCCCACGGTGACGACCTGGAAGCCGACCACGTCGGTCTCGCCGGACTCCTCCGGACGGAAGAAGTCCGCCAGGCACAGACGGCGGCCGCGCCGCTGGCGCGGGAAGGTGAAGCGGGTGCGCTCGTTGCCCCGCTCGTCCAGGACGATCAGGTCGTCGTCCTTGGAGACGCACGGGAAGTAGCCGTAGACCACGGCGGCCTCCAGCAGGTTCTCCGTCTGGAGCCGGTCCAGCAGTCCGCGCAGCCTGGGCCGTCCCTCGGTCTCGGCCAGCTCCTCGTAGCTCGGTCCGTCGCCGCTGCGCGCCTGCTTCAGGCCCCACTGGCCCTTGAAGAGGGCGCCCTCGTCGAGCCAGCTCGCGTACTCCTTGAGCTGGATGCCCTTGACGACGCGGGTGCCCCGGAAGGGCGGGGTGGGGACCGGGTTGTCGGTGGCGACGTCGGAGCGGACGTGCCCCTCCTCGGGGCGCTCCTCGATCTCGACGGCGGCCGCGCGGACCCGGCGCTGCCTCAGTTCCGGCAGCTGGGCGCCGGGCACACCGCGCTTGATGCCGATGAGGGCGTCCATCAGGCGCAGGCCCTCGAAGGCGTCGCGGGCGTAGCGGACCTCGCCCTGGTAGATCTCGTGCAGGTCCTGCTCGACGTAGGCGCGGGTGAGGGCGGCACCGCCCAGGATCACCGGGTAGTCGGCGGCCAGGCCGCGCTGGTTGAGCTCCTCCAGGTTCTCCTTCATGATCACGGTGGACTTGACCAGCAGGCCGGACATGCCGATGACGTCGGCCCTGTGCTCGTCGGCGGCTTCCAGGATCGCGGAGACCGGCTGCTTGATGCCCAGGTTGACGACGTTGTAGCCGTTGTTCGACAGGATGATGTCGACCAGGTTCTTGCCGATGTCGTGCACGTCGCCGCGGACCGTGGCGAGCACGATGGTGCCCTTTCCGGCCTCGTCGGTCTTCTCCATGTGCGGCTCGAGGTGGGCCACCGCGGTCTTCATCACCTCGGCGGACTGGAGCACGAACGGCAGCTGCATCTGGCCGGAGCCGAAGAGCTCGCCGACCACCTTCATGCCGTCCAGGAGGGTGTCGTTGACGATGGCGAGGGCCTTGCGGGTCTGCAGGGCCTCGTCCAGGTCGGCCTCCAGGCCGTTGCGCTCGCCGTCGATGATGCGGCGCTTGAGGCGCTCCTCCAGCGGCAGCGCGGCCAGTTCCTCGGCCTTGCCCGCCTTCAGGGACTTCGCGGTGGCGCCCTCGAAGAGCGCCATCAGCTTCTGCAGCGGGTCGTAGCCCTCGCTGCGGCGGTCGTGGATGAGGTCGAGGGCGGTGCGGACCTCCTCCTCGCTGAAGCGCGCGATGGGCAGGATCTTCGACGCGTGCACGATCGCCGAGTCCAGTCCGGCCTTGACGCACTCGTCGAGGAAGACGGAGTTCAGCAGGATGCGGGCGGCCGGGTTGAGGCCGAAGGAGATGTTCGACAGACCCAGCGTGGTCTGCACCTTCGGGTGGCGCCTCTTCAGCTCGCGGATGCCCTCGATGGTGGCGACGCCGTCCTTGCGGGACTCCTCCTGGCCGGTGCAGATGGTGAAGGTCAGACAGTCGACGAGGATGTCCTCCTCACGGATGCCCCAGTTGCCGGTCAGGTCGTCGATCAGCCGTTCCGCGATCTCGACCTTCTTCTCGGCGGTGCGTGCCTGGCCCTCCTCGTCGATGGTCAGCGCGATCAGCGCGGCGCCGTGCTCCTGGGCCAGCCGGGTGACGCGGGCGAACCGGGACTCCGGTCCGTCGCCGTCCTCGTAGTTCACCGAGTTGATCACCGCGCGGCCGCCGAGCTTCTCCAGCCCGGCCCGGATGACGTCGACCTCGGTGGAGTCCAGGACGATGGGCAGGGTGGAGGCGGTGGCGAACCGGCCCGCCAGCTCCTCCATGTCGGCGACGCCGTCGCGGCCGACGTAGTCCACGCAGAGGTCGAGCATGTGCGCGCCCTCGCGGATCTGCTCCCGGGCCAGCTCCACGCAGTTGTCCCAGCGGCCCTCGAGCATCGCCTCGCGGAACTTCTTCGAGCCGTTGGCGTTCGTACGCTCGCCGATCGCCAGGTAGGCGGTGTCCTGGCGGAAGGGGACGCTCTGGTAGAGGGAGGCGGCGCCGGGCTCCGGACGCGGGTCGCGCTCGACGGGGGCCAGGCCGCGCACCCGCTCCACGAGCTGCCGCAGGTGCTCGGGCGTCGTGCCGCAGCAGCCGCCCACGAGGGACAGGCCGTAGTCGCGGACGAAGTTCTCCTGGGCGTCCGCCAGCTCTCCCGGGGACAGCGGGTAGCGCGCGCCGTCCTTGGTGAGTTCCGGCAGACCGGCGTTCGGCATGCACGACAGCTGGACGCGGGAGTGGCGGGCGAGGTGGCGCAGGTGCTCGCTCATCTCGGCCGGGCCGGTGGCGCAGTTCAGGCCGATCATGTCGATGCCCAGCGGTTCCAGCGCGGTGAGCGCGGCGCCGATCTCGGAGCCGAGCAGCATGGTGCCGGTGGTCTCCACCGTGACCGAGACGATCAGGGGGACCTCGAAGCCGGCGGTCTCCATCGCGCGGCGGGCGGCCACGACGGAGGCCTTGGTCTGCAGCAGGTCCTGGGTCGTCTCCACCAGCAGGGCGTCGGCGCCGCCGGCGAGCAGGCCCTCGGCGTTCTGCTGGTAGGCGTCGCGGATGGCGCCGAAGGTGGTGTGGCCGAGGGTGGGCAGCTTGGTGCCGGGGCCCATCGAACCGAGCACCCAGCGGGCGCGGCCGTCCCGGGCGGCGTACTCGTCCGCCGTCTCACGGGCGATGCGGGCGCCCGCCTCGGACAGCTCGACGACGCGCTCGGCGATGTCGTACTCGCCCAGGGCGGAGAGGTTGGCGCCGAAGGTGTTGGTCTCGACGCAGTCGACTCCGGCGTCGAAGTACTCGGCGTGGACCGAACGGACGATGTCCGGCCGGGTCAGGTTCAGGATCTCGTTGCAGCCCTCGAGGTTCTCGAAGTCCGCGAGGGTGGGGTCGTGTGCCTGGAGCATGGTGCCCATGGCACCGTCGGCGACCACCACCCGGGAGGCGAGTGCCTCGCGGAGGGCGGACACACGGGTCCGGCTGTCGGCGGAAGGGGTCAGCGGCAACGAGGCCATGTACGGGGCTCCCTCAGGTGCGACGGCTGTCGGCTTTGCGGCTGCCCGGGAAACCCGTCGTCGGAGCGTCCCCGGCTGGGCGCACCCCGTCAGGGTATCCGGGACCTCGCCCCGATGTTCAGGGCGTCCACGGGGCGGACGATGATGACCGGCGGCCGGCGTACGGAGTACGGGTGACGGAACCGATCACGACCGAACATTGGCGAGAGGTCGGCATCGACCGGTAGTGTTCGGCATTGCCGAACAGTGGCAGCGGCGCGTCACGGGGCGACGGGCCGAAGGGGACGGAGGCAGTACGGCGATGGCACGGAACATCCAGTCGCTCGAACGGGCGGCAGCGATGCTGCGGCTGCTCGCGGGCGGCGAGCGGCGGCTCGGCCTGTCGGAGATCGCCTCGTCGCTCGGCCTCGCCAAGGGCACCGCCCACGGGATCCTGCGCACCCTCCAGCAGGAGGGGTTCGTCGAGCAGGACGACGCCTCCGGGCGCTATCAGCTGGGCGCCGAGCTGCTGCGCCTGGGCACCACGTACCTGGACGTGCACGAGCTGCGGGCGCGCGCCCTGGTGTGGACGGACGACCTGGCCCGCTCCAGCGGCGAGAGCGTCCATCTCGGCGTGCTGCACCAGCGGGGCGTGCTGATCGTGCACCACGTCTTCCGGCCCGACGACAGCCGGCAGGTCCTGGAGATAGGCGCCATGCAGCCGCTGCACTCCACGGCGCTCGGCAAGGTGCTGTCGGCCTACGACCCGGTGGCCCACAGCGAGGCCCTGGAGGCCGACCGCACGGCCTTCACCGACCGCACGGTGTGCGATCCGGACGCCTTCGAGCAGATCCTCGACCTCACGCGTGCGCGGGGTTACGCGGCGGACGTGGAGGAGACCTGGGAGGGCGTCGCCGCCGTCGCCGCCCCCATCCACGACCGGCGGCGCATGCCGGTGGGCGCGGTGGGCATCACGGGGGCGGTGGAGCGGCTGCGCCGGGAGGGCGAGCTGCGGCCCGAGCTGATCGCGGCGGTGCGGGACTGCGCCCGCGCGGTGTCGCGGGACCTGGGCGCCGGGCGGTTCTGAGCGGAACAGGAGAACTTCGACCGGGATGCCGTGCGGCATTCCGGTCATGGGCGTACCCGGAGGCCCTCATGCCGGTCACATGGGTACAGAACCGCCTGAAGATCGATAACTCGTGGCGATCAATAACGATCGCGTTTTCGATAACCAAACTCTTGACGCCCGCCTGACGTCGGGAAAGACTCCCGTCCATCGGTCGGCATTGTCGAACACCTACCGGCAATACGCGTTAGAGTGTGACAACGCCATGGGCCGGCATCGCTCTCACCCCTGAGGGCGCCAATCCCCGGTGGGACCCGGGGGTCGGCTCCCTGGACGAAGGACAAAGGAGTCGCGGGTGTCCAGCTCCGACATCTTCATCGGCGAGACCATAGGTACCGCCATACTCATCCTGCTCGGCGGCGGTGTGTGCGCCGCCGTGACGCTGAAGGCCTCCAAGGCCCGTAACGCCGGCTGGCTCGCCATCGCCTTCGGGTGGGGCTTCGCCGTCATGACGGCGGTCTACATCGCCGGACCGCTCTCCGGCGCCCACCTCAACCCGGCCGTCACCGTGGCGCTCGCCATCAAGGACGGCGAGTGGGGCAACGTTCCGGTCTACTTCGCCGGAGAGTTCCTCGGCGCGATGATCGGCGCGGCCCTGGTCTGGCTCGCGTACTACGGCCAGTTCCTGGCGCACCTCACCGACAGCGAGATCGTCGGCGGCCCGGGAGCGCAGGACACCGCCGCCAAGGCGGTCGAGGCCCAGGAGAAGGGCGCGGGCCCGGTGCTCGGCATCTTCTCCACCGGTCCGGAGATCCGGCACACGGTGCAGAACCTCGCCACGGAGATCATCGGCACCTTCGTGCTGCTGCTCGCCATCCTCACCCAGGGCCTGAACGACGCGGGCAACGGCCTCGGCGTGCTGGGCGGCCTGATCACGGCACTCGTCGTCGTCTCCATCGGTCTGTCGCTCGGCGGCCCGACCGGTTACGCGATCAACCCGGCCCGTGACCTCGGTCCGCGCGTCGTCCACGCCCTGCTGCCCCTGCCCAACAAGGGCGGCTCCGACTGGTCCTACGCCTGGATCCCGGTGGTCGGTCCGCTGATCGGCGGCGCCATCGCGGCCGGTGTCCACAACGTCGCCTTCGCGTAACGCCGCAGCAGCGCCTTACGTACTGCCCCGTTAACCAAGGAACTCCAGGAGCACACCGTGACCGACGCCCACACCGCCGGCCCCTTCATCGCCGCCATCGACCAGGGCACCACCTCTTCCCGCTGCATCGTCTTCGACCGCGACGGACGCATCGTCTCCGTCGACCAGAAGGAGCACGAGCAGATCTTCCCCAAGCCGGGCTGGGTGGAGCACGACGCCACCGAGATCTGGACCAACGTCCAGGAGGTCGTCGCCGGTGCCGTCGAGAAGGCCGGCATCACCCGCGACGACATCAAGGCCATCGGCATCACCAACCAGCGCGAGACCACCGTGCTGTGGGACCGCCACACGGGTGAGCCGGTGCACAACGCGATCGTCTGGCAGGACACCCGCACCGACGCCCTCTGCCGCGAGCTCGGCCGCAACGTCGGCCAGGACCGCTTCCGCCGGGAGACCGGTCTTCCCCTCGCCTCCTACTTCGCCGGCCCCAAGGCCCGCTGGCTGCTCGACAACGTCGAGGGCCTCAAGGAGCGCGCCGAGGCGGGCGACATCCTCTTCGGCACCATGGACACCTGGGTCATCTGGAACCTGACCGGGGGCACCGACGGCGGCCACCACGTCACCGACGTCACCAACGCGTCCCGCACGATGCTGATGAACCTGCACACCATGCAGTGGGACGGGAAGATCGCCGACTCCATCGGTGTTCCCCTGACGATGCTTCCGGAGATCCGCTCCTCCGCCGAGGTCTACGGCGAGATCAAGGGCGGCAGACTGGGCGACCTGCTCGGCGGCATTCCGGTCGCCTCCGCGCTGGGCGACCAGCAGGCGGCCCTGTTCGGCCAGACCTGCTTCGCCGAGGGCGAGACCAAGTCGACGTACGGCACCGGCACCTTCATGGTGATGAACACCGGCGACAAGATCATCAACTCCTACAGCGGACTGCTGACCACGGTCGGCTACCAGATCGGCGACCAGAAGCCGGTCTACGCCCTGGAGGGCTCGATCGCGGTCACCGGTTCGCTGGTGCAGTGGATGCGCGACCAGATGGGCCTGATCTCGACCGCCGCCGAGATCGAGACCCTCGCGCTCTCCGTCGAGGACAACGGCGGCGCCTACTTCGTCCCGGCCTTCTCCGGCCTGTTCGCCCCGTACTGGCGCTCCGACGCCCGCGGTGTGATCGCCGGCCTGACCCGGTACGTCACCAAGGCGCACCTCGCGCGCGCCGTGCTGGAGGCCACCGCCTGGCAGACGCGGGAGATCGCCGACGCCATGACGAAGGACTCCGGCGTGGAGCTGGCCGCCCTCAAGGTCGACGGCGGCATGACCTCCAACAACCTGCTGATGCAGACCCTCTCGGACTTCCTGGACGCCCCCGTGGTGCGTCCGATGGTCGCCGAGACCACCTGCCTCGGCGCCGCCTACGCCGCCGGCCTCGCCGTCGGCTTCTGGAACAGCACCGACGACCTGCGCGCCAACTGGCGGCGGGCCGCCGAGTGGACCCCCCGCATGGACGCGGAGACCCGCGACCGTGAGTACAAGAGCTGGCTCAAGGCCGTCGAGCGGACCATGGGCTGGATCGCCGACGAAGACTGACGAGGAGCAAGAACCGCCATGACCACCCAGTCCACCCTGCAGTCCGTGCCTGCCCTGGGGACGCACCCGGCGTCCGGCTCGAACCCGAGCCGTGCCGAGACCCGGGAGCAGCTCTCCAAGGCGTCGTACGACCTTCTCGTGATCGGCGGCGGCATCCTGGGCATCTCCACCGCCTGGCACGCCGCGCAGTCCGGCCTCAGGGTGGCCCTGGTGGACGCCGGCGACTTCGCCGGCGCCACCTCCTCCGCCTCCTCCAAGCTGCTCCACGGCGGTCTGCGCTACCTGCAGACCGGCGCGGTGAAGCTGGTGGCGGAGAACCACTTCGAGCGCCGTGCGGTCTCCCGCCAGGTGGCCCCCCACCTGGCGAACCCGCTCACGTTCTACCTCCCCGTGTACAAGGGCGGGCCGCACGGCGCGGCGAAGCTCGGGGCCGGCGTCTTCGCCTACTCGGCGCTGTCCGCCTTCGGCGACGGCGTCGGCCACCTGCTCTCCCCCGCCAAGGCCGCGCAGGACGTGCCGGAGCTGCGCACCGACAACCTCAAGGCCGTGGCCGTGTACGGCGACGACCAGATGAACGACGCGCGCATGGCGCTGATGACGGTCCGCGCGGCGGCCGAGTCCGGCGCGGTCGTCCTCAACCACGCCGAGGTGACGGGACTGCGCTTCACCCGGGGCCGGGTCACCGGCGCCGAACTGCGCGACCGCCTGAGTGGCGACGAGTTCGGGGTGAACGCCCGGCTGGTGCTCAACGCGACCGGCCCGTGGGTCGACCACCTGCGCCGCATGGAGGACGCGGACGCCGCGCCGTCCATCCGGCTGTCGAAGGGCGCTCATCTGGTCCTGAAGCGGACCTCGCCGTGGAGGGCCGCGCTGGCCACGCCGATCGACAAGTACCGGATCACCTTCGCCCTCCCCTGGGAGGACATGCTGCTGCTCGGCACGACCGACGAGGAGTTCGAGGGCGACCCGGCGGACGTCGCCGTCACCGAGAAGGACACCGCGCAGATACTCGACGAGGCCGCGTTCTCCATCCGCGACCAGCAGCTCGACCGCGATCTGATCACGTACGCCTTCGCCGGTTTGCGGGTGCTGCCGGGCGGTCCCGGGGACACGGCCAAGGCCAAGCGGGAGACGGTCGTCACCGAGGGCCGGGGCGGCATGCTGTCCGTCGCGGGCGGCAAGTGGACCACGTTCCGCCACATCGGCCGTACGGTGATGCGCAAGCTGCAGGAACTGCCGGGGCACCCGCTGGGCGACGACTTCGAGCCGGTGGCCTCGCTGCCGAAGAAGCTGCCGCTGCCGGGCGTGGCCAACCCCCGCGCGGTCGCCCACCGGCTGATGGTGGACGGCCCGGCGCCCGGTCCCCGGATGGCGGCGGACACCGCCAGGCACCTGGCCACCCACTACGGTTCGCTGGCCTTCGACATCGCCCGGCTGGCCAACGAGGACCCGGCGCTGGCCCGGCGCGTCCACCCGGACGCCCCGGAGATCTGGGCGCAGGTCGTCTGGGCCCGGGACCACGAGTGGGCGGAGACCGCGGACGACGTGCTGCGCCGCCGCACCACGCTGACGATCCGGGGCCTGGCCACGGACGAGATCCGCGCCGACGTCCAGGACGTGCTCGACAAGAAGTAGCCGGCGCCCCGGCCTCCCGCAGGGGAGCCGGGACCGGGGAGGAGGGCGGCTCCGCACCGGCGGAGCCGCCCTCCTCCCGTACCGACATAATGGGCTGGATACATCGGAGGTCTGGGGGCAGGGAGGCGCGGTATGGCAGTCACCGACGAGGCGATCGAGAAGATCAAGGGGATGATCGTCTCGGGTGCGCTGCGTCCCGGCGCCCGGCTGCCGAAGGAGAGCGAGCTCGCGGCCGAGCTGGGACTGTCCCGCAACTCGCTGCGCGAGGCGGTGCGCGCGCTGTCGCTGATCCGCATCCTGGACGTGCGGCAGGGCGACGGCACCTACGTGACCAGCCTGGACCCGCAACTGCTGCTCGAGGCGCTGAGTTTCGTCGTCGACTTCCACCGTGACGACACGGTCCTGGAGTTCCTCGCCGTGCGCCGCATCCTGGAGCCGGCCGCGACGGCCCTCGCGGCCACCCGGCTCGACGAGGAGCAACTGGACGCGCTGTCGGAGCAGTTGGACAGGCTCGGTGACGAGCCGCCGGTGGAGGACCTGGTCGCCGCCGACCTGGAGTTCCACCGGAGCATCGTGCGCGGCTCCGGCAACTCCGTGCTCTGCTCGCTGCTGGACGGTCTGTCCGGTCCCACCACCCGGGCCCGGATCTGGCGCGGGCTCACCCAGGAGGACGCGGTCGGCAGTACCCTGCGCGAGCACCGGGCGATCCTCGCCGCGCTGCGGAACCGGGACGCGGAGGCGGCGCGGTCCTGGGCGACGGTGCACATCGCGAGCGTCGAGCAGTGGCTGCGCTCCACGCTGTGAACAGCCGCTTCCGTCCGGAGTGCCGCGGATCACCGCCGGGTGTTTCCGTGTGCCCGACGGGGCAGTGATGGGGCAGTCCCCCCGTGAGGGGGCTGCGGACGCCCCGTGGGCACGCCGTAAGGTTGGGGCGTACGCGAGGGCACGTCGGAAGGAGGCGCTGGGTGATCGAGCTCGAGGGGGTGCCCGAGCTGATCGACCCGGTCATGGTGGCCGCGTTCGAGGGCTGGAACGATGCCGGTGACGCCGCTTCCACCGCGGTCGGGCATCTGGACAGGGAGTGGAAGGGCGAGGTGTTCGCGGCGCTCGACGCCGAGGACTACTACGACTTCCAGGTGAACCGCCCCACGGTGTTCATGGACGGCGGGGTCCGCAAGATCACCTGGCCCACGACGCGGCTGTCGGTGGTCCGGGTCGGCGGCGAGAAGCCCCGCGACCTGGTCCTGGTCCGGGGCATCGAGCCGTCCATGCGGTGGCGCTCGTTCTGCAACGAGATCCTCGGCTTCGCGCACGAGCTGGGCGTGGAACTGGTGGTCGTGCTGGGCGCGCTGCTCGGCGACACCCCGCACACCCGGCCGGTCCCGATCAGCGGGACCACGTCCGACCCGGACCTGGCCCGCCGCATGGACCTGGAGGAGACCAAGTACGAGGGCCCCACGGGCATCGTCGGCATCCTCCAGGAGGCGTGCACGCACGCCGGCGTGCCCGCGGTGTCGCTGTGGGCGGCGGTCCCGCACTATGTGTCGCAGCCGCCCAACCCGAAGGCCACGCTGGCCCTCCTCAACCGCCTGGAGGACCTGATCGACGTGCGCATCCCGCTGGGCGAACTGCCCGAGGACGCGCGTGCCTGGCAGGTGGGCGTGGACCAACTGGCCGCTGAGGACAGCGAGGTGGCCGAGTACGTCCAGACGCTGGAGGAGGCCCGGGACACCGCCGAGCTGCCGGAGGCGTCGGGCGAGGCGATCGCCCGCGAGTTCGAGCGCTATCTGCGGCGCCGCGACGGGGCGTCGGGTCCGCCCGGCGGGCACGCCACGGCCGACGGCTCGGACGGCACGTCGTACCGGCGGGACAGCCCGGGCGGGCGCACCCGCCCGCCGAAGCCGCCGAAGCCGGAGGCGGACTCGGACGGCGAGGAGTCGTCGGAGGACTGAGCGGGTCGGAGGACCGACAGAAGGGGCGCCCCGTCGTGAGGACGGGGCGCCCCTTCTTCCTGCCTCGCCGCGTCCTACAGCGCGACGCCGAGCAGCGCGTCCACCGCGCGGGAGACGACGCCGGGGGCGCCGATGTCCGTGCCGCCGCTCTCCTCCTGGAGCACCGCCCAGCGGTCGACGGCGGCCAGCGCCGCGGGGGCGTTCAGATCGCCCGCGAGCGCCTCGCGGATCTCCTCGACCAGCGCGTCGGCGGGCGGGCCGTCGGGGCGGGACACCGCGGCACGCCAGTGGTCCAGGCGGGTCACGGCGTCCTGGAGGACCTGGTCGGTCCACTCCCAGTCGGCGCGGTAGTGGTGGGCGAGCAGCGCCAGCCGGATCGCCGCCGGGTCCACGCCGTCCTGCCGGAGCGTGGACACGAAGACCAGGTTGCCCTTGGACTTGGACATCTTCTCGCCGTGCAGGGCGACCATGCCGGCGTGGACGTACGCCTTGGCCATGGGGAACTCGCCGGTGAGCACCTGGGCGTGCGAGGCGCCCATCTCGTGGTGCGGGAAGACCAGGTCGGAGCCGCCGCCCTGGACGTCGAAGCCCATGCCGAGGTGGTCGAGGGCGATGGCCACGCACTCGATGTGCCAGCCGGGGCGGCCCCGGCCGAGGGAGCCGCCGTCCCAGCTCGGCTCGCCCTCGCGGGCCGCCATCCAGAGCATGGGGTCGACGGGGTCCTTCTTGCCCGGACGCTCCGGGTCGCCGCCGCGCTCGGCGGACAGCAGCCGCATGGCGGCGGCGTCGAGGTGGGAGACCTCGCCGAAGTGCGGGTCCGCCTCGACGGAGAAGTAGATGTCGCCGTCGAGCTCGTAGGTCGCGCCGAGCTCGCGCAGCCGTTCGACGAGGGGGACGATGCCGGGTATCGCCTCCACGGCGCCTATGTACTGCCGCGGGGGCAGCATCCGCAGCGCCGTCATGTCCTCACGGAACAGCGCGGTCTCGCGCTCCGCGAGGGCGGTCCAGTCGAGGCCGTCGCGTTCGGCCCGCTCCAGCAGCGGATCGTCGACGTCGGTGACGTTCTGGACGTAGTGAACCTGCCGCTTGGTGTCGAGCCACACACGCTGCACCAGATCGAACGCGTTGTAGGTGGCCGCGTGTCCGATGTGGGTGGCGTCGTAGGGGGTGATGCCGCAGACGTAGATGCGGGCGACGGGACCGGGGTCAAGGGTGACCAGGTCCCCGGTCGCGGTGTCGTGGATCCTCAGGTCGCGGCCCTGACCGGGCAGGGCGGGGACCTCGGAAGCGGGCCAGGCATGCATGTCATGAGCGTAACCGGACCGGGGTTCCAGATACGAACCGGAGCGGTCCGGATGACCGGGAAGGCGCTCTTGCGCGGCGTCGTCCGGCGTGCTTGGGACCCCGTCAGACCGGTGGCCAGGGGATGGCGGGCCAGTCGCCGCCGGGCTCCGGGTGGGTGCCGGCGGTGAGGAGGGCGCCGACGCGTGCGCGGGTGGCGTCGATCTCCGCGGGGGTGAGGTGGGGGGCGAGCGCGGCGGTGAGGGCGCCGTCGTCCGTCAGGGCCCGTGCGAGGCTCCCGAGGACGTCCAGCGCGTCCTCGGTCAGGGGCTCCCCCGCCCAGCCCCAGAGGAGGGTGCGGAGCTTGTCCTCGACGTTGAAGGTGACGCCGTGGTCGATGCCGTACAGCCGGCCCTCCGCGGTGGGCAGCAGGTGCCCGCCCTTGCGGTCGGCGTTGTTGATCACCGCGTCGAGCACCGCGAGGCGGCGCAGCCGCTCGTCGTCGGCGTGCACGAGCAGCGCGGTACGGCCCTCACCGACCTCGGCGAAGCCGATCGCCCGCCAGCCCGGCTCGGGCTCCTCGCCGTCGACCAGGGCCAGGAGTTCCGCGCCCGGTGCGGTCTCGATCCACAGCTGGCACATGCCCTCGCCGTAGGGCCCGTCGCGCAGCACGGTCGGGGGCACGAGCCCCCAGCCGGTCGCCCGGGAGACCTCGTACGCCGCCACCTCGCGCCCGGCGAGGGTGCCGTCGGGGAAGTCCCACAGGGGCCGTTCCCCCGCGACCGGCTTGTAGACGCACGCGGCCTCCCGGCCCTCGTGCGCCACGGTGCAGTACAGCGCCGCGTTCGACGCCTCACGGATGCGGCCGCGCACGGTCAGCTCGCCCTCGGCGAGCAGCACGGCGGCGGCCGGGTCGACGGCCGTCACGCCCCGCGGCGGTATCCGTTCTGGCGCGGACATACGTGTCCTTCCGGGTCGAGCGGGAGGCTGCACAGCGGGCAGGGCGGCCGCCCGGCGTTGACGACGTCGAGGGCGCGCTTGGCGAAGGCCCGGGCCTGGGTGCCGGTGAGCCGGACGCGGAGCATCGGGGGCCCGTTCTCCTCGTCCTGGAGCAGCCGCTCCTCCGCCTCGGCGAGGTCCTCCTCGGACTCGGCGTCCAGTTCGACGAGGGCCTGCGCCTCGACGATCATGCGCTGGTCCTCGCCGTCCCAGGCCAGCGCCATGGTACCGACGCGGAACTCCTCCTCGACGGGGGTGTCCAGCGGGGCCGTGTCGGTGATCTCGGCGGGCACCACGGCGGGCACCGAGGCGCTGCCGCCGCTACGGCGTACGACCTCGTCGAGCAGTTCGTCCATGCGCTCGGCGAGCGCCGCGACCTGGGTCTTCTCCAGGGCCACGCTGGTCACCCGGGAGCCGGCGGTGGCCTGGAGGAAGAACGTACGGCGCCCTGGCAGTCCGACCGTACCGGCCACGAAACGTTCCGGTTGGTCGTAGAGGAACACCTGACGGGACACGTCCTGACTCCATTGAGAGTTGTGGCGGGCGTTGGGGGTACGGGCGGCTGTGCGAAACGGGGACGCACTGACGCGACCGCTTCACCCTACTGCGGCCGACGATCACGGTGCGCCCGCGCCGCCCCCGACCGTGGCGTCGCCGGCGGGCGGTTCCTCGCGCGGCGCCAGGGACGCGAAGTCGCCGGTGTCGCCGAGGCGGACCAGGAAGGGGCGCAGCCGGGTGTAACGGATCGCGGTGATGGAACACGGTTCAACGGAAATCCGCTGGAAGAGGTCGAGATGAAGTCCGAGCGCGTCCGCCACGAGCGACTTGATGATGTCGCCGTGGGAGCACACGAGATACACGGCGTCGGCGCCGTGGTCGCGCTCCACGCGCGCGTTCCACTCGCGCACCGCCTCGGCGGCGCGCGTCTGCATCGCGCGCATGGACTCACCGCCGGGGAACGCCGCCGCGGAGGGGTGCGCCTGCACGACCTCCATCAGGGGCTCGTCCTTGAGCTCGGCGAGTTTGCGGCCGGACCAGTCGCCGTAGTGGCATTCGCCGACGCGGTCGTCGGTGTGCGGGACGAGGCCGGGTCGTGCCTCCAGGAGCGGCCGGATCGTCTCCTGGCAGCGCTGGAGGGGGCTGGTGACGATCTCGGCCAGCGGCAGCTCGGCGAGCCGCCCCGGCAGTGCGGCCGCCTGCGCGGCGCCGCGGTCGTCGAGGGCGACGCCGGGCGTCCAGCCGGCGAGCAGTCCCTCGGTATTGGCGGTGGAGCGTCCGTGCCGGACCAGGAGCAACGTGGGCATGCGGCCCAGGGTAGGCGCACCGGTGCGCGGTGCGTCCGTCGCGGGAAAGGAGAAGGTGCTTCGTGATCGTCGACTGTGCCATTTACCGGGAGGGGCATCGGTCGGAGGGGCCCCGGGACTTCTCCGACGCGCTGGACGAGGCGCGGGCGGCAGGGGGTTTCGTCTGGATCGGGCTGCACGAGCCGTCGGCGGACGAGTTCGACCTGGTCGCGCAGGAGTTCGGGCTGCATCCGCTGGCCGTCGAGGACGCCCTCAAGGCCCATCAGCGGCCCAAGCTGGAGGTGTACGACGACTCGCTCTTCGTGGTCCTCAAGCCGGTGGTGTACGAGCCGCGGAGCGACACCGTCTCCTCCGGCGAGGTCATGATCTTCCTGGGCGACTCCTTCGCGGTGACCGTGCGGCACGGGGAGGGCACGCCGCTCAAGGCCGTGCGGCAGCGGCTCGAGCGGGAGCCCGATCTGCTGGGCGAGGGGCCGACGTCGGTGCTGTACGCGGTCGCCGACGCCGTCGTCGACCACTACCTGGAGGTGGCGACGGAACTGCAGAACGATCTGGAGGAGCTGGAGACGGAGGTCTTCCTCCCGGACAGCGGGGGTTCGCGGCACACCGCGTCGCGGATCTACGACTTCAAGCGGCAGATCCTCGAGTTCCGCCGGGCGACCGGGCCGCTGGCGCTGCCGATGACGCGGCTCGCCGGGGTCGGCACGTACGGGGCGCCGGTCCCGTTCGTGCGGGACGGCGCGCGGCCCTTCTTCCGTGACGTGCACGACCACCTCACGCGGGTGAACGAGTCCGTGGAGGGGCTGGACCGGCTGGTGTCGGACATCCTCTCGGCGCATCTCGCGCAGATCAGCGTGCGGCAGAACGACGACATGCGGAAGATCTCCGCGTGGGCGGCCATGGCGGCGATCCCCACGATGCTCGCGGGGATCTACGGGATGAACTTCGAGCACATGCCGGAGCTGCGGTGGGAGTGGTCGTATCCGGTGGTGATCGTGGTGATGGCCGTGTTGGAGGTGCTGCTGTATCGCCAGTTCAAGCGGCGGGGGTGGATGTAGGGGCGGGTGAGTGAGTGGGTGCGTGGGTTGGGGTGGTGTGGGGTGGGGTCGGGTGGCGGATACGCGAACTCCGGTTCCGGGTTCGCCGGGCCGTCCAGGGCGTTGCGGCGGTCGGGCATCCTGAGGGAGACCATGCGGCGCCAGCCGGCCAGACGCTCGTAGGCGTACACCGCGTGGATGCCGGCGGCGAGGACCGCCGCCTTGGGCTTCGGCCAGCCGAGGATGCGGCCCATGTGGGCCATCACGGCCAGGCTGACGTCCCGGTAGACGCGGATCTCCGCGAGTGCGCACTCGCGGAGGGTGCGCTGGATGGCGCGGCCGTGCCCGGCGCGGGCGAAACGGAGCAGTTCCTCGTGGCAGTAGGCGAGGTGGTTGTCCTCGTCGTGGGAGATCATCCTGACCGCGCGGCCGAGGTCGGGGTGGTCGGCGAAGTGCTTGCGGAGCAGGTCCATCTGCTCGGAGGCGCGCTGCTCCGTGACCCTGCTGTGGGCGAGGTAGGTGACGATGTCCGGCAGGGTGAGGGGTTCGTCGCGTTTGAGCTTGTCGTGGGCGAGACCGATGCCGTTCTGTTCGAGGAGCATCGTGTAGTCGGTCTCCGGGGGGACCGGGACGGGACGCAGGCCCCGCTTCTTCATCAGCGCGCTGAAGATGCGGCCGTGCTTGTCCTCGTCGGCGCCGTGCCTGACGATCTTGGGGGCGAGGTCGCGCTGGGTGTCGGGGACCAGCGCGGCGATGCGGGCGTTCTCCCAGCCGCCCTGCGACTCGCCGCTCGCGGCGATGGAGCAGAACAGGGCGAACGACTCGTCGTTGTCGAGGATTTCCTGGAACAGACTCTTGGCCGAAAGCATGGTGGGCTGCCGCCTCTCCGCAGGCTGCCGCGGTCCGGAGTTGTGGGGGTCCGTTGTTCCGGGTTTCCGCGGTCCGGGTTTCTGCAAAGAACGAGTCAAGTGCGCGGGACGGGGTCCGGCAACAGGTGGGGCGGGGAACTCCGCCGAAAGGAGTACGGGAGAGGGGGCCCGGGAGCGTAACCGGGTGGGTGCGCGGGCGTTGTTGTGGGTGACGGCCGTGGCGGGGAGGACCCCCGAGCCCCCACCACGGCCGTGGGGGCTATGCGAGACCGGCGCGCTCCAGGGCCTCGGTGCCGGCGCGCAGGGACGCGAGCCGCTCGTCGAGCGTGAAGCCGGCCGGGGCGAGGGTGAGGGTGGTGGCTCCGGCGGCGGCGTAGGCCTTCATCCGGTCGGCGATGCGGTCGACGGAGCCGAGGAGGGTGGTCTTGTCGATCAGGTCGTGCGGGACCGCGGCGGCCGCGCCCTGCTTGTCGCCGGTCAGGTACTTGTCCTGGATCTCGGCGGCCTCGCGCTCGTAACCCATGCGCTGGGCGAGCTGGTTGTAGAAGTTCTGCTTGCGGCTGCCCATGCCGCCGACGTACAACGCGGTGTAGGGGCGGAAGGTGTCGGCGAGGGTGCTGACGTCCTTGTCGTCGCCCACGGCGAGGGGGACGGTGGGGCAGATGTCGAAGCCCTCGAGGGTCTTGCCGGCCTTCTCGCGGCCCGCCCTGATGTGCCTGACGGCGGTGTCCTCGAGGTGGTCGGCGGAGGGGAAGATCAGCAGGGCGCCGTCGGCGATCTCGCCGGTCTGCTCGAGGTTCTTCGGGCCGATGGCGGCGATGTAGAGGGGGATGCGCTCGCGCTCGGGGTGCACGGTGAGCTTGATCGGCTTGCCGGGGCCGCCGGGGAGGGGGAGGGTCCAGTGCTCGCCCTCGTAGGAGAGGCGCTCGCGGGTCATGGCCTTGCGGATGATCTCCACGTACTCGCGGGTGCGGGCGAGGGGCTTGTCGAACTTGACGCCGTACCAGCCTTCGGAGACCTGGGGGCCGGAGACGCCCAGACCGAGGCGGAAGCGGCCGCCGGAGAGGGAGTCGAGGGTGGCGGCGGTCATCGCGGTCATCGCGGGCTGGCGGGCGGGGATCTGGAAGATCGCCGAGCCGACGTCGATGCGGTGCGTCTGGGCGGCGACCCAGGTGAGTACGGTGGCGGCGTCGGAGCCGTAGGCCTCCGCGGCCCAGCAGACCGCGTAGCCGAGGCGGTCCGCCTCCTGGGCCACGGCGAGGTTGTCCGCGTCCATTCCGGCACCCCAGTAGCCGAGGTTGATGCCTAGCTGCATGACGGGTCTCCCCTTACCGATGAGTAACGTCGCTTGTGCGGAGACCCTATACCTGTGGTGCGCCCCGGGGTGGGGGGTGGGGCGGGGACGGGGTGGGGGTGGCCGTCCTCGGACTGGCGCGACTGTGCCGGCTGGAAGGGGTGCGGGGTGCGGACGCGCCAGCCACTGCGGGCGGCCACCCCCACCCCGCCCCCTCCGCGCCGTACGCGACCATCCGCCGCACTCCGCGGGCAGCACCCGCCGCCAGCCGCGGGCAGCCGCGGGCAGTCGTGCCGTAGGGCGGCACGGGTGGGCGCGACGGCGCCCCGTAAGCGCCGGGCTGCGCGAACACCCCCCGGCCCGCACTAACGCCGGGCAGTCGGTCAAATCCGTTGTCCACAGGCTCCCCACACTCAAGGCTGTGGCCAGTAATCTCGGCGTCCATGGAGCAGAGGCATCTCGGCCGCACCGGCCTGCGTGTGTCCCGCATCGGACTCGGGACGCTGACCTGGGGTCGGGACACCGACGAGCACGACGCCGCCGATCTCTTGAAGACGTTCTGGGAAGCCGGCGGCACCCTCGTCGACACCGCCGACGTGTACGGCGACGGCGAGTCGGAGTATCTGCTCGGCAAGCTGATGGACGGGCTCGTACCCCGCCGGGACCTCGTCATCTCGACGAAGGCCGGCAGCGTGCCCGACCCCGACCGCCGCGTCGACGGCTCCCGCGGACACCTGCTCGGCGCGCTGGACGCCTCGCTGGCCCGCCTCGGCACCGACTACGTCGACGTGTGGCACATCCACGCCTACGACCCCGTCACCCCGCTGGACGAGACGCTCCAGGCGCTGGACGTCGCCGTCGGCAGCGGCCGCGCGCGCTATGCCGGTGTGTCCAACTTCTGCGGGTGGCAGCTGGCCAAGGCGGCGACCTGGCAGCTGGCCGCGCCGGCGCGGACCCGGCTGGCGAGCACGCAGATGGAGTACTCGCTGCTGCAGCGCGGTGTGGAGCGCGAGGTGCTGCCCGCCGCCGTCGATCTCGGGATCGGAATGCTGCCGTCCTCCCCGCTCGGCAGGGGCGTGCTCACCGGCAAGTACCGGAATGGCTCCGCCCCGACGGACTCCCGCGGCGCCTCGGAGCACCTGGCGCCGTTCGTCGAGCCGTACCTCGACGACACGGCGGGCCGGATCGTGGACGCCGTGACCACCGCGGCGGACGGGCTCGCCGTGACCGCGCTCCAGGTCGCCCTCGCATGGGTGCGGGACCGGCCGGGCGTGACCGCCCCCATCGTCGGCGCGCGCAACGCGCAGCAGCTCACGGCGGCGTTGTCAGTGGAGGCGCTTAGTCTTCCTGACGAGATCTGCCGGGCTCTCGACGACGTGTCGGCGCCCGTGCACCGCTATCCCGATCACGACTGGAGCACGCTGTGAGCACGGACCCGCCCGAGACCGCGGAGGACGCCGAGGAGCCGGGGACGCCTGCCGGGGCGTCCGAGGCGGAGGCCGAGCTGGCCGCGCAGCGCGTGGAGCGGGAGCGGATCGAGCGGCGGAAGGCGGAGCGGCAGGGGCCGATCACGGCCGGGGCGAAGCTGAGCGGCACCGCCGCCGATCTGCTGGCCGCGGTCCGTGCCGTGGAGAGCGGTGAGAAGCCGGCCGCCACCGTGTTCGAGGAGCCCGGGCCCGCGCCGCGGCGGCCCGCTCCCGAACCCGTGCGCAGGGTGGCGCCGGCCGCTCCGGGTGAGCGGGTGCCGGACGCGGGCGCCGTCGAGGACGTGAGGGGGGTGCTGGTCCGGGGAGGTGCGCCGGAAGGGCTCGCCGGACCGGCCGCCGGTGTGCTCGGGGAGGGTGCCGCGGCGGTGCTGGGCGCCGATCCCTGGCAGTTGCTGCGGGTTCCCGGGGTGCTGCCCGAGCAGGCCGACTCGTTCGCGCGGGCGCTGCTCGGCGGCGAGGCCGGGCCGGACGACGACCGGCGGGGGCGGGCCGTCACCGTGTGGCTGCTGGACCGGGCCGCGCTCTCCGGGCACACCGCGCTGGAGATGCCGGCGCTGGTCACCGCGCTGGGGCGGCAGGGGGTGCCGGAGCCCGAGGAGGCCGTGCAGAACGCCATCGCGGAGGGGGACGTCCTGGTCTTCCAGGACGCGGTCGGTGAAGCCGCCGGGGAGGACGAGGAGCCTCCGGTGCGGGTGCTGGTGGGGCTGGAGCGGTTCGCGATGGCCGAGGAGAGCCTGGCCGACGGGCTGGCCCGGTTGGTCAACTCCGCGCCCGGGGGGAACGGGGCGGGCGAGGAGTGGGAGCGGGCGGCCTCGGCGGGAGGTTCCGCGGGGGACCTGATCCGGGCGGTCGCCGGTCACGGGCTCGTGCTGCACACCGGTGGGGAGGCCTCGCTGGCCGAGCCGGCTGCGCTGGTCGGCGCCGCGAGAGGTCTCGGGCTGCGCGTCTGGGCCGTCACGCACGGCCCGGTGGGGCGCGCCCGGTTCGCCGCCCTGCTGGGGGACGAGGGGGCGGGGGTCGCCACCGTGGCGGGGCTCTTGTCCGGGGCCGAGGGGCCCGGGCGGGACGCCGACGGGGCGCTGGACGTGGACCTGCTGGTGGTGCTCGACGCGCCTCAGCTGGACGTCGAGGCCGCCGCGCTGCTGACGGAGTCGCTGCCGGACGGGGCCCGGCTGGTGCTGGCCGGTGATCCGGGGGTGCTGTGGTCGGTGGGGCCCGGGCGGGTGTTCGCCGATCTGCTGGCCGCGCGGGCGTGCCCGCAGGTCGCCTCCCGGCGGCCGGATCCCGGGCCGCTCGGTGAGCTGGTCTCCGGCATCGGCGTCGGCGAGCTGAACCAGGTGGCGGCGCCCGGCAAGGAGGTCGTGATCGTGCCGGTGCGGGACGCGGGCGAGGCCGTGCACCGGACCGTCCAGCTGGTGGTGGACTCGGTGCCGCGCGCGATCGGGGTGCCGGCCGAGGAGACCCAGGTGATCACCCCGGGGCACGGAGGCGCCGTCGGTACGCGCGCGCTGAACGCGGCGCTCAAGGAGCGGCTGAACCCGGGTCCTGGCCGCTTCGGCGGGTTCGACCCGGGTGACCGCGTCGTCCACTCCCCCGCTCCGGGGCGTACGCTGCCGGGCCGCGTGGTGACGGCCGACGGTGAGGGGCTGCACCTGGAGTGTGCGGGCGAGCGGATCGTGGTGCCGAGGGAGCGGGTGGAGTCTTCCGTGCGGCACGGCTGGGCGCTCACCGCGCACCAGGCCGTGGGCTGCCGGTGGCCCGCGGTGGTCGTGGTGCTGCCCGGTGACGCCGCGGGGGCCCTCAGCCGGCCCTGGGTGTACACGGCGTTCAGCAGGGCCGACCGGCATCTGTCCGTGGTGCACGGAGTGGAGCAGGCGCTGCCGCGTGCGGTGGCCGAGGTGGCGGCGAAGCCGCGGACGACCCGGCTGCCGGTGCTGCTGGCGCCGCAGGTTCCGGTGGCGGACGGCTGAGACGGGCCCCGGTACGCGGCGACGGCGGCACCGTCGGTGCCGCCGTCCCCGGGGGTGCGGTCAGCGTTCCGCGTCGAGGGGTTCCAGGTCCTCGTCCAGTGCGTCCACCAGGTCCTCGTCGTCGAGGTCGTCCTCCTCGTCGTCGAAGACCGCGCTGACGTCGAAGCGGCACACCACCCGCTGCGGGTCGGCCTGCTCGAACGGCGCCTCAAGCCACTCGCCGGGGTCCGCGGGTTCGTCCGATGCCGTCACCCAGAGCGTGGAGTCGCCCTCCTCCAGCCCGAACTCCTTGTGCCGGGAGGCGATCTCGTCCGGCTCGTACTCGCCGAACAGCAGGCCCAGCGCGCCGTGGACGGTGCCCGAGGCCTCCGAGCCCTCGTCGTCGTCCGCCGCCTCGATCCGCTGGGCGTGCGCCAGCAGCCGCTGGGGTTCCACCACCGCGTAGTCGCGGCGGATCAGCACGCTGAGCCCGTGCGGTTCCTCGGGTCCGGTGTACGGCGGCAGCGCTTCCTCCGCGCCGGGGATCTCGAAGGGGGTCACCTCGTCGTGGCGGTCGTAGAGCAGTTCGTCGTACGTCTCCGCGGCCGCGGCCAACTGGTTGAACGCCTCGTAGACGGCCGGGTCGTCCTCCCCCGACCGGCTCTCGACCGCGGCCAGGTGGCGGTCGATCGCGGTCTTCACCGCCTCGGCGGCGGCGCGTACCTCGGCAGCGGTGGGCTGCGCAGCATCAGACATAGTGCAGACGCTATCCGTACCGGGGCCCGGCCCGCACAATAGATGCGATGCCGGAATACGAATTTGTCGACGTGTACGTGCCGCGCGGGGTCTCCCGCAAGGAGACGGCGCGGCTACTGACGGACCATGCCGAGTACGGACACTGGGAGCTGTACCGCCTGACGCTGATGCGTGACGGCAGCCGCAGGGTGCGGCTGCGCAGGCGGATCATCCGCCAGGTGCGCGCCACCTGGTGAGCCGGGACCACCCGACCTGACTCAGAGAACGGAGCGGGCCCCGCGGTCGCGGGGCCCGCTCCGTGTACCCGGGGTCACGCGGCGGTGCGCGCCTTGCGGTAGAGGATGGCGCCGGCGAGCAGCGCCCCCGCGCCGGCGGGCAGCACCAGGCCCATCGGCACCTCGCTGCCGGTCCGGGCGAGCTGTACGTCGTGCTGGGGCCGGTCGGCGGGGCGGGCGCCCGGCTCGTCGCCGGTCGAGGGGCGCTCCGGGGCCGGCTCGACGGGGGTGTCCGGCCCGTCGCCGGGCTGCTCGGGGCTGCCGGGTTCGCCGGGCTGTCCGGGGGTTTCGCGCTCCGGGCCGCCGTTGGCGCAGCCGTTGTCCTCGGCGGCATTGCCGGCGCCGAGGACGTCGACGCTGTTGCCGCAGACGTTCACCGGGATGTGGACCGGGGCCTGGATGTGGTTGCCGGAGCCCACGCCGGGTGAGTCGGTGGCCTGTCCGCCGGCGTGCGCGCCGCCGGAGCCGCCGTGGCCGTCCGCCGTGGAGCCGCCCTCGTTGGCGCAGGAGTTCCCCACGGCCGGGTTGAGGACGCCGACGACGTCGACGGTGTTTCCGCAGATGTTGACCGGCACGTCCACCGGCGCCTGCACCGTGTTCCCGGAGAGGACGCCGGGCGAACCGGCGGCGGTGCCCGTCGCGCCGGAGTCGGCGTGGGCGGCGCCGCCCACGGCGGCGAGCACGCCCGACGCGGCCGCCATCGTCATCAGGCCCTTGCGGGTGACCTGTCGCATTGCTGAAATCCCTGCCTTCGACCTGGTTCCGGGAGTCGGCGTTCCGCCGGATTCCCGGTGTTCCTACGTTCGGTGAGACCGGTCGGCCCCGGAGCGCATGGCGGGCGCTCCGGGGCCGACGGGCTCGAGCCCTCAGGGGGCGTGCCCTAGAGGGCGAGGCACAACGTCACTTGTTGACGCAGGCGTTGCCGAAGGCGGGGTTCAGCAGGCCGATCACGGAGATCGTGTTGCCGCAGACGTTCACGGGGACGTGGATCGGGGCCTGGACGACGTTGCCGGAGAGGACACCCGGGGAGTGCACGGCGGCACCCTGGGCACCGGAGTCGGCGGCGGCGAGGCCCGCGCCCGCGAGAACCAGTCCACCCGTGGCGGCGGCGACGGCGACGACCTTCTTGAGCATTATTCCTCCTAGTTGGCAAAGCGATCCAAAGTCGCGGATCACATCACGGCTAACGAGGACGGAGTAATGAGGCTACGAGCCTATCGTCGCATTCACTCTTCCCAGACAACTCCGTACGCTTGCCCGATTGTTGAGTTCATCGGGTGATCCGCTCAGGAGGCGTCGAGGAAACGGTCGAGCACCCGTACGCCGAACTTGAGGCCGTCCACCGGGACCCGCTCGTCGACGCCGTGGAACATGCCCGCGAAGTCCAGCTCCGGGGGCAGCTTCAGCGGCGCGAAGCCGAAGCAGCGGATGCCGAGGTCGTCGAAGGACTTGGCGTCGGTGCCGCCGGAGAGCATGTACGGCACGGCCCGCGCGATCGGGTCCTCGGCGCTCAGCGCGGTCTGCATGGCGTCGACGAGCCTGCCGTCGAAGTCGGTCTCCAGGGCCTTGTCGGAGTGCACGTCCTCGCGCCGCACGCGCGGGCCGAGGATCCGGTCGAGGTCGGCCAGGAACTCCTCCTCGTAGCCCGGCAGGAAGCGCCCGTCGACATGCGCGGTGGCCTGGCCGGGGATGACGTTGACCTTGTAGCCGGCGCCCAGCTGGGTCGGCGCCGCCGAGTTGCGCAGCGTGGTGCCGATCATGCGGGCGATGCCGCCGAGCTTGGCGAGGGTCTCGTCCATGTTCTCCGGGTCGAGCTCGGTGCCGAGCGCGTCGGAGAGTTCGTCGAGGAAGGCCCGCACCGTCTTGGTGACCCTGACCGGCCACTTGTGCCGGCCGAGGCGGGCCACGGCCTCGCACAGTTCGGTGATGGCGTTGTCGTCGTTGGTCATCGAGCCGTGGCCCGCCGTGCCGTCGACGGTGAGCCGCATCCAGTGCATGCCCTTCTCGGCGGTCTCGACGAGGTAGAGGCGCAGCTTCTCGTTGACGGTGAAGGAGAACCCGCCGACCTCGCCGATCGCCTCGCTGACGCCCTCGAACAGCCCGGGGTGCTGGCGCACCAGGTGCTTGGCGCCGTACGTGCCGCCCGCCTCCTCGTCGGCGAGGAACGCCAGCACGATGTCCCGGGGCGGCTTGCGTCCGCTGCGCATGCGGTCGCGGACGACCGCGAGGGTCATCGCGTCCATGTCCTTCATGTCGACGGCCCCGCGGCCCCACACGCACCCGTCGGCGATCTCTCCGGAGAAGGGGTGGTGGGTCCAGTCGTCGGCGTTGGCCGGCACCACGTCGGTGTGGCCGTGGATGAGCAGCGCGGGCCGGGACGGGTCCTCGCCCTCGATCCGGGCCACCGTGGAGGCGCGTCCCGGGTGGGACTCGAAGATCTTCGGCTCGAGCCCCACCTCCGCGAGCTTCTCGGCGACGTACTCGGCCGCCTTGCGCTCGCCGGGGCCCGAGTGGTCGCCGTAGTTGCTGGTGTCGATCCGGATCAGCTCGCGGCAGAGGTCCACGACCTCGTCCTCACCGGTGACGCTCCTGGCCGTGTCCGTCTCGCTCACGTGCTTCCTCCCGCTGCTGGTGTTCCCGCTGGTGGGTTCCCCTCATCCTCCCCCGCCCGCGGGCCCGCCCCAAGACCCGGCCCGGCCCGTCACACGCAGTTCGCACGACGACCCCGCCGGGCGGGTGTGATCGGCCACCCCGGAACACCTGGTAATGTTTACGTCGTCGCCGCGGGGGGAAACCCGCGCGACAGACACCTTGTCCGGGTGGCGGAATGGCAGACGCGCTAGCTTGAGGTGCTAGTGCCCTTTATCGGGCGTGGGGGTTCAAGTCCCCCCTCGGACACATGAAGCGCGAGGGCCGCGACCACGAGGTCGCGGCCCTCGGGCGTTGCCGCGGAGGGTGACCATGACCACGCGTTCCTGCCCCTGCGGGCTGCCCGAGGCGTACGAAGCCTGCTGCGGGCGCTATCACTCCGGGGCCGCCGCCGCGCCCACCGCCGAGCGGCTGATGCGGTCGCGGTACTGCGCGTTCGTGCGGCGGGACGCCGCGTACCTGCTCCGGACCTGGCATCCGCGGACCCGGCCGGAGCGGCTCGACCTCGATCCCGGGATGCGCTGGACCGGGCTGGAGATCCTGGACACCACCGGCGGCTCGGCCTTCCACACCACCGGCACGGTGACCTTCCGGGCGTCCTACCGGGGCGGCTCGCTGCACGAGCGGAGCCGGTTCGAGCGGGTCGACGGGCCATGGGTGTACGTCGACGGGGACTTCCCGGGCTGAGAGGCCGGGGAACTACGGCGCCAGGATGTCCAGTTCCTGGAGGGCGCCCTCGGTGATCTCGCGGGTCAGCCGTTCCGCGCGGGCGGCGTCGCGTTCGCGGACCGCCTCCGCGAGCTGGACGTGCAGGGTGACGGCGGCCGGGTCGGGGTCCTCGAACATCACCTCGTGATGGGTGCGGCCGGCCAGCACCTCGGCGACTACATCGCCGAGCCGGGCGAACATCTCGTTGCCGGAGGCGGTCAGGATCACGCGGTGGAACGCCACGTCGTGCAGGAGATAGCCCTCCAGCCGGTGTCCGCTCGCGTTGGCGACCATGCCGAGGGCGCACTCGGTGAGCTCGGCGCACTGCTCGGGGGTGGCGTTGCGGGCGGCCAGGCCGGCCGCGACCGGCTCGATCGCCGAGCGCAGCACCGTCAGTGAGCGCAGCTGGCGGGGGCGGTCGGCGCCGGCCAGCCGCCAGCGGATGACCTGAGGGTCGTACACGTTCCACTCGCAGGCCGGCAGCACCGTCACGCCGACGCGGCGCCGGGACTGGACCAAGTACATGGACTCCAGCACGCGGACGACCTCCCGCATCACGGAACGCGACACGTCGAAACGCTGTGCGAGCTCGTCGGTGCGGAGGACGCTGCCGGGCGGGTATTCGCCTGCGGTGATCTCGGGGCCGAGGGTGTCCAGTACCCGGCCGTACAGCCCTCGGCCCGTGGTGCTCATGCACTCAGAGTACGGGTCGGGTCACGCCAATAAAAAGTCAGACTTATACGTCACACACTCTTGAAGTTGTCGTACTAATGGGCTTCAGTTACGTCGACATCAGGTGTCGACGAAGACAGCAGACAGTGAGGCAGCGATGAACACCCCCCATGTCGTCGTGGTCATGGGCGTCGCGGGTACCGGCAAGACCACCATCGGTCCCCTGCTCGCGGCCCGGTACGGCGTCCCGTACGCCGAGGCCGACGACTTCCACCCGCCCGCCAACATCGCCAAGATGTCGGCCGGCACCCCCCTCACCGACGACGACCGGTGGCCGTGGCTGGACGCCATCGGCGACTGGGCGCACGGACGGGGCGGACTCGGCGGGGTGGTCAGCTGCTCGGCGCTGAAGCGGTCGTACCGCGACCGGCTGCGGTCCGCCGCGCCCGGCGTCGTCTTCGTGCACCTCACCGGCGACCGCGCCCTCGTCGAGGACCGGATGTCGCACCGCCAGGGCCACTTCATGCCCACGGCACTGCTCGACTCCCAGTTCGCCACGCTCCAGCCCCTGGGGCCGGACGAGGCGGGAGTCGCCGTGGACGTGACGGGCAGCCCCGAGGAGATCACCGAACGGGCGCTCGCCGCCCTGGGGGCCCTCCCGGAGCCGGCCCCGTAGGCCACTGGCCGGAACCACCACCTGCCGGGGCGCCCCACCCCCGGCCCCCCTCCCCGACCCCGTAGAAACAAGGGAACCACCGTGACCAGACTCAGCGTTGAGATGCTGGCAGCGGACGCACCCGAGGCGATCACCTCGGCCGGCCACGCTCAGCTGGGCATCGCCGTCCTGGCGGGCATCGCCGTCATCGTCCTGCTCATCACCAAGTTCAAGCTGCATGCCTTCCTGTCCCTGACCATCGGGTCACTGGCGCTCGGCGCGTTCGCCGGGGCGCCGCTGGACAAGGTGATCACCAGCTTCAGCGCCGGACTCGGCTCGACCGTCGCCGGCGTGGGCGTCCTCATCGCCCTCGGCGCGATCCTCGGCAAGATGCTGGCCGACTCCGGCGGCGCCGACCAGATCGTCGACACGATCCTCGCCAGGGCCAACGGCCGCACGATGCCATGGGCGATGGTGCTGATCGCCTCGGTGATCGGTCTGCCGCTGTTCTTCGAGGTCGGCGTGGTGCTGCTGATCCCGGTGGTGCTGATGGTCGCCAAGCGCGGCAACTACTCCCTGATGCGCATCGGCATCCCGGCGCTCGCCGGTCTGTCCGTGATGCACGGTCTGGTCCCGCCGCACCCCGGCCCGCTGGTCGCGATCGACGCCGTGGACGCCAACCTCGGTGTGACGCTGGCGCTGGGCGTGCTCGTCGCCATACCGACGGTAATCATCGCCGGTCCGCTGTTCTCCAAGTACGCCGCCCGCTGGGTGGACGTCCCGGCGCCCGAGCGGATGATCCCGCAGCGGCCCTCCGAGGAACTGGAGAAGCGTCCCGGCTTCGGTCCGACGCTGGCCACGATCCTGCTGCCGGTCGTGCTGATGCTCGCCAAGGCCCTGGTGGACATCGTCGTCGACGACCCCGAGAACAGCGTGCAGCGCGTGTTCGACGTGGCCGGCTCCCCGCTGATCGCCCTGCTCGCCGCCGTGCTGGTCGGCATCTTCACGCTGGGGATGCCCGCCGGTTTCAGCCGTGAGCGGATCTCGCAGCTGGTTGACAAGGGGCTCGCGCCGATCGCGGGCATCCTGCTGATCGTCGGCGCGGGCGGCGGCTTCAAGCAGACGCTGATCGACACCGGCGTGGGCCAGATGGTCCTGCACATATCCGAGGACTGGTCCATCCCCGCGCTGCTGCTGGCCTGGCTGATCGCGGTGGCGATCCGGCTGGCGACCGGTTCGGCGACCGTGGCGACCGTCTCGGCGGCCGGTCTGGTGGCGCCGCTCGCGGCCGACATGTCGACCACGCACGCGGCCCTGCTGGTGCTGGCGATCGGTGCCGGCTCGCTGTTCTTCAGCCATGTCAACGACGCCGGTTTCTGGCTGGTGAAGGAGTACTTCGGGCTGAGCGTCGGTCAGACGATCAAGACCTGGTCGATCATGGAGACGATCATCTCGGTGGTCGCCGGTGGTCTGGTGCTGCTGCTGTCCCTGATCATCTAGCCGGGATCCCGGGCGCGTACGGCCCACCCGCTTCCCCTCGGGGCGCGGGTGGGCCCTGGTGTGTCAGGGCCGCCACAGCGGGTGTTCGCGCTCCGCCCAGTCGCGGCCCACCGAGCCCGTGCGCATGCCGCGCCGGGCCTCGGGATCCGCCAGGGCCATCCCGATGTGCCCGGCGAGGACGATGCCGACGGTCAGGGCCAGCCAGTCGTGGACGAAGGTCGCGCTGGTGCGCCAGACCAGCGGGGTGAGGGGGGTGAACCACATCAGCAACCCCGTGCCCAGCATCACCAGCGTGGCGCCGGCGATCCAGGCCGCGTAGAGCTTCTGTCCGGCGTTGAACTTGCCGGCCGGACGGGACGAGGGGCGCTTGTCGCGGCGCAGGGCGGCGCGCAGCCAGATCCGGTCGTGCGGCCCGAAGCGGTTCAGCCGGCCGAGGTCGGCGCGGAACGCGCGGGAGGCGAGAGCGGCGAGGACGGGGAGGGGCAGGGCCAGGCCGGACCACTCGTGGACGGTGACGACGAGGGCGCGGCGGCCCACCAGCTGGGCGAGCTGGGGGACGTAGAGGCAGGCGGCCGTGGCCACGCACAGGCCCATCAGCACGGCCGTGGCGTGGTGCGCCCACCGCTGGGGGCGGCCGAAGCGCCGTACCGCGGTGACGGCGGGCCCGGGGTCAGTGCGTGGGCTCATCGTCGCGTCCGTTCGAGCGGCCGACCCAGGCGTCGACGTCGTAGCCGCGTTCCTCCCAGTAGCCGGGTTCGACGTCCTCGGTGACGGTGATGCCGGAGAGCCACTTGGCGGACTTGTAGAAGTACATCGGGGCCACGTAGAGGCGGGCCGGGCCGCCGTGGGCGTGGCCGAGGTCCTCGTCCCGCATGCGCAGCGCGACCAGGACGTCGGGGCGGCGGGCCTGGTCGAGGGTGAGGCTCTCCGAGTAGGCGCCGTCGAAGCAGGTGAAGCGCACCGCCCGGGCCGAGGGGCGCACTCCCGCGGCGTCCAGCAGCCGGGACAGGCGCACCCCTTCGAACGGGGTGTGCGGCACCCGCCAGCCGGTGACGCACTGGACGTCCCGGACCATACGGGTCTGCGGCAGGGCCTTCAGCTCGGGCAGGGTGTAGGTGGCGGGGCGGTCGACGAGGCCGTCGACGGTGAGGCGGTAGGTGGCCGCGGTCCTGCGCGGGACGGACGAGGTGACGGAGTAGTAGCGGAAGCCGCCGCCGTTCGGGAGGAGTCCGGTCAGGCCGGTGGGGTCCTTGTCGGCGGCCCCGGCGAGGAAGGACTCCAGGCCGCGCTGGAGGGAGGGCGCGGTGACCACGCCGAGGGCGCCCAGGCCCAGGGTGCCGAGGAAGACCCGGCGGCCGACGGGTGTGCCTCGCGCGTCCCCCTCGTCAGGGGGAGGCGGCGGCTGTTCGGAGTTCACTCCTCCATTCGAGCACCCGCGTCCCCGTCGGACCAGGGAGCGCGGGTGCCCGTCAGACTTTCGTAAGCGTCTCTCCTACGAGGTGCGCTCGGCCTCCCGCTCCAGCTGGAAGGCCTCGTTGCCGAGCCCGATGCGGGCATGCTTCTCGGGGGCGCGGGAGCGCAGTACGGCGCCCTGGACCAGGCCGACGACCAGGGCCAGCCCGATGATGCCGGGCAGGATCCAGCTCAGCGAGGAGTCGGGGCCCGCGCCGACCAGTACGTCGAAGTCCTTGACGGTGTAGCCCGCGATGACGACCAGGGCGATGCCCGCCAGCGCGGAGGTGACCAGCCGCCAGCTCTGGGCGCCTGCGGCGCCGCGCCGGACGAAGAAGACGACGACGGACAGCGAGGCGATCGCCATCAGCACGATGACGCCGAGGGCGCCGATGTTGCCGCCCCAGGTGAACAGGTGCAGGACCGGGGCGGTCGGGTCGCCGGTCGGCTTGTCGTCGGTGAGGGCGAAGGCGAGGACGAGGACGGCGGCGATGACGGTCTGGAGCAGGGAGCCGGTGCCGGGGGCGCCGCTGGTGCCGGTGGTGCGGCCGAAGGCGGAGGGCAGCAGGCCCTCGCGGCCCATGGCGAAGGCGTACCGGGCGACCACGTTGTGGAAGCTGAGCATGGCCGCGAACATGCCGGTCACGAAGAGGATGTGCAGGACGTCGGTGAAGGTGGAGCCGAGCCGGTCCTCGGTGAGGAAGAACAGCAGTCCCGCGCTCTGTTCCCGGGAGGCGCCGATGATCCCGGAGGGGCCGGTGGCGACGGTGAGCGCCCAGCTGCTGAGGGCGAAGAAGACGGCGACGCCGCTGACCGCGAGGAACATCACCCGGGGCACCAGTACGTGCGGCCTGCTGGTCTCCTCGGCGTAGACGGGGGCCTGCTCGAAGCCGAGGAAGGCCGCGATGCAGAAGCACAGGGCGGTGCCGACGCCGGCGCCGGTGAGGGTGTCCGGGTTGAAGGCGTGCAGGGACAGGCCCTCCTTGCCGGGGTCGGCGACGGCGGCGATGTCGAAGACGACGACGAGCAGCACCTCGATGACGAGCAGGACGCCCAGCACGCGCGCGTTGACGTCGATCTTCAGCCAGCCCAGCGCGCCGACGGCGAGGACGGCGAGGAGCGCCGGTATCCACCAGGCGACCTCGAGGTCGGCGTAGGTGGCGAAGAGGCCCGACACCTCGAAGCCGAAGATGCCGTAGATGCCGACCTGGAGGGAGTTGTAGGCGACCAGCGCGACCAGGGCGGCGCCCGCTCCGGCGGTGCCGCCGAGACCGCGGGAGATGTAGGCGTAGAAGGCGCCCGCGTTGTGGACGTGCCGGCTCATCTCCGCGTAGCCGAGGCTGAACAGGACCAGTACGACGCCGAGCGCCACGAAGAGCAGCGGCTGGCCGACGATGCCCATCACCGCGAATGTGGTGGGCATGACACCCGCGACCACCATGAGGGGGGCGGTCGCGGCGAGGACGGAGAGCAGCAGGCCCCCCGTGCCGAGGCGGTCGGCGCGCAGGGCGCGCTCCTGCCCCTTGAACGTACTGATGCCGTCGGCAGGTGCTCTGCTGGTGCTCGAACTGTCCGTCGTCATCGGAAGGCCGTCCTTGGTCGGTTGTGGTGGTGGCGGGCGGGGGGTGGGGGCTGGGGTCAGGTCGTGCCCAGGGCTGCGGCCCGGGCGGTGCGGAAGACGGTGACGCCGTCCCGGTCGGGGTACGACCAGGGCGCCGGGGTGACGTGCTCGCCGATGCGGTGGAAGAGGGCGGCGGCCTCGGCGCCCCGGCCCTCGCAGACCTTGGCGTGGGCCAGGAAGTTCAGGTCGACCAGGCGGCGCGGGTGGTCCTCGTGCTCCCACTCCAGCCACCAGTCGAAGGCGGCCTTCATCACCTGCCGGGCGCGGCGGCCGACCCAGTGGCCGGAGGCGACCGGGTCGGCGGGTTCGTGTCCGGCGGCGGCCAGGGCGCGGTAGCGCTCGGCGTGCGCGATGACCGGCAGGATCGCCAGCGGGGAGTCGGCCGGCGCCTGCTCGGCGGCCCAGTTGGCGAAGTCGTACACCTCGTGCAGCGGGTCGGGGCCCGCCTCCACACGGCGCTCGGCGAGCCAGGCGACCACGAGGTGGTGGGCGTGGTGGTGGTCCGCGTACCGGGTGCGGACCTGTTCGAAGATCCGGACCACGTCACCCTCGGCCCCCTCGGCGCACTCCAGCAGGAGCAGTCCGAGCCAGGGGGTGGGGTCGGCGGGCACCAGGTCCGCAGCCTCGATGCAGGTGTCGCGGACGCGGGCGGGCTTCTCCTTGCCGCCCAGCGCGCGCCGCACCTGGGCCAGGGCGAGCAGCACCGAGGCGTCACCGGAGTCGGGTTCGGCGAGCAGCCACTCGCGGGCCCAGGCGGCGCTGTACGACTCCCGGGCGAGCACCGTGACGCGGTGTCCCCGGCGGTCCCAGTCCTCCCCCGTGCGGACCAGCAGTGAGCGGGTGTCCTGCCAGCGGCCCTGCGCCAGCGCGGCCCGCGCGGCGACGAGTTCGGCATCGTCGAGAGCCTCGTCGAAGGCCTGTGCCGCGCGTTTGCGGGCACGGCCGAGGGGAGGCGGGGGTGGGGGCACCGCGGGACTTCCTCACGCGCTTTCTCTTGTGGTCGTCCGCTCACGGCAGGTGGTCGGTACGGCAGTGGTCGACTGCCGATTGCCATGAACTGATCACTCACAGCAAACCGCCCGTCAGCGGATCACGTCAAGGGCAACCTTCGTGTTACACGCGTCAACCACGGTCACGAAAGGGCGACTTGCGACACGCGGGGCCGACAGGCCGTCCGGAGCGCGCGACGGGCGGCTCCCTCCGCTGCCCCGGCGCGGGGCGGCCGCTGATTGGATGGCCCGATGAGCGCTGACGAGATCATCGACATCGTCGACGAGGACGACCGCGTCATCGGGACGTCCCCGCGCGGTGAGGCCTACGCCCGGGGACTGCGCCACCGCTGCGTCTTCGTCCTGGTCCGGGACGCCGGGGACCGGATCTTCGTCCACCGCCGCACGCCGGGCAAGCAGGTCTTCCCCTCCCTGTACGACATGTTCGTCGGCGGGGTCGTCGGCGCGGGCGAGGGCTACGACGCGGCGGCGCTGCGGGAGGCCGAGGAGGAGCTGGGCGTGACCGGGCTGCCGCGCCCCGAGCGCCTCTTCAGGTTCCTGTACGACGACGGCGCGGGCCGCACCTGGTGGTCGGCGGTGTACGAGGTCCGCTGCGACCTGCCGGTACGGCCGCAGCCCGAGGAGGTGGCCTGGGGTGACTTCCTGCCGGAGGCCGAACTGGAACGGCGGCTGGACGAGTGGGAGTGGGTGCCGGACGGGCTGGCCGCGTACGCGCGGCTCCGGACGTACCGGTCGGGCGGGTCCCGGGGCTGAGAAGTAGGGTCGCGGCGTGAGCGAGTTCGTACGGAACGTTCGGTTGTGGTTCGTGCCCGGTGAGGTGCGGGGGGAGGGCGACACGCCCGACTACCGGTTCTCGCTGGCGAACGAGCGGACGTTCCTCGCCTGGCTGCGTACCGCGCTCGCGCTGATCGGCGGCGGGTTCGCCGTGGACCAGTTCCTGCCGGACCTGCGCTGGGGGTGGCGGGTCGGGCTGGCGCTGGCCCTGCTGGGCGCCGGGGTGCTGTGCGCGCTGCGGGCGGTCAACCACTGGGTGCGGTGCGAGCGGGCGATGCGGCGCGGGGAGGATCTCCCGGTGTCCCGGTTCCCGGCGGTGCTGAGCCTCGTGGTGGCGGTGGTGGCGGTGGCGATGGTCGTCGTCGTGCTGTTCGGGTGGGCCGGATGAGCGGGACGGCGGAGCGGGATCCGGGGCTGCAGCCGGAGCGGACGCGGCTGGCGTGGCGGCGTACGACGCTGTCGGCGACCGTCGTGACCGTGCTCGCCCTGAGGACGGCGCTGGGGGGCGGGGCGTCGGTGGTGGCGGTCGTCGCGTGCGCGCTGTGCTGTGTGTGCTGGTTCCTGTTTCTGCGGGTCGCCCACCGGCGGATCCGGGGGCTGGCGGGGGTGAGTGTGCCGGGGGCACTTGTTCCGGGGTACGCGGTGGTGGCGGCGATCTGTGCGGTGGGCATGGCGGGGTGGGGGGCGGTGCTGGTGGGGGTGGGGTGAGTTTGCCTCGCTCCCGCCCGCCTGAAGCGCCGGGCGGGCTCAGTGGGACACCGTCACCACGATCTTGCCGCGGGTTCGGCCCTCCTGGCTGAGGCGGTGGGCTTCCGCCGCCTGTTCGAGGGGGAAGGTCTTCGAGACGTGGATCTTCACCGTGCCCTGGGCCGCCAGGTCGGAGAGGTGCTGGAGGTCCTGGGGGTCGGGGCGGACGAACCAGTAGTGGCCGCCGTAGGCAACCACCTCGGGATCGGTGATCGAGGCCAGCCGTCCCTCGGGGGCGAGCAGATTGGCGGAGACCTTGAGGGCGTCGCCGCCCACCGAGTCGAACGCCGCGTCCACGCCCTCGGGAGCCAGTCCCCGCACCCGCTCGGCCAGGCCCTCGCCGTAACTCACCGGCTCCCCGCCCAGACCGCGCACGAAGTCGTGGTTGCCCTCGCTCGCCGTGCCGATGACCCGGGCGCCGAGGTGGACGGCGAGCTGGACCGCGATGGATCCCACGCCGCCGGCCGCGGCGTGCACCAGGACCGTCTCGCCCCGTTTGACCTCGAGCACCCGGTGCAGCACCTGGTACGCGGTGAGCCCCGCGAGGGGAAGGCCGGCCGCCTCCTCGAAGGACAGGCCGCGCGGCTTGCGCGCGAGGGTGCGCACCGGGGCGGCCACGTACTCGGCGAAGGTCCCCCGGGAGAGGACGTCCTCGCGGACGTAGCCGATGACCTCGTCGCCCGCGGCGAACTCCGGTACGGCGGGTCCCGGCCGGACCACCACGCCCGAGACGTCCCAGCCGGGGATCACCGGGAACACCGGCTGCAGGATCTGGTCGAGGTGGCCCCCTCGGCACTTCCAGTCGACCGGATTGACGGCCGCCGCGCGCACCTCCACCAGCACCGAGTCGGGCCCGACCCGGGGGTCGTCGGCCTCCCCGAGTTCGAGTACCTCCGGGCCGCCGTACCGTGCGTACCTGATCGCCTTCATGGGTCCGACCCTCAGGGTTCCGGCCGCGCCGTGCAAGCCGAACGGCTCGACATACGCCCATCGCGTGGCCGGCGGACGAACGGCGGGCGCGGCTTGCGCCTATCGTGGCCCCGATCACGTTCGGCCGCCGCTCTGGACGGCATACCGACCGGTCGGCATCATGTGCGGGTACCCTTCACCTGCCCGTAGGAGCGACGATGAGCCCCGATCACCCGCCCGGACTCGACCTCGACCGGCTGCGCGGCCTGCTCGAACGGGAGCGGCCCGGCCTGGTGAACGGCCCGCTGTCCGGCCGGCTGATCGAGGGCGGCAGGTCGAACCTCACCTACGCGGTCTCCGACGGTGACGCGAAGTGGGTGGTACGCAGGCCTCCGCTCGGCCATGTGCTGGCCACCGCGCACGACATGAGGCGCGAGCACCGGGTGATCAGCGCGCTGCACCCGACCGCCGTCCCGGTGCCGCCCACCGTGCTGCTGTGCGAGGACGAGGACGTGCTCGGGGCGCCCTTCTACGTGATGGAGTTCGTCGAGGGCACCCCGTACCGGACGGCCGGCCAGCTGGCCCCGCTCGGTCCCGGGCGCACCCGGGACGCCGTGCTGAATCTGGTGGACACGCTGGTCGAGCTGCACGCGGTGGACGCCGCCGAGGTCGGTCTCGCCGACTTCGGCCGCCCCGAGGGCTTCCTGGACCGGCAGCTGCGGCGCTGGGGCAAGCAGCTGGACGCCTCCCGCAACCGGGAGCTGGCCGGCATCGACGAGCTGCACGCCGCGCTCGGACGCGAACTGCCCGTCTCCCCCGCGCCCTCCGTCGTGCACGGCGACTACCGCCTCGACAACGTGCTGATCGGGGAGAACGACGAGATCACGGCCGTCCTCGACTGGGAGATGTCCACGCTCGGCGATCCGCTGACCGACCTCGGGCTGCTGGTGATGTACAGCATGCCGCTGGGCACGCCGGACTCCCCCGTCTCCACGACCGCCGAGGCCCCCGGGCACCCGACGCCGGGCGAGCTGATCGAGCGGTACGCCGCGCGGTCGGGGCGCGATGTCTCCGCGGTGTCCTGGTACACCGCGTTCGCCTGGTTCAAGCTCGCCGTGATCCTGGAGGGCATCCACTACCGCTACACCCTGGGCCAGACGGTCGGACGCGGCTTCGACCGCATCGGCGACCTGGTCCCGGTCTTCATCGAGCACGGTCTGACCACTCTCCAGGAAGGCTGACCCGACATGGACTTCGCGTTCGACGCGCGCACCGAGGAGCTGCGCGGCAGGCTGCTCGCCTTCATGGACGAGTACGTGTACCCGGCCGAGGCGGTCGTCCACGAGCAGCGTGCCGGCCTGGACTCGCCCTGGCGCAACGTGCCCGTGGTGGAGGAGCTGAAGGCGGAGGCCCGCCGGCAGGGGCTGTGGAACCTGTTCCTGCCCGACTCCGAGTACGGCGCCGGCCTCACCAACCTCCAGTACGCCCCGCTCGCCGAGATCATGGGCCGCTCCCCGCAGATCGCGCCGACCGTCACCAACTGCGCGGCGCCCGACACCGGGAACATGGAGGTGCTGGCGCAGTTCGGCGACGAGGCGCAGAAGAAGCAGTGGCTCCGGCCGCTGCTGGCCGGTGAGATCCGCTCGGCGTTCGCGATGACCGAGCCGGAGGTGGCCTCCTCGGACGCCACCAACATCACCACGCACATCGAGCGGGACGGCGACGAGTACGTCGTCACGGGCCGCAAGTGGTACATCTCCGGGGCCATGCACCCGGACTGCGCCGTCTTCATCGTGATGGGCAAGACCGACCCGGACGGGGCGGACATCCGCCGCCAGCAGTCCATGGTGCTCGTCCCGCGCGACACCCCGGGCGTCACGATCACCCGCGCGATGCAGGTGTTCGGCTACGAGGACCACTACCACGGCGGGCACGCCGAGGTGGTCTTCGACCGCGCGCGCGTGCCGGTGTCGCATCTGATCGGCGAGGAGGGCGGCGGCTTCGCCATCGCGCAGGCCCGGCTCGGTCCCGGCCGGATCCACCACTGCATGCGGCTGATCGGCATGGCCGAGCGGGCCATCGAGCTGATGTGCCGCCGTGCGGTGTCGCGGGACGCCTTCGGCAAGGCGCTGGCGCGGCAGGGCGTGGTGCAGAACTGGATCGCCGACGCCCGCGTGGCGGTCGAGCAGCTGCGGCTGCTGGTGCTGAAGACGGCCTGGATGATGGACACCGTCGGCAACAGGGGCGCCCACACGGAGATCCAGGCCATCAAGATCGCCACCCCGCGCACGGTCGTCGGCATCCTCGACCGGGCGATCCAGCTCCACGGCGCCGGCGGGGTCAGCCAGGACTTCCCGCTGGCGGAGCTGTACGCCGGCGCCCGCACGCTGATGCTCGCCGACGGTCCCGACGAGGTGCACCAGCGGTCGCTGGCCCGGCGGGAGCTGAAGAAGTACCTGTAGAACCCGCTAATAGCCGCCGGACGGTGTGTGGTCCGCCAGCGCCAGCGCCCGGAGGAAGTCGCACAGGCGCAGGAGCCGGCGGGCCAGCAGCCGGGGAACGGCGGGGGCGTCGGGGGCGTAGGCGGTGGTCCACAGGGCCGGCAGGAGATCCATGCCCTCAGCATGGGGACGGCCCCGACCAGCGGTCCAACAGATGGTTTCGCTGGCACCGATCTCTAGAATGGATGGATGGAGATCCGTCAGCTCCGTCACTTCATGGCGGTCGTCACCGAGGGCGGCTTCACCGCCGCCGCCCGCTCCGAACTGATCGTGCAGTCCGCGCTCAGCACCTCGATCCGCAACCTGGAACGGGAGCTGGGCGCCGATCTGTTCGACCGCACCGGCCGCCGGGTCGTCCTCACCGAGGCGGGGCGCGCGCTGCTGCCGCAGGCGCGGGCGCTGCTGGCCGGGGCGCGGTCCGCGCGGGAGGCGGTGGCCGCCGTGGCCGGGCTGCACACCGGCCGGGTGGCGATCGGCACCATCCAGACGCTGACCTGCGTCGATCTGCCCGGCGAACTGGCCGTCTTCCACCGGGAGTTCCCCGGCGTGCAGGTCTCCGTGCGGGACGCGACGGTGGACGAGCTGACCGCGGCGCTGCGGGCGGGCGAGCTGGACCTGGCGTATCTCGCGCCGGACGCGCGGGAACTGCCGGAGGGGCTGACCGTGCACGCGACCTGGCACGAGGAGCTGGTGCTGATCACCGCGCCGGGGCATCCGCTGGCCGCGGCCGGGCGGACGCTGATCAGCGACCTGGCCGAGGAGCCGTTCGTGGACTTCCGCGCGGGGACCGGCCTGGAGACGGCCGTGCGGCGGCTGGCCGCCCACTGCGGGCTGCGTCGCCGCATCACCTGTGACGTCACCCAGGCCGGGCTGCTGGTGGAGCTGGTGCGGGCCGGTATCGGGGTGGCGTTCGTGCCCCGGCCGATCGGTGAGCGGGCGGGACTGCCGTGCGTCACGGTGCGGCAGCCGGACCCGGGGCGCACGGTGGTGCTGGCCGGGCGCGGGCCCCGGCCGCGCAACCCTGCGGCGGCGGCCCTCCTCGACCGTCTGACGGGCCGCGGGGAGACCGTCAGGGACGCAGCGCCCGCAGCAGCAGGTCGGCCAGGTGATCGGCGACCTCCTGAGGGCTGAGCGGACCGTCGGGGCGGTACCAGGTCGACAGGTGGTGCACCGAGCCGAAGTGGTAGTCGACCACCAGGTCGGCCGGGGTCGCCGTGGAGAACACGCCCTCCCGCTGGCCCTCCTCGATCAGCGCGCGGAAGCGTTCGTGGTAGCGGCGGCGCTCGGCGCGCACCTGCTTGTTCTTCTCCGGGCCGAGGTGGTGCATGGACCGGAAGAAGATCGACGCGTCGTCGAGGTTCTCGATCGTGGTGACGACGACGTCGGCCGCCGCGCCGCGCAGCCGCTTCTCGATCGGCTCGTCGGCCCCCGCGAAGTGGTCGAGGCGTTCCTGCTGGAGGCGCAGCACACGGGCGTACACCTCGTGCAGCAGATCGTCCTTGGAGCCGAAGTAGTGGTAGAGCGCCCCCTTGGTGACGCCGGCCGCCTCGACGATCTCCTGCACCGAGGTGCGGTCGTAGCCCTGCTCGGCGAAGAGCCGGGTGGCGGCGGCCAGCAGCCGCTGCGGCACAGGAGTCCCGTCACCGTCCGTCGTCCTGGGCACTGCGGCCACCCGCCTTTCCGTGTCGCTTTCGGTTCTCGTCGGTCGGGGAACGCGGTTCCCGACGGAGGATCTTCCCACTCCCCGCGCCCGGCGTGCGCGGCAGGACCTCCGACCGGCGCCCGGGGGCCGGTCAGCGGGAGGTCTCCCAGTGCTGCTGGAGGCGGTTCATGCCGTTCAGCCAGCGGTCGGGGTCGGCGGCGCGGGCCTGGTAGTACTCGGCGACCTCCGGGTGCGGGAGGATCAGGAAGCGGTCCTCCTCGATGCCGCGGAAGAGGGCGTCGGCCACCTCGTCCGGTTCGATCGCGGTCGGCTTGAGGACGAGGTCGCCCGCGCTGCCGCTGGCGTCGAGCATGTCGGTGCGCACCCCCTGCGGGCAGATCGCGTGGACCTTGACCCCGCGGTGGCGGTAGGTCAGCGAGAGCCACTCGGCGAAGGCGTACGCGCCGTGCTTGGTGACGCTGTACGGAGCGGTGCCGATCATGGTGAGCAGTCCGGCGGCGGAGACCGTGGAGACGAAGCGTCCGCTGCCGCGCTCCAGCCAGTCCGGGAGCAGGGCGTGCGCCGCGCGGACGTGCGCCATCACGTTGACGTCCCAGGAGAGCGCCCAGCCCTGCTCGTCGAGCTCGCCGCCGGGCTCCCCGCCGTCGCGGCCGACGCCGGCGTTGGCGCAGTAGACGTCGACCGTGCCGCCGAGCGCGTCCCGGGCCTCGGCGACGACCGCGCAGGCGTCGCCGGGGACCGCGATGCCGCCGATCTCCTCGGCGACGGCCTTCGCCCGGTCGGCGTCCAGGTCGTTGACGACGACCTTGGACCCGTGGGCGGCGAAGCGGCGGGCGAGCGACGCGCCGATGCCGCCGCCGGCTCCCGTGACGACCACCTTCGCGTTCTGCAGGGCTTGCACCATCGGTCTCCTTCGACGCGGCTCCCAGCGGTTCCGGGCGTCAGACTAACCGGTCGGTATGCCCGGTGGAAGAGCTGTTCGGCGCGGGGTCGGTCCGGTTCGTTCCCCGGGGCGGTCATGCGCGCTAGCGTGCGTGCTCATGACACCCGCAACGATCACGGAGGTCACTGCATGAAGCTGTCCAGACGGAGCCTGCTCGCCACCACCACGGCCGCGGTCGCGGCCTCCGCCGCACCGGCCGCCGCCGCATCCGGGCCGGGGGCGGCGCAGGGAGGTGGCCGGGGGCTGCGCACCGGGTTCGAACGGCTCGCCGCGGACGGCTACGCGCTGCTCGACGGGCGGCGCGTGGGCGTGGTCACCAACCCGACGGGCATCACCCGGGACGTACGGCACATCGTCGACGTGATGCACGCCGACGGGCGGGTGGACCTGAGCGCGGTCTTCGGCCCCGAGCACGGCTTCCGGGGCACCGCGCAGGCGGGCGGCTCGGAGGGCCGCTACGACGACCCCGCGACCGGGCTGCCCGTCTACGACACCTATCTGAAGAGCGGTCAGGCACTCGCCGACGTCTTCACGGCGTCCGGCGTGGACACGGTCGTCTTCGACATCCAGGACGTCGGCGCGCGGTTCTACACGTACATCTGGACGCTGTTCGACTGCATGGAGGCGGCCGCGCTCGCGGGCAAGCGGTTCGTGGTCCTGGACCGGCCGAACCCGGTGACCGGGCGGGCGGCGCTGGGCCCGGTGCTGCACAAGGAGTTCGCGACCTTCGTCGGGCGGCAGCCGATCTCGCAGGCGCACGGGATGACGGTGGCCGAGCTGGCCCTGCTGTTCAACGCGGAGTTCCTGACCGAGCCGGTGCCGCTGGAGACCGTACGGATGTCGGGCTGGAAGCGGTCGGACTTCTACGACGCGTCCGGGCTGCCCTGGGTGCCGCCGAGCCCGAACATGCCGACGCCGGAGACGGCGCTGGTGTACCCGGGCACCTGTCTGTTCGAGGGCACCAATCTGTCGGAGGGGCGCGGGACCACCCGGCCCTTCGAGCTGCTGGGCGCCGAGGGGATCGACGGGCGCTGGGCGGCCGAGGCGAACGGGCTGGGCCTGGCGGGCGTCCGCTTCCGGGAGGCGTACTTCGCGCCGACGTTCTCCAAGTTCCAGGGCAGGACCATCGGAGGGGTGCAGCTGCACGTGCACGACCGGGAGGCCTTCGATCCGGTGCGGACCGGCATCGGACTGCTGATCACGGCCCGGCGGTCGTGGAGCGGGTTCGCGTGGCGTCCGGACAACTGGATCGACAAGCTCACCGGATCCACCCGGGTGCGCACGATGATCGACGCGGGCGCGGACACGGACGAGGTGGTCGCCGGCTGGCGGGACGAGCTGGCGGGGTTCCGGAGGATGCGGCGGGAGTACCTGCTCTACCGCTGAGCGGAAGGCACGGACGGCGGCGGGTCGCGGACAGCGGCCCGCCGCCGTGCTGTGCCGGGCCGTCGCACCTCCGTGACCTGCGATGACGTGACCGGGGGTGTAGCCGCGCGGTCGGCGGCAACCAGGGAGGGACGGCCGGTGTGCATATCCGAGGCGTCTCCAAGGAACCCGTGGAGCCCGCGGGGAGTTCTCAGACTGTCGAGGAGGGGCGCCTCCCCGCGGTGAGGGTACGCGGCGGGCTACCGCCCGGTACCCCCGTGAACGACCACAACTGAAGTATGGGCCAAGGGAGTTGGCCCCGACGTCCCCGCGGCCGGCTGGGGGGCCATCACAAAAAAGGATGGAGCCGATTCGCGTGTCGATACGTCTATTCGGCGACGTCCGTTCGACGACGCCGAAGTGACCGGATTACAGGTGCAGGTGTGACGGAGGTGCAGGACGATGGCCGGTTTCCGGAGTCTGGCGAGACAGGTCCGAGATCCCCGGTGCGATCTGGCGCTGCGGCGCTACTCGCTGCGCAAGTGCCTTGAGCGGTTCGCTCCTTACGGGCACAGGGCGACCTGGGACCATCTGTGCTCGCGGGCCGGGTTCGATCCCGAGGACCGCTCCGTCGACCCGGCGCGGCTCGTGGCCGCACTGGACGAACTGGAGGAGGCCCGGGCGGTCTGGCTGGCCTACGAGGTGGAGTTCGCCGAGCGCCGCAGGAAGGAGAAGCACGACGGTCTGCGCAGGCCGGGCAGTGTGGACGACTGGCACCGGCTGACCTGGGGCGGTTTCGGGGTGGCCTGGTGCGACGATCCGCGGGTGCATCCGCGCGAGCCGCTCGCCGAGGTGCTGCGGCGGCTGATAGCCGCGCTGGAGCGCGAGCCGGGCACGGCGTGTCCCGTGTGCCAAGGGGAACGGCTCGTGTGGCGCCACGACCTGGACCACGAGCCGTCGGCCGGCCCGGTCTGCACGGACTGCGGGATCCTGGTGCCGCGCCCCGTGCTCACCCCCGGGGCCCTGGCGGACGCCCGCCGGGTGAGGCTGCTGGTGTCGGCTTGAGGGCCTGAGCGGCAGGGAGCAACGGGGCGACGGGGTGCGCAGGGGATGCAGCACCCCCGTCGGCGCCCGAAAGGCCCGGCCGGGTGCGCGCCCGCGGGTTCAGCCCTCGCACCCCGGACGGCCGCCGCGGCGCGTGCCGCCGGGTTCCGTCATCAGGCGGGAGCCGGTCAGGCGGTCGCCGGAGACGTCGTCGGGGTTGGACAGGACGCAGGTGTCCAGGGAGAGACAGCCGCAGCCGATGCAGTCCGTCAGATGGTCCCGCAGGCGGTTGAGCTGCTGGATGCGTTCGTCCAGCTCGGAGCGCCACGCCTCGGAGAGGCGCGCCCAGTCGTCCCGGGTCGGGGTGCGCTCCTCGGGCAGCTCGGCGAGCGCCCCGCGGATCGTGGCGAGCGGGATGCCGACGCGCTGGGCGGCGCGGATGAAGGCGACCCGGCGCAGGGTGTCGCGGGTGTAGCGGCGCTGGTTCCCCGGTGTGCGGCGGCTGCTGATCAGGCCCTTGGACTCGTAGAAGTGCAGGGCTGAGACCGCGGCGCCGCTGCGGGCGGCGAGCTGGCCCACCGTGAGCTCGTGGATCTTCTCGGGAATCTGAGGCACTCCCCGAACCCTACCCACCCGTCCGGCGGCCGGTTCCGTTGACAGGGACCGCACGGCACACCATGCTAAGCAGTTGCTTAGGCATGCGCAGCGGGATGCGCTGCGACTACGTGACGCGAGAGGCCGGGACATGGCAGAGCCGAGGATCTTCACGTCCGTCGACGACCTGAAGGCGGCGGTGGGCGAGCAGCTGGGGTACACCGACTGGCTGGAGGTCGACCAGAAGCGGATCGACCTGTTCGCCGAGGCCACCGGGGACCACCAGTGGATCCACGTGGACCCGGAGAAGGCCGCGGCGGGGCCGTTCGGGACCACCATCGCGCACGGCTATCTGACGCTGTCGCTGCTGCCGCTGTTCGGCCCCCAGCTGCTCTCCGTCGAGGGCGTGAGGATGGGCGTCAACTACGGCACCAACAAGGTGCGCTTCCCCGCCCCGGTCCCGGTCGGCTCGCGGGTGCGGGCGACCGCGACGGTCACCGCGGTCGACGAGGTGCAGGGCGGCGTGCAGGTGGCCACCGCCTTCACCGTGGAGCGCGAGGGCGGGGACAAGCCGGTGTGCGTGGCGGAGTCGGTGGCCCGGTACTACCTCTGAGCGGGGGCGGCTTCCCGCGCCCCGACCATCCTGAGCACGAGGTCGGCGTAGAGCGCGCCGACCTGCTCGGGGGTGCGGGGCCCGTGGACGTTGAACCAGCGGGCCACGTCGATGCAGAGGGAGAGCACGGCGAGGGTGGTGCCCGGCACGTCGTCGACGTCGAACTCGCCGGAGCGCACGCCCTCCTCGATGATCCCGCGCACCTCGGCGTCGACCTGCCGGCGCAGTCCGACGATCTCCGCGCGGGCCTCGGGGCCCAGCGAGTCGAGTTCGTACTGCACGACCCGGGCGGTGGTGCGGCCGCCCGCGTGCCAGCGGACGAAGGAGCTGACGGCGTCGGCGAGCCGCTCGGTCGGGCCGCCCTCGGCGCGGGCCGCCGTGCGCAGGATCTCCACGGCCTTCTCGTGGCCGATCCTGCTGATGCGGTGGAGCAGCTCTTCCTTGGTCTTGTAGTGGATGTAGAGCGCGGCCGGGCTCATTCCCGCACGGCCGGCGATGTCGCGGGTGGTCGTGGCGTGGTAGCCGCGCTCCGCGAACGCCTCCACGGCGGCGAGCAGCAGCCGTCGGGCCGCGTCGGGCGTGACCTCACCCCACGGCTGCGCCTCACCGCCGGCCGTCTCCTCCGCCGTACTCATCGCTCACCTCATTCGCTGGCAGGGGTAACACCATACCGGCAAGGGTGAGCGGGCGCTTAGTGCGCCCGCCGTCACAGCTTCTGCAGCGGGTCGTGCTCGGAGAGGAGCTTCTCCAGGCGGGCCTGGTCGACGCGGTTGACGATCTGCCCGGCCTCCTGCCGGTCGCGGACGACCTTGGCCAGGGTGAAGGCGGAGGTGACGAGGTACAGGACCGCGATGCCCAGGAAGGCACGGACCCAGGCGTCGGTGTCGAGGTTGAAGATGCCGACCGCGGTGGCGCCCATGGCCACTCCGAAGGACGCGACGGCCTGGCCGTAGAAGGCGGCCGTACTCTGCTGCTTGACGGGTGTGTCACTCATGGGGACAAGGATCGGCGGAGGCGTCCGCGGCCACATCCGTTCGGCTACTCAGGCCGTACTCAGAACGCCGAAACCCCGGTCAGGGCACGGCCGATGACCAGTTTCTGGATCTGGCTGGTGCCCTCGTAGAGGGTCATCACCCGTGCGTCCCGCAGGAGTTTGCCGACCGGGTACTCGTCGATGTACCCGTAGCCGCCGAAGACCTGGAGCGCGTTGTTGGCGGCGCGGACGGCCGCCTCCGAGGCGAAGAGCTTGGCCTTGGAGGACTCGACGGCGAAGGGCCGCCCCCGGTCGACGAGATCGGCGACCCGCCAGGTGAGCAGCCGGGCCGCGTCGACGTCCACGGCGATGTCGCTGATCAGCTCCTGGACGAGCTGGTGACGGGCGATGGTCTTCCCGAACTGCTCGCGCTCCCCCGCGTAGCGCACCGCCGCGTCCAGGGCGGCCTGGGCTATGCCGACGCAGCCGGCCGCGACCGACATCCGGCCCTTGGCCAGGGCGGACATGGCGACCGAGAAGCCCTTGCCCTCGGGGCCCAGCATCGCGGAGGCGGGCACCCGCACGTCCTCCAGCACCAGTTCCGCGGTGGCCTGGCCGCGCAGGCCGAGCTTGCCGTGCAGTGCGCGCCGGGTCAGCCCCGGGGTGTCGGCGGGGACGAGGAAGGCGGAGACGCCCTTGTGCCCGGGGGCGTCGGTGGAGCGGGCGAAGAGCAGGACGACGTCGGCCCAGGTGCCGTTGGTGATGAACGTCTTGGTGCCGTTGACGACGTAGCCTCCCCCGCCGTCGCGCACCGCGCGGGTGGTGAGGTTGCCGGCGTCCGAGCCGGTGCCCGGTTCGGTGAGACCGAAGCAGCCGACGTACCCGCCGGAGGTGAGGCCCGGCAGCCAGGCGCGCTTCTGCTCCTCGCTCCCCCAGGCGGCGACCGTCTTGGCGACCAGGCCGAGGGAGACGGAGACGATGCCCCGCACGGAGGAGTCGGCGCGGCCCAGCTCCTCGGTGACCAGGCAGTACGCCAGGTGGTCGCCTCCGCTGCCGCCGTACTCCTCGTCGACCGTCAGCCCGAGGAAGCCGACCTCGCCGAGCTTCCTCACGATGCCGCGGTCGACCTCCTCGGCGCGGTCCCAGGCGGCGGCGTGCGGCACGACCTCGCGCTCCACGAAGTCCCGGGCGAGCCGGCGGACGGCTTCCTGCTCCTCGCTCAGCTCCAGGTTCATACCGCGTCACCCCGTGTGAGATCCAAGTGCCGGCACGTCCGTACGGCAGTGGGCCTTTAAATTAGCACTGCTAGTTTCCAGTCGCGGTCCTACTATGTGCGCCATGGCCCGACCGCGCAAGCCCCTGCTCAGCACCGACCGGATCGTCGGTACGGCCCGCGCGCTGGTGGACGCGGAGGGCCTCGCCGCCGTCTCCACACGCCGGCTCGCCGCGGAACTGGGGGTGAGCGGGCCCTCGCTCTACAACCACTTCCGCACCAAGGACGAGATCCTGGAGGCGGTGGCCGACTCGGTGAGCGCGCTGGTCGACCTGTCGATGTTCGAGGACGGCCGGGACTGGCGGACCGCGCTGCACGACTGGGCGGTCTCCTACCGTGCCGCGCTGCGCGACCACCCGAACATCGTCCCGGTCCTGGCGCGCGGTCCGGGCCGCCGCCCGGCGGCGCTGCGGCTCGCCGACGCGGTCTACGGCGCGATGGTCGAGGCCGGCTGGCCCCCCGCACAGGCCACCTCCATCGGCGCGCTGATGCGGTACTTCATCATGGGCTCCGCGCTCGGTTCCTTCGCGGGCGGCTTCGTGGACGACGCGAGCGCCTACGATCCCGCCGACTACCCCCACCTCGGACAGGCCCATCTGCTCGCCGAGCAGCAGGAGAAGATCGACGAGCGGGCCTTCGAGGCGGGGCTGGCGGCGCTGCTGGACGGGCTGGCGCTGCAGTACGAGCAGGTACGGGCCGGGGCATAGGGCCTGTTCGCGGCGGGCCCCGGCCGGGCGGCGGACCCTTCGGTGAACGCCGAACCGTCCGTGCCGCATGCTGGGGGCATGACCACCAAGGACCCCCGGGCGGCGGGGCTGGCCCGGTACGCCGCGCTGGTCGCCGACGAGACCCGGGCCGCGTGTCTGCTGGCGCTGCTGGACGGGCGGGCCTGGACGCAGGGCGAGCTCGCCCGGCACGCCGGGGTCGCCGCGTCCACGCTGAGCGAGCACCTGGGCAAGCTGGTCGCGGGCGGGCTGCTCACCGAGGAGCGGCAGGGGCGGCACCGGTACGTGCGGCTGGCCGGCACCCGGGTCGCGCAGCTGGTGGAGGAACTGGCGGCGCAGGTGTCGCCGGACGCCGCCGCACGCCCCCGCACGCTGCGGCAGTCGGGCGCCGGCTCGGCCATGGCCCGCGGGCGCACCTGCTACGACCATCTCGCCGGGCGGCTCGGCATCGCCGTCACGGACGCCTTCGCCGCGCGGGGGCTGCTGCTGCGGGACACCGGGTTCGCGCTCACGGACGCGGGGCTGCGCTGGTTCGCGGCGGCCGGCATCGAGCTGGACCGCCGCGGCCGCCGCCCGCTGGCCCGGGCATGCCTGGACTGGACGGAGCGCCGCCCCCATCTCGCCGGGGTGGCGGGCGCGGCCCTGTGCCGGCACGCCCTGGACACGGAGTGGTGCGTGCGGATCGGCAGCGAGCGGGCGGTGAAGGTGACGGGAGCGGGCGAACGCGCGCTGTCCGAACTGCTCGGGATCGACGCGGCGACCCTCCGGTGACCCCCGGGACGCCCGTCCGAGAACCGCGGGCGTCCCGGCCCTTGGTCCCGGTCCCGAACGGCGACGACCGTACGGGCGGCCGCCGCCCCGGTTTCCCGGGAGGAGACCGCCCGCAGGCCCTAGAACACCACCAGTGCCCGTCCGCCCTTGCCGGACAGCATGTTGCCGAAGGCCGCCGGGATGCCGTCCAGGGTGATGCGCTCGGTCACCAGGGCGCCCGGGTCGAGGCGGCCGGCCCGGATGTGGCCGGCGAGGACCGGCAGGTCGCGGGCGGGGTCGGAGTCGCCGTAGACGCAGCCGGAGAGGGTCCGGCCCCAGTGGAAGATCTCCAGCGCGTTGAAGGTGACCAGCTGGTCCTTGCCGCCGATGCCGACGACCGTGGTGCGTCCGCCGCGCCGGGTGGACTCCCAGGCCGTGCGGATGGTGACCGCGCGGCCGACGCACTCCACGGCCACGTCCACGCCCTCCTTGCCGGTGAGGGCGCGGATCTCGCGGGCGGTGGTGTCCGAGGCGACGAGGTAGTCGGTGGCCCCGGCGGAACGCGCGAGTTCCTCCTTCTCCGGGGAGACGTCCACGGCGACGATCGTGGACGCGCCCGCCAGACGCGCCGACTGGAGGGCGGCGAGGCCCACTCCCCCGACGCCGAACACGGCGACCCGCTCACCCGGGCGCACCCGAGCGGAGTGGTGGACGGCGCCGTAGCCGGTGAGCACCGCGCAGCCCAGCAGGGCGGCGTCGGCGAGCGGGACGCCGTCCGGGGCGGGCAGCACACAGGACGCGGACACCACGGTCTCCTCGGCGAACGCGGCGACGTTCAGCCCCGGGTACAGGTCGGTGCCGTCGTCGGCGCGGCGGGCGTGCACCTCGGCCGCGCCGCCCAGGGCGTTGGCGCACAGCCAGACCTCGCCGCGCGCGCAGGCGGGGCAGGCGCCGCACGACGGGGCCCAGTTGAGGACCACGCCGTCACCGGGCGCGACATGGGTGACACCCTCACCGACGGCGACGACCGTGCCGGCGCCCTCGTGGCCGAGGACGGCCGGGACCGGCAGGCGCATGGTGCCGTTGGCGAGGGACAGGTCGGAGTGGCAGACCCCCGCGGCGGCGAGCCGGACGCGGACCCGTCCGGGGCGGGGTTCGGGCAGGTCGATCCCGGTGATCTCCAGCGGGGCGTCGACGGCGGGCAGGACGGCGGCACGTACGGCCATGGCGGACACGGCTCCCCTAGAACTGGAAGGACTTGGTCTGGAGGTACTCGGCGAGGCCGTGCGCGCCGAGTTCGCGGCCGACGCCCGACTGCTTGTAACCGCCGAACGGCGCGAGGGGGTTGAAGCGTCCGCCGTTGATGTCGACCTGTCCGGTCTCCATCCGGCGGGCGAATGCCACCGCCTCCGTTTCGTCCGCGGCCCAGACGGCGCCGGCCAGACCGTAGACGGTTCCGTTGGCGATGCGCAGGGCGTCCTCCTCGTCGGTGTAGCGCAGGACGGACAGGACGGGGCCGAAGATCTCCTCCTGGGCGATGGTCATCTCAGGGGTGACGTCGGCGAAGACGGTGGGGCTGACGTAGTAGCCCCGCTCGTGCGGGGAGTCGGGGCCGCCCGCGGCCAGCCGGGCGCCCTCGGCGACGCCCTTGGCGATGTAGCCGCGTACGCGGTCCCGCTGCGTGGCGCTGACCAGCGGGCCGATGCGGTCGCCGTACTTCGCGGCGGCGGCCGCGGCGAGCTCCACCGCCTCGTCGTACTGGTCGTGGTGGACCAGCATGCGGGTCCAGGCGCTGCAGGTCTGGCCGGAGTTGGACATGACGTTGGCGACGCCGACGTTGACCGCGCGGGCCAGGTCGGCGCCGGCAAGGATGACGTTGGCGGACTTGCCGCCGAGTTCCAGGGCGACCTTCTTCACCATGCCCGAGGCGATCGCGCCGATCCGGCGGCCGACGGCGGTGGAGCCGGTGAAGGAGACCAGGTCGACGCCCGGGTGCTCGGCGAGGGCCCGCCCGGCGACCGGGCCGAGGCCGGTGACGAGGTTGAACACGCCCGCCGGGATCCCGGCCTCGTGCACGGCCTCCGCGAACAGCCGGGCGACCAGCGGAGTGTCCTCGGCGGGCTTGACGACGACGGTGCAGCCGGCGGCGAGCGCGGGGGCGGTCTTGGCGACGATCTGGTGGAGCGGGTAGTTCCAGGGGGTGATCGCGCCGACCACGCCGACGGGCTCGTGGAGGACCGTGGAGTTGCCGGTCCGCTCCTCGAAGGCGTACGTCGCCGCCAGCTCCGCGTACGAGCCGGTCACGGCGATCGGGACGCCCGCGTGGACGGTCTGGGAGAGCTTCGGCGGTGAGCCGAGTTCGGCGGTCACCGTTTCGGCGATCTCGTCCTGCCGGGCCACCAGCACGTCACGGAGCGCGGCCAGCCGGGCGGCGCGCTCGGCGGGCGGGGTGGCGGCCCACCCGGGGAGGGCGGCCCGGGCGGCGCGCACGGCGGCGTCGACGTCCTCCACGGTGCCCGCCGGGACGGTGGCGATCACCTGTTCGTCGGCCGGGTTCACCACCTCGATCACGCCGGGACCGGCGGCGGGGCGCCAGGCGCCGTCGATGTACATGCCGTCGTGTGCCTTCATCGCGCTTCCTCCGGGGCGGGGCGTCGGTGTCCGACCGCTCAGTACGTGCGGGCACCTAAACTAGCGGTGTTAGTTTTATCGCGCCAGGGGACTCCCGTACGCGGGTGTCACTCGTCCAGGTCGGGCAGCCGCGCCGGGTTGGGGCAGATCCGTTCGCCGCTCTGGTCGAAGACGAAGAGGTGGGCGAGGTCGACCAGCAGCGGCACCTGCATGCCCTGCCGGAGGCGGAGGTCGGGGGTGGTCCGGACGATGAGGTCGCCGGGCAGCCGCGGCTCGGCGGAGTCGGGAGCGGGGTCCGGCGCCGACGGGTCCGTCGTCACCACGGGCCCCGCGCGCAGCACGCCGGCCCTTCCGCGCAGCCGGTCCAGGACCGTGCCCCCGCGGCGTCGGCGCCTGGACGGGCGCTCGCCGGGGCGCGGACGCGGCGCCTCGAGATCGGCGACGACGGCGGGGCGGGAGCCGGTGTCGAAGTGGACGAGGACCTCGTGGCCCTGGAACTCCAGGTGCTCCACCAGGCCGGTGAGCACCACCTCGCCGGTCCGGGCGGCGGACGGCTTGGCGATCCGTACGGCCTCGGAGCGCAGCCCCACGATGACCTCGCGACCCTGCTGCACCCGCAGCAACTGGTGGTCAAGGCAGAGGGGTTCGGGCAGCCGCAGGAACTGCTTGCCCAGGCTGATGGTCATCGCCCCGTCCAGCGGGGCGCGCACCAGGCCGCGCAGCAGGTTGATCCGCGGGGTGCCGATGAAAGCGGCGACGAAGACGTTGCTCGGCAGCGAGTACACCGTGCGCGGACTGCCCACCTGCTGGAGGACGCCGCCGCGCAGTACGGCGACCCGGTCGCCGAGCGACATGGCCTCGGACTGGTCGTGGGTGACGTAGACGGTGGTGACGCCCAGTTCGCGGGTGAGCCGGGAGATCTCGGCGCGCAGACGGTTGCGGAGCTTCGCGTCCAGGTTGGACAGCGGCTCGTCCATCAGGAAGGCGGAGGGGTGGCGGGCGATGGCCCGGCCCATGGCGACGCGCTGGCGTTCACCGCCGGAGAGCTGGGCGGGGAAGCGGTCGAGGAGGTCCTCGATGCCCAGCATGCGGGCGGTGGCGTCGACGCGCGGGGCCGGGTCGGCGCCGGGCGACTCGATGCGGAGCGGGAAGCCTATGTTGTCGCGGCTGGTCATGCTCGGGTACAGGGCGAAGTTCTGGAACACCATCGCCATGTCGCGGTCGGAGGGGGGCAGGTCGTTGCCGTACTCGCCGTCGAGGAACAGCAGGCCCTCGTCGATGTCCTCGAGTCCGGCGATCATCCGGAGCACCGTGGACTTGCCGCAGCCGGACGGGCCGAGCAGGACGAGGAACTCGCCGGGGGCGATGTCCAGGGACAGCTGGTCCACCACGCGTACGCCTCGCGTGTAGGTCTTGCTCACGTCGTGCAGGGAGATGGCGCGTGTCATGAGGGTGCCCCCGGGGGCGGTTCTGGGGCGCTGGCGCTCCGCGTTCGGAACGCCCCGTGCGGGTCGCACGGGGCGTATGGGTCACGGAAGCTAACGGAAAGTAGCAGCCGGGGGAAGACGCGGGACGGAATCAGGGCGCTCCCGTCCAGCAGGTGAGAAAGCGGACGCCCGCATTCAACGGGATCTCCGGTGTTTCCCCGTCAGTCGCCGTCGCCCTCCCTGTCCCCGCCGCTTCCCGAGCGGCCCTTCGAGCCGGCGCGGAGCAGCTCGCCCGCCGGCAGGGTCCCCTTCGCCACTCCGCGCGCCCCGCGCGGACCGCTCCGGGCCGCCCGGACACGCCGCCGCCCGGTGGGCGGCTCCGCACCTCCGGGTGCGATCGCGTCATCCTGCCGGCACAAGGACGCCGGCCGGGAACGGCCCTAGCGCGAGGTGCGGCGCCGTGGGCGGGGCCCGGTGCCGGCAGGGGTGGACGGCGGGTCGTCCGCCGGCCTCGAAGGGGCCCGCAGCGCGACTCCCGAGGAGAGGAACAGCAGGGCGCCCAGCATCACGAACGGGGCGGCCACGCCCGCGACGCCCGCGATCAGGCCGGCCGCCGCGGGGGCGGCGACCTGGCCCAGGCGGTTGCCGGTCAGCCGCAGGGCGAGGGCGGTGGAGCGGGCGTCGGCGGGGGCCGCCTGGACGACCGTCGTCATCGACAGGGGCTGGCCGACGCCGAGGCAGAAACCGAGCACCGCCAGGACCAGCGCCAGTGCCCAGACCGGCAGCGGCAGCGCGACGCCCGCGCACAGCAGCGCCGCCAGCAGACAGGTGACCGTCAGCAGCACGGTGCGGCCGAGCAGGCGCAGCAGTGGGGTGAGGACGAGCCGGCAGGCGATGGTGGCCGCCGCGCGGAGGCTGAGCAGGACGCCGATGACGGCCGGGTCGATGCCCCGGTGCTCGCCGACCACCGGGAGGTAGGCGGTGAGGATGTCGGTCGCGGACAGCACGGCCAGGCTGATGAGGATGCCCGCGGGGACGCCCCGGGCACGCAGGATGGCCCGCACCGGCACCCGCGTGCCGTGCGCCCCGGGGGGCTTCGGGGGTGCGGGGCGTTCTATGCGCCACAGCGAGGTGAGCGCGACGGCGCCGCCCGCTCCCGCCGCCAGCAGGGCCAGCGCACTGGTCCGGGCCATGTCCGCGCCGATCAGCGCGCCCGCCGCGACGGGTCCGACCAGCTGTCCGAGCGAGGCGCCGATGGTGAAGTGGCCGAAGTTGCGGTCCTGTTCGTGCGGCGCGGACTGGCGGGCGACGAGCGACTGCGCGCCGATGACGAAGCAGAGGTGGCCGAGGCCCATCACCCCGCTCCACAGGGCCATCGTCCACAGCGAGCCGGCGAGGCCGCTCAGCGCGCAGCCGCCGGAGATGAGGACCACCCCGGCCGGCAGCAGGGGCGCGCAGCGGCCGTGGTCGGTGCGCCGGCCGAGCGGTACGGCGGCGAACAGCGGCAGCAGCGCGTACACGCCCGCGATGACGCCGACCGCCCTCTCGTCCGCCCCCAGGGCCAGCGCCCGGTAGGAGACGGCGGGCCGGGCCATCGACACCGCCCCCTGCGCGAAGCCGAAGGCGATGACGAGGCGGAGCAGCCAGCCGCGGTTCCCACCGGGCGTCATGATCGGGTCCTTCCTGACAGGGGGCCGGTACCGGCCTCAGATGATGCCGAACAGGATTCCGGCCGCGAGGATCACCAGGCAGATCATGGCCGCCCACTTCACCACGAACCTGGTGTGGTCGCCGAACTCGACCTTGGCCATGCCGACCAGGACGTACACGGCGGGGACGAGCGGGCTGGACATGTGCAGCGGCTGGCCGACGAGGGAGGCGCGGGCCATCTCCAGCGGGGTGACGCCGTGCGCGGCGCCGGCTTCGGCGAGGACGGGCAGGACGCCGAAGTAGAAGCCGTCGTTGGACATGAAGTACGTCAGCGGCAGGCTCAGCACCCCGGTGACCAGGGCCATGTGCGGGCCCATGCCGTCGGGGATGACGTCCACCAGCCACTTGGCCATGCTGTCGACCATGCCGGTGCCCTGGAGGACGCCGGTGAAGACGGCGGCGGCGAAGACCATCCCGGAGACGTTGAGGACGTTGTCGGCGTGGGCCGCGAGTCGGGCCTTCTGGTCGGGGATGTTCGGGTAGTTGACGGAGAGCGCGAGCGCGGCGCCGAGCAGGAACAGCACCGGGATCGGCAGCAACTCCATGATCATGGCGGTCAGCAGGCCGACCGTGAGCAGCGCGTTGAACCAGTACAGCCTGGGGCGCAGGGTGGGGCGGTGGGGGTCGAGGCCCTGGAAGTCGTCGTCGTCCGCGTCGGCGTCCGTGCCGGAGCCGGAGCCGCCGGTGCGCTTCCCGGCGATGACGCCGGTGCCGCCGCCCGCGCCGACGAGGACCGTCTCCTTCTCCTCGGCCGGCGCCTCGTCCAGCGTCACCACGCCCAGCCGCCTGCGCTCGCGCAGACCGAGCACGTAGGCGAGGACGACCACGCCCAGCAGGCCGACCAGCAGGGCCGGGATCATCGGGACGAAGATGTCGCCGGCGTCGAGCTTGAGCGCGGTCGCCGCGCGGGCCGTCGGGCCGCCCCAGGGGAGGGTGTTCATCACGCCGTTGGCCATGGCGGCGACACCGGTCATCACGACCAGGCTCATCTTCAGGCGCTTGTACAGCGGGTACATCGCCGAGACGGTGATCATGAAGGTGGTGGAGCCGTCGCCGTCCAGCGACACGATCGCGGCGAGCAGCGCGGTGCCGACGACGATCCGCATCGGGTCCGCCCTGCAGAACCTGAGGATGCCCCGGACGATCGGGTCGAAGAGCCCGACGTCGATCATCACACCGAAGTAGACGATCGCGAACATGAGCATCGCCGCGGTGGGCGCGAGGCTGGAGACGCCGTCGATGACGTAGTCACCGAGGTGGGCGCCCTTGCCGACGAACACGCAGAACAGCGCGGGGATCAGCACGAGCGCCGCGATCGGCGACATCTTCTTCAGCATGATCAGGACCAGGAAGGTCGCGATCATGGTGAAGCCGAGGATGGTCAGCATATGAGTGGATACCTAACGTTCGCCCTTGAACATCCCACCAGGGCCGGCGGTGCGACGACGTTAGGTGCCGCGAAGCTGCGTTAACAAGATGTTGACGTGCGAGCAATAAGCGCAAAACCCCAGGTCACAGCTTTGCTCAGGTCAGAGCGCCGGACGCCGTGGCCCCGGCGGGGGTCAGCGGGGCCACCTCGACGGGCACTCCGTTGAGGACGGCGTTGCCCGACAGCGGGTCGAGGAGGCTGCCGTCGAGGAGCTGGTTGACGTTGACGCCGGGGTCGGCGGCGGCGTGCCGGGTGCGGGTGCCGGGGCGGTCGTGTCCCCAGCCGTGCGGCAGGCTCACCACACCGCGGCGCACGGCGTCGGTGACCTCGGCGGGCGCGGTCACCTCTCCCCCGGCGCCCTTGATCCGCACCGGTTCCCCGTCCCGCACGCCGAGGCGTTCGGCGTCCTCGGGGTGGAGCTGCAGGGTGCAGCGGTTGGAACCGCCGGTGAGGGCGGGCACGTTGTGCATCCAGCTGTTGTTGGAGCGCAGGTGACGGCGGCCGACCAGGACGAGTCCGGCGGGGCGCTCGTGGAGGGCGGCGCGCAGCCGCGGGAGGTCGGCGGCGATCGGGGCGGGCAGCAGCTCCACCTTGCCGCTGCGGGTCTTCAGCGGCTGGGGCAGCCGCGGGCGCAGGGGGCCGAGGTCGATGCCGTGCGGGTGGGCGAGCAGCCTGTCCAGGGTGAGTCCGTCCGGGTCGGCGCCGAAGCCGTCGCCGTAGGGGCCGAGGCGCAGCATCATGTCGAGGCGCCGTTCGGGGCCGTTCACTCCGGTGAGCAGGCCGGCGAGGTCCTTCGGGTCGCGGCCGTGGACCGGCGAGTGCGGCTCCCGGACGGCCTTGCCGAGGGTCTGGTCGATCACCATGGCGTCGACGGCGGCGGGGTCGGCGCCGTGCATGCCGGTCGCGGCGAGGACCAGCCTCGCCAGGATCTCGGTCTCCGCCATCCGGCCCGGTTCGAGGGGGACGGCGGGGCGGGTGTACCGGACCTGGTTGCGCACGGCGAGGGTGTTGAAGGCGAAGTCGTGGTGCGGGCTCTGCGCGGGCGGGGGCGGCGGCAGGACGACGTCGGCGTGGCGTGAGGTCTCGTTGAGGTACGGGTCGACGCTCACCATGAAGTCGAGGGAGTCGAGGGCCTTGTCGAGCCGGTCGCCGTCCGGTGCGGAGAGCACGGGGTTGGCGGCGACGGCGATGAGGGCGCGCACCGGCTCGCCCTCGTCGGTGGCGGTGTCGATCTCCTCGGCGACTGCGGACAGCGGCAGTTCGCCCTTGGCCTCGGGGTGCCGGCTCACCCGGGAGTGCCAGCGCCCGAGGGCGAAGCCGTGACCCGGCCCGGCGGGGCGCGGGGTCCTGTCGGTGGCGGCCTGGGGGAAGAGGGCGCCGCCGGGCCGGTCGAGGTTGCCGGTGAGGACGTTGAGGACGTCGACGAGCCAGCTGGCGAGGGTGCCGTGCGGGACGGTGCAGCTGCCGATGCGGCCGTACACGGCGGCGGTGGGGGCGGCGGCGAGTTCCCGGGCCAGGGCGCGGATGGTGCCGGCGTCGACGTCGCACGCCTCCGAGACCGCTTCGGGCGTGAAGTCACGGAGCGCCGACCGGAGTTCCTCGAAGCCCTGGATGTGCGGCGCCCGCTCGCCGAGGTCGGCGAGCCCCTCGTCGAAGAGGGTGTGCGCCGTCGCCGCGAGGAGCAGGGCGTCGGTGCCGGGCCGGACCGCGAGGTGCCGGTCGGCGAGGCGGGCGGTGCGGGTGCGGCGCGGGTCGACGACGGTGAGGGTGCCGCCGCGGGCCCTCAGCGCCTTGAGCCGGCCGGGGAAGTCGGGCGCGGTGCACAGACTGCCGTTTGACTCCAGCGGGTTGGCACCGATCAGCAGCAGGTGGTCGGTGCGGTCGAGGTCGGGCACGGGGATGGCGTTCGCGTCGCCGAAGAGGAGTCCGCTGGAGACGTGCTTGGGCATCTGGTCGACCGTGGAGGCGGTGAACAGGCTGCGGGTGCCGAGCCCGGCCAGCAGGACGGGCGGGTAGAGGGCGCCGGCCACGGTGTGGACGTTGGGGTTGCCGAGGACGATGCCGACGGCGTGCGGTCCGTACCGCTCGACGAGGGGCCGTATCCCGGCGGCCACGGCGTCGAACGCCTCCGCCCAGGTGGCCTCCCGCAGTTCGCCGCCGACGCGGACGAGCGGGGCGCGCAGCCGGTCGGGGTCGCCGTCGACGGCTCCGAAGGCGGCGCCCTTGGGGCAGATGAAGCCCTTGCTGAACACGTCGTCGCGGTCGCCGCGGGCGCCGGTGACACGGCCGTCGTCGATGGTGAGGGTCAGGCCGCAGGTGGCCTCGCACAGGGGACAGATACGAAGGGCGGTGCGGGGCACGGGGCCTCCCGGGTACGGCGGCTGCGGTGACGCGCGGACGGGCCGAGCATACCGACCGGTACGCATGGACGGGAGGGGGTCGCCCGGAGCGTCTCCGGCGGGCCGCTCAGTCCAGCGTCCGGGCCAGGTACGCCCGGAGCATCTCGCGCAGTTCGCCGACGACCTGTCCGTCGCCCTCGGGCGCCATCCGGAACGCCAGGTGGACGAGGGCGTCGGCGGTCTCGACGGCGACGAGGAAGGCGCGGCGCAGATCGTCGTCGGGCTCGCGGCCCAGGTAGCCGGAGATCAGCCCCGCCAGGCGGTCGGCGACCCGGAGGTTGGGCTCGGCGCGGCGGGTGCCGACGGGTATCTGGTTGCCGAAGTCGACGAGGGAGAAGCCGGGCGCGGTGCGCTTCATGTCGAGGTACTCGTCGAGCACGACGTCCATGGCGTCCCGCCAGCCCCGGTCACCGGCGGTGCCGAGCCGTTCGGTGACCCGCGCCGCGAAGCGCTCCAGGTTGCGCTGGGCCAGGGCGTCGGCCATCTGGCGCTTGTTGCCGAAGAAGCGGTAGACGGAGCCGATGGGCACACCGGCGCGCTGGGCGACCGCACGGGTGCTCAGGTCGTCGTAGCCGACCTCGTCGAGGAGGTCGGCGCAGGCGTCGAGGATCCTGGCCAGCCGTTCGGCACTGCGCCGCTGCACCGGCGCTCGGCGGAGCGATGTCGCGTCGGGCACGCTGTCATCATGCCTGCTCGGCGCCGCCCGGTGAACCTCGCCCTCCGTCACGGTTCCGCCCCGCCGTCCCGCGCACCGGTTCCGGCGGCGCCGTGGCGATCGGCTCGACGCTCGGGTCGGGGCTCGGCTCCTGGTCCGACACGGTGATGTCGGCCGTGCTCTCCACCGGCTCGCCGTCCACGGCCCACACCGAGCCGTCGTCGGCGTAGAGGCGGGCGGTGACCTGGTGCGTGCCGCGCGGGACGGAGCCGCCGGAGAGGTGGTACTCGGGGGTGCGCAGCAGGGCGACGCGGCGGCCGTTGAGCTCGAGGTGCGCCAGCCCCCGGCCGGCCACCGCCCGCTCGCCGGTGCCGTCCGGCGAGAAGCGGAAGTTGCGCACCGTCAGCCGCACGTCCCAGCCGCCGTCGGCGTCGGGGGTGACCACGACGCCCACCGCGGGCGCGCCCTCCGCGTCGACCTGGCGGTAGGGGCTGCCCTCCCCGTCCCTCCGGTCCAGGAGTTCGCCCGCCGGGGAGGGCGACGCACCGCCCCGCTCCCGGGCGTCACTCGGACCGCAGCCCGCGGATCCGGTCAGGAGTGCGACACAGACCGCGAGCGCGGCGATCGGGCCCCGCTTCCTCGTCATGCCGGGGAGCGTAGAACACGGGTGCGACACCGCGGATCCCCCTGAAGTCGGGTTCCGCGTCCTCCGCGATGAGGAGCGGACGGAAGGACGGGAGGGAGATCGCGTGGCCCTCTTGCGCCGGGGAAAACGCAATCCTACGGTGGTGCATAGGAATCGGATCGCAAGGGAGCACCGAGCATGAGCGATGGGGGCACCGCCCGCGTGACCACAGTCGAGCGCGAGGGGGCGCGCAAGACCGCCGAAGGACTGGAACACCTCACCGGCTTCGGCAACGAGCACAGCTCGGAGGCGGTCCCGGGCGCCCTGCCCGAGGGCCGCAACGCGCCGCAGCGCGCACCGCTCGGGCTGTACGCCGAACAGCTGAGCGGTACGGCCTTCACCGAGCCCCGCGCGGAGAACCGCCGCTCCTGGCTGTACCGGATCCGTCCGTCGGCCGCCCACCCGGCGTTCATCCGCACGGGCAACGGCGCCCTGCGCTCCGCCCCCTTCACCCAGACGGTGCCGGACCCCAACCGGCTGCGCTGGAACCCGCTGCCGGAGCCCGCCGGGGGCACCGACTTCCTGGCCGGGCTGTGGACGCTGGGCGGGAACGGCGACGTCACCCAGCGCTCCGGCATGGCGGTGCACCTCTACCACGCCACCGCCTCGATGGAGCGCGTCTTCAGCGACGCCGACGGCGAGCTGCTGATCGTCCCCGAGCACGGCGGGCTGCTGCTGCGCACGGAGTTCGGGATGCTGCATGTGGAGCCGGGACACATCGCGCTGATTCCCCGTGGGGTGCGGTTCCGTGTGGAGCTGCTGGAGTCCTCGGCCCGCGGCTATGTGTGCGAGAACTACGGTGCGCCGTTCCGGCTCCCCGACCTCGGCCCGATCGGCGCCAACGGGCTGGCCAACGCCCGGGACTTCCGGGCGCCGGTCGCCGCGTACGAGGACGTCGAGGGGCCGGTGGAGGTGGTGAACAAGTTCTGCGGCAACCTCTGGTCGGCGGTGTACGACCACTCCCCGCTCGACGTCGTCGCCTGGCACGGCAACCATGTGCCCTACGCCTATGACCTGCGCCGCTTCAATGTGATGGGCACCATCTCGTACGACCACCCGGACCCGTCGATCTTCACGGTGCTGACCTCGCCGAGCGACACCCCGGGGCTGGCCGGGGTGGACTTCGTGGTCTTCGCCCCGCGCTGGCTGGTCGGCGAGGACACCTTCCGTCCGCCGTACTTCCACCGGAACGTGATGAGCGAGTACATGGGCCTGATCGAGGGCGCCTACGACGCGAAGGCGGAGGGCTTCGTCCCGGGCGGGGGCTCGCTGCACAACATGATGTCGGCGCACGGCCCGGACCGGGAGACCTTCGACAGGGCGAGCGCCGCCGAGCTCCGTCCGCAGAAGATCGACGACGGCCTTGCCTTCATGTTCGAGACCCGCTGGCCGGTGTCCCTGACCCCCCAGGCCGCCCGGGCGGACCACCTGCAGCAGGGCTACGACAACCGTGTGGCAGGGCCTCGAGCGTCACTTCCGCCCGTTGCACTGAACGTTCCCCGACCGGTACGGATAGCCCCGTGACCTCCTTCGCCCCGGACTCGATAGTCCTGAACCGCAAGCTGCCGCTCTGGTACCAGGTGTCGCAGTCGCTGCGCGCCTCCATCCTCGGGCGCTCGCCCCGGGACCCGCTGCGCCTGCCCACCGAGGAACAGCTGGCCGGGCACTACGGGGTGAGCGTGCTGACCATGCGGCAGGCGCTGAAGGAGCTGGAGGACGAGGGGCTGATCAGCCGCCACCGGCGGCGCGGCACGTTCATCGAGCCGGACGCCCGGCGGGGCACCCCGGTGCGCCTGCTGGGCTCGGTGGACGCGATCGTGGCCCAGCAGTCCGGGATGACCACGGAACTGCTGGAGCACGGCACGGCGCCGGTGCCGGCCGAGCTCGCCGAGTACTTCCCCGGCCTGTCCGAGGCGGCGGCGTACCACCGGCTGCGCAGCGACGAGAAGACGGGCGAGCCGACCAACCACGCCCGCAACTGGGTCCGGCCCGAACTGGCGGCGCGGATGGACCTGGACGACCTGGTGCGGTGGCCGATGACCAAGGTGCTGCGGGACGTCGTCGGGGCGGACATCAGCCGGATCACGGACACGGTGGAGGCGCGGCTCGCGGACCCGGAGACGGCCCGGCTGCTCCGGGTCCCGCTGCTCAGCCCGATCCTGCACTACACGGGCATCACCTACGACAGCGACGGCCGCCCCCTGGACGTGGCCGTCATCCACTACCGCGGCGACCGGTTCTCCTTCACGGTGACGCTGGACGCCACCTGATCCGCCGCCCCCGCGACTCGTTACGATGCCCTGCGTGACGCCCGACGACGCTCCGCTGCTGGCGGACCTCATGCCGTGGTCCGTCGCACCGCCGCGGCTCGGCCGGGGGTGGCCGGCGGCCCCCGACGCGGCGTCCCTCAGGGCCCGTTGGGACGCCCTGCTGAAGGCCGAGGGGGCCGAGCGCGAGGCCCTGTTCCTGCCGACGCGCTCCCGGACCCCGCACACGGCGGTGGGACAGCTGCCGGGGCGTGACGGCGGCACGGAGAAGCTGGTCCGCGCCACCGGCCCGTGCCCCGAGCCGGTACGGGTGCTGTACGCCCCGTTCGACGAGCAGTGGCTGATCCCCGACCAGCGGCTGATCGACGCGGCCCGCCCGGAGCTGTGGCGGGTGGCGGACGCACGGCAGGTCTTCGTGGTCGAGGCGGGCCCGGCGCGGGGCGCCGCCCAGGACCCCGCAGGACCGCCCCTGCTCGCCACTTCCCTGCTGCCCGTGCTGCGCACCGGCCGGGTCCGTCCGCTGTACCGCCGGCCGGGCGCCGCCGAACCCAACCTGGCGCCCGGGCTCACCGGCCACCTGGCCGCCAGGCTCGGCCACGACACCTCGCCCCTGGACGTCCTCGCCTGGACGCTGGCGGCTTCGCGCGCCACGCCCGCCGGGCTCGCGGTGCCGCTCACCGGGGACGCCGAGGTGTGGGCGCGGGGCGTGGAGACGGGCCGCCGGATGCTGTGGCTGTCGCGGCGCGACGGGGAGCGTCCCAGGCTGCCCGGCGGGCGCCGCCCGTATGTGCGCGCCCCGCTGCCCTCCCGTCCGCGGGCCGTGCGCTACGACCGTGACGAGGAGACGCTGCTGTTCGACGAGGGCCGCATCTCCCCCGTGCCGCCGGGGGCCTGGGACTTCGAAGCCGGCGGTGTCCGCGTGCTGGAGGCGTGGTGCGCGGCCCGCACGGAGCCGGCCGAGCCGGGCACCCTGGCCGCGATCCGGCCGGCCGGCTGGCCGCAGGCCTGGACCTCGGAGCTCCTCGAACTGATCACGGTCCTCACCCTGCTGACCGAACTGCGCGCGCAGCCGGCGGATCCTGCGGTCCCCGACCCGGTCACCCCGGCCGAGCTGCGCGCGGCGGGCGTGCTGCCGGTGCCGTCCTCCGCACGCCGTCCCGCCTCGGTCCTGGACTCCCACGAGGAGGGGCCGGAGGGCCAGCTCGCCCTCATCTGAGCGCGCGGGTCAGCGGGCGGGGTCGAAGCCGTCCAGCATCCGGCCGAGCGCCCGCTCGAACACGGCCTCCAGGTCGATCGGCCCGGCGTCCTCCTGGAAGGCGGCCGCCATCCGCGGGTACTGGCCGGTGGCGATCCGGCCGCCCAGGTAGGCACTGCGGATCGCGTGCTCCTGCTCCTGCGACCAGGGCAGCGAGCGGGTGCGCTCGGCGGTGGCCAGCTCGTTGCTGACGTAGGTCGTCACGATGCCGTTCAGCATCGCGATCAGCTCCAGCTTGGTGCCGTAGGTCCCGGGGAGCGGGTCGAGGCAGGCCAGGCAGTGTTCGAGGTAGCGCAGGGAGTTGGGGCTGAAGCCGTAGACCGGTGACATCAGCCGCGGCAGCCAGGGATGGCGGTGCATCAGGGCGCGGGACTGATGGGCCACCCTGACCATGTCGGCGCGCCAGTCACCGGACGGTTCCCACAGCTCGTGCTCGCCGCCGGCCGCGTCCACCATCAGCTCGTACAGGTCCTCCTTGCGGGGGACGTAGTTGTACAGCGACATGGTGCCGCAGCCGAGTTCGGCGGCGACGCGGCGCATGGAGACGGCGTCCAGCCCCTCCGCGTCGGCGATCCGCACCGCCGCCGCCGCGATGTCGGCGCGCGTGTACGCCGGTCTGGGACCTCGGCCGGTGCGCTCGGGGCGCGCCCAGATCACTTCGGGTTCGGCCGCTCGGCCCGCCATCGTTCATCACCTCGCTCACCATCGTAGTTACGTACACCGTACGTAGTGCGCTATGGTCGGACCATGACTACTACGTACGCTGTACTTAGTGAGGGTCTGGAGAAGAGGTTCGGCGCGGTCCACGCCCTGCGGGGACTGGATCTGGCGGTGGCCGAGGGCACGGTGTGCGGGGTGCTCGGGCCGAACGGGGCGGGCAAGACGACTGCCGTGCGGCTGCTGACCACACTGCTGCGGCCCGACGCGGGCTCCGCGCGGATCGCGGGCCGCGACCTGGTGCGGGAGGCCGCCGCCGTAAGGCGCGCGATCGGCGTCACGGGCCAGGACACCTCGATCGACGGGGACCTCACGGGCCGCGAGAACCTGCGGCTGTTCGCCCGGCTGCACCGGGTGAACGGGGCGGCCGCACGGGCCGCCGAGCTGCTCGAGCGCTTCGGGCTCGCGGAGGCGGCCGACCGGCCGGCGTCCGGCTGGTCCGGCGGGATGCGGCGGCGGCTGGACCTGGCGGCCGGCCTGATCCGGCGCCCCGAGGTGCTGTTCCTGGACGAGCCGACGACCGGCCTCGACCCGGGCAGCCGCAATCTGATCTGGGACGTGGTGCGGGAGCTGACCGACGAGGGCACCACCGTGCTGCTCACCACCCAGTACCTGGAGGAGGCGGACCGGCTCGCCGACGACATCGCCGTGGTGGATCGGGGGCGGGTCGCGCACACCGGTTCCCCGGCCCAGCTCAAGTCGCTGGTCGGGACGCACGCCGAGGTGGTCGTCGCGGACCCGGACGCGCTGACGGCGGCGGCCGGGGTGCTCGACCGGCTCACCGGCGCGCCGCCCTCCCTCGACCGGGAGCGCAACGCCGTCGGCGCGGTCACCAGGGACCCGGCACTCACCCTCCCGCACCTGGTGCGCACGCTGGACGCGGCGGGTGTGCCGCTGCTCGACGCGAGCCTCAGGCCCCCGACCCTCGACGACGTGTTCCTGCGGCTGACCGGCCCGGCGGGCTCACCTCACCCCTCCGACGACAAGGAGCGTGCCGCATGAGCACGTTGGCGTACGACGGCACCGCGATGCTCGGCCGGCAGCTGCGGCGGATGCGGAACAACCCGGGCCTGCTGATCATCACCCAGACGATGCCGGTCAGCATGCTGCTCTTCTTCGGCTACGTCTTCGGCAGCGCGCTCGCCCTGCCGGGCGCCGAATACCGGTCCTTCCTGGTGCCGGGCCTGCTGGTGGCGACGGCGGCGGGCGGCGTCATGACCGGCATGTTCCAGTCGGCGCAGGACGTCCACCGGGGGGTGACGGACCGGTTCCGCACACTGCCGGTGAGCCGGGCGGCGGTACCGGTGGGACAGGCGGCGGCAGACGTGCTGGTGACGGCGGCCGGGACGGTGCCGTTCCTGCTGGTGGGACTCGCGGTGGGCTGGCGGGTGGAGGGGAGCACGCTCGAAGCCGTGGGCGCCGTCGCCCTGTTGCTGCTGTTCCGGTTCGCCTGCGTGTGGATCGGGATGTTCCTCGGTCTGCTCACCCGTAACGAGGAGGCGGCCGGCCAGCTGGGCGGGGCGACGTTCCTGCTGCCACTGCTGTCCAGCGCGTACATCCCGACGGCGGGGCTGCCGGACGGGCTGCGCACGGTGGCGGAGTGGAATCCGATCAGCGCGGTGGCGACGGCGCTGCGGGAGCTGTTCGGCAACGCGCCCGTCCCCGGGGGCGCGGCCTGGCCGGTGGCGCATCCCGTCGCGGGGTCGCTGGCGTGGTGCGCGGTGCTGCTCGCGGTGTTCGTACCGCTCGCGGTACGGCAGTACGGGCACGGGAGGCGGTGAGGGAACCGACGGGGAGGATGTCAGGTTCCTGCCAGGGAGGAGCGGGCCGGTGAGCCCCCGGGTGGGTTCGGGGGCGCCGCAGGGGGTGCCGGTGTCGTTTCGGGCAGCGGGGGCCGCCGCGTGCCCGCGGGGATGACGGACGGGCGCGGGGCGCCGCGCCGGGACGGTGGTGGGCCGTCCGGGCGCCGGCGCTACCGGCCGCCGAACAGGGAGCGGCGCAGCCGGCGCAGCGGGGCGAAGAGCGAGACGCGGCTCGCCCGGGCCCGTGCGCCCCTGGCGCCGCGGTCGTGCGCGGTGTCACGCGCGATGAGCTCGCGCATCAGTGACGTCGCCTCGGCCGTCTCCCGCTGCGGGAGCGCGGGCCCCCCGAGGACCGAGAGATGGCGGTCGAGGCGCGAGCTGGTCGCGCTGCCGCCGCACGTGATCGCAGGGACCCTGGCCCTGCTGCGCACCGTTATCTGTTCCATGTCACTCCCCACCCGTACGAGTCCACCCGGCCCGGGCAGGGTAACCCTATCGCCCCGTACGGGCACTCGTGTATCGAGGTCACAGGATTCACCTTCCCCATAAGGGGGTTGACGAACACTCGTCGATTACGCTCCGAATCCGACCGCTTCCAGGGCGAGTTGGACGATGGGCTGGGTGGTGGGCTGTTCGGAGCCGCCCTCCGGCTCGACGGTCACGGCGAGTGATGTCGCGGCGGGGTCGAGGCCGGACGCGACCAGGGGCGTGTCCCCCTCGAAAAGCCCCAGGGAGCGAGGTCGCCCGCCGTCGCCCATGAGCCAGAGCTGGTGCACACGTCCGTTCGGAGGGTCGCCGTATCCGCCGAGGGTGACGATCGCGCCGCGGGCCGACGCGGAGGCGATCACCCCGATCGTGCGGCCCCGCGCGTCCCGGCCGCTGCTTGCCCGGGCGTCCGGGGCGGCGAGAACGTGGGCGATCTCACGTGACCGGTCACGCTCGGCGTTCAGCTGGTCCTGGGTGCGGTTCGCCTGGACGGCGAAGAGCGAGGCGACGACGAGCGCCGCGGCGGCGGTGGCCGTAGCGAACGGCACGAACAGCGGCGCCCGGCGCCGGTCACGGGCGCGCGGCGGCGGCGCGGCGCCCCAGACGTGCGCCGGGAACTGCGGGGCCCGCGCGCGCGGGAGGTCCTGGGGTGCAGGTTCCTGCGGAGTGGTCCGCACGGCGGCCAGGACCCGGTCCCGCATCGCGGCGGGCGCGGGGGCGGCCGTGGACCAGGCGAGGCGGACGGCGTCCTCGGCGAGGGCGCGCACCTCGGCGGCACAGCGGCCGCACGACGTCAGATGCCTCTCGAAGCGGACCCGTTCGGCGGGCTCCAGTGCGTCGAGGGCGTAGGGGGCGGCGAGGGAGTGCGGATTCCCGCGGCGCGGCAGTCGGTCGAACACGCTCATGCCGCGCCTCCCAGGCAGTCGCGCAGGCGGGTCAGGCCGTCGCGCATACGGGTCTTGACCGTGCCCAGCGGCAGCGACAGCCGCTCGGCCACTTCGCGGTAGGTGTAGCCGTCGTAGTAGGCGAGGGTGACCGACTGTCTCTGGAGCGCGGTGAGCCGGTCCAGGCAGCGGCGCACCCATTCGCGTTCGAGGCCGGCCTCGACCTCCTCGGCGACCTGGTCGAAGGCGGGGCCGGGACCGCGCCGGGCCTCGCGCTGCTCGCGTTCGCCGGCCGCGCGGGCGCTGCGCACCCGGTCGACGGCGCGGCGGTGGGCGAGGGTGAGGACCCAGGACAGCGCGGTGCCCCGGCCGGGGTCGAACCGGGCGGCGGAGCGCCAGAGTTCGAGCAGCACCTCCTGCGCCACCTCCTCGGACTGGGCGGGATCGCGCACCACGCGCCGCACCAGCCCGTACACCGGCCCGGAGACCAGCCCGTACAGCTCCTCGAACGCCTTCTGGTCGCCCCCGGCCACCCGCACCAGCAGCTCGTCCGCCTCCAACGCGCATCCCCCTCCCGGGCCCCTGCGGGGCCGCCCTGTCACACGAGGCGTTCGCAGCGGGCGAGCCTCCGGACGGTAAGTACGGATCGACGGACCGAAAACGCGGGTCGGCGGCGAGAAACTCCACGAGCGTACGGCCCCGTGCGCGGGAGGCCCGGACGAATTTCCGAACTCGACCAATCCGGCCCGCCGTTCGCTCCGAAAGCCAGTGCGTCAGGCAAGTTGGCACTGAGGACGGACGGCATGACACCTAACTCCAGGACCGGTGCGGGGCGCGGCGGTCTCGCGACACTGCTCTGCGGCGCGCTGGCCGCCGGGGGGCTCGCGGCCGCCGGCGTGACCGCGCTGGAACCCGAGGCGGCCTCGGCCTCCTCCCACCGGGAGGCCCCGCTGATCTCGGGCACCCCGCAGTACGACAACACGGACCTGTACGCGTTCGTCAGCCCCGACAAGCCGGACACGACGACGATCATCGCGAACTGGATCCCCTTCGAGGAGCCGGCCGGCGGACCGAACTTCTTCACGTTCGCCGAGGACGCGCAGTACGACATCCACATCGACAACAACGGGGACGCGCAGGGCGAGCTGCTGTTCCGTTACACCTTCCGGACGCACACGAAGAACGACAAGACCTTCCTCTACAACACCGGCCCCGTCACCGCCCTGGACGACCCGGACCTCAACATCACACAGACCTACGACATCGAGCTGCTGAAGCTGAAGGACCAGCGGGCGGTGTCCCGCACGAAGATCGCGGACGACGTCCCGGTGGCGCCGTCGAACGTCGGCAAGGCGTCCATGCCGGACTACGACACGCTGCGCAAGCAGGCGGTGCACGAACTGGCGGGCGGGGCCACGACGTTCGCCGGTCAGGCCGACGACCCGTTCTTCCTGGACCTGCGGGTCTTCGACCTGCTGTACGGCGGCAACCTCTCCGAGGTCGGCAACGACACCCTCAAGGGCTACAACGTCAACTCGCTCGCCCTCCAGGTCCCGACAGACATGATCGCCGAGTCGGCGGAGCAGCCGGTCGTCGGCATCTGGTCGACGACGCAGCGCAAGAACGCCGAGGGGCACTTCGTGCAGGTCTCCCGGCTGGGCAACCCGCTGGTGAACGAGGTGGTCAACCCGCTGAAGGACAAGGACACCTTCAACGCGTCGGGGCCGTGGGACGACGCGCAGTTCCTGAAGAACGTCACCGAGCCGGAGCTGCCGAAGCTCATCGAGGCGATCTACAGGATCCCCGCCCCGGACGAGCCCCGCGACGACCTCGTCGACGTGTTCCTGAAGGGCGTCGAGGGGCTCAACCAGCCGCCGCACGTGACGCCCTCGGAGATGCTGCGGCTCAACACGTCGATCGAGCCGGCCGCCGAGCCCAAGCGGCTGGGCGTCCTGGACGGCGACAACGCCGGCTTCCCCAACGGACGCCGGCTGACGGACGACGTGATCGACGCCGCCCTCCAGGTCGTCGAGGGCGAACTGGTCGGGGCGAAGAACGACCTGGGTGACGCGGTCGACGCCAACGACAAGGAGTTCGGGGCGGCGTTCCCGTACCTGGCGAACCCGACGGAGGGGTCACGGGGGCCGCTGGCCAAGGGCGTGGACGGCGGCAACGACGTGCGCAACCAGCTCGGTGACGCGCTGCGCCCGGCGGGCGCGGAGGGCTCCGGCGACACGGCCCTGATCGCCGCGTCCGCGGGTGCGGGCGCCGGCGGGCTGCTGCTGATCGGCGCGGCGCTGATGTGGTGGCGCCGGATGCGCGGCCGCGCGTACTGACCCCCGACAGGCGCGGCCCGTCCCCCGTCCCCCACGGCGCGGGCCGCGCCGCCGACTTCCGACCACCGGCGAACGACCGAGGAGAGAGGCCATGCCTCCGCGTACGAACGACAGCGCCCCCGACGGCGGGGGGCACCCGGTGCCGCCCGCACCGGGAGCGGAGACCACCCGTCCCGTCCGTGCGGAACACGCGCGGGACACCGGCCGCGGCGACGAGGTGCCGGGGGCGGCCGCCCCCGGGCGGCCCGCCACGGGCCGGCGGGCGCGGGGGCTGCGTCTCCTCTCGTGTGCCGCCCTGCTGGCCGTCGCGGCGAGCGCCGGGGCCGTCGCCGTGGGCGGCGGCCGGGACGGCGCGGGGGCCGGGGCGGCCGACGCCGCGCCGGCCGCCGTGGCAGGCGTGCTCGCCGGGGGTGATCTCGGCGCCGGGATACGGTCGTTGCAGGCCCATCTGCGGGCACAGCCGAAGGACGCCGCCGGCTGGGCCACCCTCGGGACCGCCTACGTCGAGCAGGCGCGCACCCAGGGTGATCCCTCACGCTATCCGCAGGCCGAGCGGGCGCTCCGGCGCTCCCTCGCCCTGGACCCGGGGAACGACCAGGCCCTCGCCGGGCAGGCCGCCCTCGCCGCCGCACGGCACGACTTCACCGGCGCCCTGGCGTACGCCGACCGCGCGCTGGAGCGGAACCCGTACAGCGAACGCGCCCTGTGCTCCCGGGTCGACGCGCTGGTCGAGCTCGGCCGGTACGAGGAGGCCGAGGCCGCCGCCACCACCGCCGACCGCAGGCGGCCCGGTGTGCCCGCGTTCACGCGGTACGCGTACGTACGGGAGCTGCGCGGCGACGTGCGCACCGCGCGGGAGGTGCTGCGACGGGCCCTCCGCAGCGCCGCCTCGCCCGCGGACGTGGCGTACGTGGCGACCGCGCTGGGACAGCTGGCCTGGAACCAGGGCGATCACGGGGCGGCCCTCGAGCACTATGCGCGGGCGCTCGCGGCCGACGACGGCTACCTGCCCGCCCTGGAGGGCCGGGCCCGCGCGCAGGCCGCGAGCGGGGACCGCGCGGGAGCCGTCGCGGCGCTGGAGCGGATCGTCGCCCGGTCCCCGCTGCCCGGGCCGCTGGTCGCCCTCGGCGAGCTGTACGAGGACCGCGACGGCGACGGCGACCGCGCGAGGGCACGCGACCAGTACGCCCTCGTCGACGCCTGGACCGCGCTGGCCCGGGCCGGCGGGGTCGACGCCGGCCTCGACACCGCGCTCGCCGCTGCCGACCACGGCGACGCCGGTGCGGCGCTGCGCGCGGCGCGCGCGGAGTGGGACCGGCGGCACAGCGTGCACACCGCGGACGCCCTCGCCTGGGCGCTGCACGTCAACGGCCGCGACGAGGAGGCGCTTCCGTACGCCCGCCGCGCCACCGCCACCGGCTACCGCAACGCCGCCTTCCTCTACCACCGGGGCGTGATCGAGAAGGCCGCCGGGCGGGACGGCGCCGCCCGCGACTCGCTGACCGCCGCGCTGGAACTGAACCCCGGATTCTCGCCGTCGGGCGCCCGTGCGGCCCGTGCCGCGCTGAAGGAACTGGGGGCGGCACGTTGACTCTCCGCCGTTCCGTCACCGCCGGCGCCGCCGTCCTGACCGCCGCCTGCGCGCTCGCGCTGGTCCCGGCCGCGACGGCGGGGGCGCACCCGCTGGGCAACTTCACCGTCAACCGCTACGACGGACTCGTGGCCGCACCGGGCGAACTCCGCGTCCACCACGTCGAGGACCTCGCCGAGATCCCGGCCGCACAGGCCGGACCGGACGTCGAAAGGCTGGGCGGGCGGGCGTGGGCCCGGGAGCGCTGCGCCGCCGCCGCGCTGGACAGCGAGGTGCGCGTCGGGGGGCGGGCGGTCCCGCTCTCGGTACGCGACGCCCGTGCGCGGGTACGGCCCGGTCAGGCGGGTCTCGACACCCTGCGCGTGGAGTGCCGGCTGGCCGCTCCGCTTCCGGAGGGCGAGTCGCTGGACGTCCGCTTCGACGGAGCGGGTCCGGCGTCCGGGCCGGGCTGGCGGGAGATCACCGCGCGGGGCGACCGGATGACGCTCGCCGCCTCGGACGTGCCGGAGTCGTCGCTGTCCGGCGAGCTGACGCGGTATCCGGAGAAGCTGCTCTCCTCGCCGGCCGACACCAGGACCGCGGCCCTGACGGTCCATCCGGGCGGACCGGCGGCGGAGGAGAAGGCGGAATCGGGCGACGCGCCCGCTTCCGCCGTGCTGCCGCGCGGCGCCGACCGCTGGACACGCGCCCTCGACGACCTGGTCGCACGGCGCGACCTCACCGCCGGCTTCGCCGCGCTGGCCGTGCTGATCGCCGTCGTGCTCGGCGCGGCGCACGCGCTCGCGCCGGGGCACGGCAAGACCCTGATGGCCGCGACGGCGGCGGCGCGCGGAGGCCGGGCCGGGCTGCGGGACGTCCTGCCCATGGCCGCCTCGGTCACGGTCACCCACACGCTCGGTGTGGTCGCGCTGGGCCTGCTGGTCACGGCGGGGTCGGCCGCCGCGCCCTCGGTGATCGCCTGGCTGGGCGTCGCGAGCGGCGTCCTCGTCACGCTGGCCGGGGCGAGCCTGGTGCGCCGCGCCCTGCGCGACCGTCACCCCACCCACCGGCACTCGCACACGCACACGCACACGCAAGGCCACGACTACGGCCGCGTCGAGCACAGCCACGGCGGCCACACCCACACCCACCCCGCCGCCCCCACCCTGCGCGGCACGATCCTGCTCGGCTTCGCCGGCGGGCTGGTGCCGAGTCCCTCCGCCGTGGTGGTGCTGGTGGGTGCCGCAGCGCTCGGCCAGGCCTGGTTCGGGCTGCTGCTCGTCGTGGCGTACGGCGCCGGACTGGCCCTGACCCTCACGGCGGCCGGGTACGCCGTGGTCCGGGCGGGCGGCGGGCTGAGCCGGCTGCTGGCACGGCGTCCCCGCTGGACGGCGGCTCCGTGGGCGGCGCTGGCGCGCCGGAGTGCGCCCCTGGGATCGGCGTGCGTGGTCGTGGTCCTGGGGGCCGGATTGGTGTTCAGGGGGGCGGCATCCGCACTCGGCTGAGCTACTTTCATGAGGAAAAGGGGAATTCGCCCGGCTGCGAAGGGGGGCGCCGTGTCCGAAGAACCGGGCAGTGAGCGGGTGGTCGCGGGTCGCTACCGGCTGCTGTCACCGCTGGGCGAGGGCGGTATGGGCACCGTGTGGCGGGCCCGCGACGAGGTGTTGCAGCGCGAGGTCGCCGTCAAGGAGGTGCGCGCCCCGGCCGGGCTGCCGGCGTCCGACGTGGAGCGGATGTACGCCCGGCTGGAGCGGGAGGCGTGGGCGGCGGCCCGGATCACCGACCGCAATGTGGTGACGGTGTACGACGTGGCGACCGAGGGGGGCCGCCCGTGGATCGTCATGGAGCTGGTCCGGGGCCTGTCACTGGCCGAGGTGCTGGACGCCGAGGGCCCCCTGCCGCCGCGCCGTGCCGCGCACATCGGCGCGGAGGTGCTCGCCGCGCTGCGCGCCGCGCACGCGGCGGGGGTGCTGCACCGGGACGTGAAACCGGCGAACGTCCTGATCGCGAACGACGGGCGGATCGTGCTCACCGACTTCGGGATCGCCACGGTCGAGGGCAGCTCCGCGCTGACCATGACCGGGGAGGTCGTCGGATCCCCCGAGTTCCTCGCCCCGGAGCGGGCGCTGGGGCGCACGCCGGGGCCCGAGTCGGACCTGTGGTCGCTCGGTGTGCTGCTGTACGCGGCGGTGGAGGGGCACTCGCCGTTCCGTCAGGACACCCCGCTGAGCACGCTGCGGGCGATCGTCGACGAGGAGCTGCCGCCGCCGCGCCGGGCGGGTCCGCTCGCCCCGGTAGTCGAGGGGCTGTTGCGCAAGGAGCCGGCTGAACGGACGGCGGCGGAACGGGCGCTGGAGGAACTGCGGGTCGTCGGGGCCGGCGGCGCTCCCCGTACGGGCACGACGCGTCCGGTGCCGTACACCCCGACGGTGGCCGCGCTCCCGGGGCCGGGCCCCGGGACGTCCTCCCCCGCTCCCCCGGGCCCGGTGACGGAGGCGGGGACGCCGGTGACGGACAGCCGGCCGGGGCGCGACCGGCGTGCCGCGGCAGCCCTGGTGGCGGGCGTGGTCGTGCTGATGCTGGCGCTCGCCGGGCTGACGTACGCGCTGCTGGACGGCGACGACGACGGCGCCGACGCCAAGGGCACCGGCGGTGGGGTGAGTTCGCCCGCGCGGACCGGCGACGGCGGGGACGGCGACGGCCGGACGCCGGAGACGGCCGATCCGGCGGCGTCGCCCACCGGCAGCGACGACGAGGAGGAGAAGTCCGCTCCGCCGCCGCAGACGGTGTCGGTGACGGTGACCGGCGCGCGCACGGAGTACTCCGGCGGCTGTCCGCCGCCCGCTGAGCGGGCGCCCGCGTTCACGGCGACGTTCACGGTGGGGCGGCTGCCGGCCGAGGTCTCGTACCGGTGGGTGGCCGAGGACGGCTCGGTGGCCGATCCCGGCTGGCGGAAGCTGTCGTTTCCCGAGGGAGGCGGCCGTACGGAGCACGACACGGTGACCGTGACGACGTACTCGGAGACCGGGACGTACCGCGGCGAGATCGGTGTGGAGGTCAGGGAGCCGGTGCGGGAGACCTCCGGGACGGTGCCGTTCTCGGTGACGTGCGAGACGGAGACCCCGCCGGGCGAGGCCTCCCCCTCCGCGTCCGCTTCCGCGGACGACCACTGACCGGTCAGGCCGCGGCGTTGAACACCGGGAGATAGCCGCCGGACTGCCCCGCGGCCTTCGGGTGGTACGAGTTGCCGATGTTGGTCCAGTCCACGCTGTGCAGCCAGGAGCTGCCGGAGCAGAGCTCGTGGCCGGTGAACGTGGAGCGGACGTCACCGAAGGTGAAGCCGTGGGCGCGAGCACGCTGTCCGATCACGTTGTTGAGGTGGTCGGACGCGTCGTTGATCGCCTTCCGCTTGGTCTCCGAGAGACCGACGCAGAACGTGCCGAGCTTGTAGAAGCGGGGGTATCCGAGCACGGCCACATGGGCGTTGGGGGCCTTGCCGCGGATCGACGTGTAGACGTTGTCGAGCTGGCCGGGCAGCGTGGAGTCGATGTACGCCCGCGCGGTGTTGATGCGCGAGATGCAGGTGCTGTCGGACTGGAGCACACAGGTGGTCATGACGTCGGCGAAGCCGGCGTCGTTGCCCCCGACGCTGACGGAGACGAGGCTCGTGCCGCTGTTCAGAGGACCGAGCTGTCCGGCGAGAACATCACCCGTTCGGGCGCCGGAGCAGGCGGTGAAGGAGAAGGACGAAGGGGAGTTGGCGGCTGCCCAGAGGTAGGGATAGGCGTTCGTGCTGCGCTTGCAGTCGCCGCTGGAGTCGATGTACGAGCCTGCCCCCACGCCGGAGGAATAGGAGTCGCCGAGCGCCACATAGCCGCCGCTCGCGGCCTGTTCGGCGGACTGCGCCGTCGCGGCCCCGGTGAGGGCGGTGACGACGGCGAGGAGGAGTGAGCCCAGAAGAAGCAATGGGCGGGGATGTCTCATGGGACCTCCGTTTAGCAGGATTGCTGCATCAACCGTTGTAGCGGCTACGCGCGTTGACAGGAAGTGTTCATGTCAAAACTTGCATCGCATCGAGCGGATTGGCCCGTTCATGTTTAAACCCGGAGCAAATCTGGCCGTTGGACCTTTCGGCCCTTGACGGCCCTTACGGGGTGGGCCACATTGAAGCCCGGCATCCGACACTTCGGGGGGCAAAGTCGGCCATGCAGACACACACATCTCGGCGAGACACGTACGTAACGGCCAAATCAACGAAAACGTGAGTGGCCGTTCCAGGTCTTGCCATTAGGTGTCAATCGTCAATACCGTCATACATCTCACTCGCATCGGTCCGTCGGCAAGCGGCTCCAGGGGAGGGCTCGGGACCGCGACGGAAACCGGCGCGGGGCGCGGTAGGGGGGTGCCGTGCCCGGTGACCGCAGGCGGTGACCGGGCCGTGCCGCGCGGTCGGCCGCCGTTCTCGCGGCCGGCCAGCTTTGCCAGCTCACCCGGCGTGCACGGAGCTCCGTTCGCCGCGCCCGTGGGGTGAGAACCCCCCTTTCGAACCGGACGAACAGCCGGGCCGCCCGAGGGGCGGGCGGTCCACCGGACGAGAGGGACCAGACTCATGAGTTCCGTTCTGCAGCCGGCGACCGAGGACCAGGATCCGCCGGCCGCCCGCACGTACCGGCCCGTCTCCACCCACCTGGCCATCGCGCCACCGGTGAGCGTGGTGATACCGGCCATGAACGAGGCGGAGAACCTGCCGTACGTCTTCAAGACGCTTCCCGACTGGGTCCACGAGGTGGTCCTGGTCGACGGCAACTCCACCGACGACACCGTCGGGGTGGCACGCGAACTGTGGCCCGGCGTCAAGGTCGTCGGGCAGCGCGGCAAGGGCAAGGGGGACGCGCTGCGCTCCGGCTTCGAGGCCTGCACCGGCGACATCATCGTGATGGTCGACGCGGACGGCTCGGCGGACGGCAACGAGATCGTCAGCTACGTCTCCGCGCTGGTCTCCGGCGCGGACTTCGCCAAGGGGTCCCGGTTCGCCAACGGCGGCGGCACCGACGACATGACGTTCATCCGCATGCTGGGCAACCGGGTGCTGTGCGCCGTCGTCAACCGCAAGTTCGGCGCGCGGTACACCGACCTCTGCTACGGCTACAACGCCTTCTGGCGGCACTGCCTGGACAGGATCGACCTCGACTGCACCGGCTTCGAGGTCGAGACCCTGATGAACATCCGGGTCGTCAAGGCCGGGTTCAAGGTGCAGGAGATACCCAGCCACGAGTACTTGCGCATCCACGGCACGAGCAATCTGCGGGCCGTGCGCGACGGGCTGCGCGTGCTGAGAGTGATCCTCGGGGAGCGCTCCAACCGGCGTGCGCTGCGCCGCCGCCCGCGCCCCTCGCCGCTGCTCGGCGCGGTCCGGGGGAAGGTGTCTTGAGCGGACCCGGAACCCCGGGCGTCTCGGTCGTGATCTGCGCCTACACCGAGGACCGCTGGGAGGACGTCCTCGCGGCGGTCGCCTCGGTTCGGGCGCAGTCACGGCCGGCCCTGGAGACCCTGCTGGTCGTCGACCACAACCGGGCCCTCCTGGACCGTCTGGGCGAGGAGTACAAGGAGAGCGGGGACGTGCGGGTGCTCGCCAACGCGGGCCCCCGCGGCCTGTCCGCCGGCCGCAACACCGGGATCGCCGCCTCGCGCGGGGAGGTCGTCGCCTTCCTCGACGACGACGCGGTGGCCGAACGCGACTGGCTGAGGCACTTCGCCGAGGCGTACGACGACCCGCGCGTGATGGCGGTCGGCGGGCGCACCGAGCCCGTCTGGGCCTCGGGCCGGCGGCCCGACTGGTTCCCCGAGGAGTTCGACTGGGTGGTGGGCTGCACCTACCGGGGTCTCCCCGGCGGGCGGGTACGGGTCCGCAACGTGCTCGGCGGCAACGCCTCCTTCCGGCGCACCGCCTTCGACGCGGCGGGCGGCTTCGCCACCGGCATCGGCCGCGACGGGAGCAGACGTCCGCTGGGCGGCGAGGAGACGGAGCTGTGCATCCGCCTCAGCCGCGCCCGCCCGGACGCGGTCCTGCTGATCGACGACCGCGCGGTGATCCACCACCGGGTGCCCGAAGTCCGCGAGCGCTTCGGTTACTTCCGTACCCGCACGTACGCCGAGGGGCTGTCCAAGGCGCTGGTGGCGCGCAGCGTGGGCGCGGGCAAGGGGCTGGAGTCCGAACGCCGGTACACCACGCGCGTGCTGCCCGCAGGGGTGGTGCGGGGGCTGCGCGACGCCCTGCTGGCCCGCCCGGGCGGCGCCGCCCGGGCGGGCGCGATCGTGGCCGGGGTGCTCACGGCGGCCGGCGGCTATCTGATGGGGAGCGTGCGGGCCGTACGGGGCGGGGTCACGTTCTCCGTGGCGGGGACCGGGGAGGGCGGCCGTGACTGACGTACCCGTCCCGATCCTCATGTACCACGCGGTCGCGGCCGATCCGAGCGGGGCGACCCGTGCCCTGTCCGTGTCCCCGGAGGCGTTCGCCGAGCAGATGGCGGTGGTCGCGGACCGGGGCCTCACCCCCGTCACCACGGCGGAGCTGGCCGCCTGCTGGCGCTCGGGCCGTGCGTTGCCCGAGCGTCCGGTCCTCGTCACCTTCGACGACGGCTACGAGGGCGTGCACCGGCACGCGCTGCCCGTGCTCGCCGGGCACGGCTTCCGCGCCACCCTCTTCGTCTCCACCGGCTGGCTCCGCGGGCCGTACGACACCGGCGGCGGCCCGGACACCATGCTCGACTGGGACCAGGTGCGCGAACTGGCGGGCGCGGGGGTGGAGATCGGCGGGCACAGCCACAGCCATCCGCAGCTCGACCAGCTCGACGACCGCCGGCTGCGCTCCGAGCTGACCCTGTGCAGGGAGATCGTCTCGGACCAGCTGGGCTCCGCGCCGGCCTCGTTCGCCTATCCCTACGGCTACTCCAGCCGCCGGGTGCGCCGGGCGGTGCGGGAGACGGGGTACGCCCAGGCGCTGGCCGTGGGCAACGGGCTCGCCCGCCGCGTCCAGGGGCCCTACGCCCTGCGGCGCGTCACGGTGCGGAGGTCGACGGACATCGCCGCGTTCGAACGGCTGGTGACGGGGCGGGCCGTCGCCCGCGTCTTCGCCCGGGACCGGGCGCTGACCAAGGGGTACGCGGTGGTGCGCCGGGCCCGGCGGGTGCGGGCGGTGGCCGGCCGGCCGCCGGACTGAACGGGGGACGGGCCACGCCCGGGCGCCGCGTGTACGCCGGAAACGGGGTGCGCGCGACGCCCGGGTGACCGATCATGGCGGCATGTCCGCGCAACCGCACGACGCACTGCCGATCCGGCTCAACGTCGACGACAGCGACTCCCCGTCCGATGTCGTCGACGCGCTGTTCCTCGGCCGCTTCGCGACGGGCGAGCAGCCGTACTCGCACGCCGTCAACATCGACCGCGTGCGCTCCGGCGCGAGCCTGCTGCCCGCGGGCGCGCGGGTGCTGCGGCTCGCCAGGGACGACGACCGCAGCGCCACCCTGGCCGAGGGCGACGGCTGGACGCTGCTGGTCTCCCGCTGGAACCGGGGCGCCGACGTCACGGTCACCGCGATCAGCGAGGAACTGGCGGCGCTCGTCCTTGAGGAAGCCACCGAGGGCGCGGCCGACGAGCCCGAACCGCAGCCGGAGAACGTCACCATGGGCTTCTGGTACGTCTCCCCGCGCCGGGGTCCGCACCGCACCACCCGGCAGATCTCGGCGGGCACCTGGGAGGAGGTCCGGCCCAACTACACCGCGCCGGTGGCGGACGCGATGGACCGCCTGATGAAGACCACGCCCGAGGACATCTCGGGCCGGCTGCTCCTGCTGCACGGCCCGCCGGGCACCGGCAAGACCTCCGCGCTGCGCACGCTGGCCAGGTCCTGGCGGGACTGGTGCCAGGTGGACTGCGTCCTGGACCCCGAGCGGCTGTTCAGCGACGTCGGCTATCTGATGGACATCGCGATCGGCGAGGAGGACGCGGCGGGCAAGGGCCGCTGGCGGCTGCTGCTCCTGGAGGACTGCGACGAGCTGATCCGCGGCGAGGCCAAGCACACCGCGGGTCAGGCCCTGTCACGGCTGCTGAACCTGACGGACGGTCTGCTCGGCCAGGGCCGCAACGTCCTGGTGGGGGTCACCACCAACGAGGACCTGGAGCGCCTGCACCCGGCCGTGGTCCGCCCGGGCCGCTGCCTCGCCCGGATCGAGGTGGGCAGGCTGACCCGTGCGGAGGCGGTGGGCTGGCTGGGCCACGAGGACGGCGGCGTCGGCCGGGAGGGCGCGACCCTGGCCGAGCTGTACGCCCTGCGCCGGGGTACCTCCCCGACGTCCCTGCCGGAACCCCGGGGCGACGCGGAAGCGGGTCTGTACCTGTAGGTGTTTGATGGCCGTATGACCCTGTTCGTCGGAACGTCGGGGTGGCAGTACAAGGACTGGCGCGGGGTGCTGTATCCGGCCGGGCTTCCGGTGCGGCTCTGGCTGGAGGAGTACGCGGCGCGGTTCGCCACCGTCGAGATCAACAACGCCTTCTACCGGCTGCCGTCCCGGGAGACCTTCGAGTCCTGGCGGGAGCGCACCCCGCCGGGGTTCGTCGTCGCGGTCAAGGCGAGCCGGTATCTGACCCACGTCAAACGGCTGCGGGAGCCCGAGGAGCCGGTGGAGCGGCTGATGAGCCGGGCCGCCGGGCTCGGCGACCGGCTCGGCCCGGTCCTGCTCCAGCTCCCGCCCACGCTCCAGGCCGATCCCGCGCTGCTGCACGCCTGTCTGCGCCGCTTCCCGGAGTCGGTCCGGGTGGCGGTCGAGCCGCGCCATCCGTCCTGGTGGACGCCCGAGGTGCGGGCCGTGCTGGAGTCGCGGGGCGCGGCCCTGTGCTGGGCCGACGTCCTGGGCCGGCCGGCGACCCCGCTGTGGCGCACCGCCGACTGGGGCTACGTCCGCTTCCACCAGGGCCGCGCGCACCCCTGGCCGCACTACGGCCGCCAGTCCCTGCGCACCTGGCTCCACCGCGTCACGACCGCCTGGCCCCCGGAGGCGGACGTCCACGCCTACTTCAACAACGACCAGAACGCGGCGGCGGTGACCGACGCGGCCCTGTTCGCCCGCCTGGCCCGCACCACCCCCCGCCCCGTCCCCCGAACCCCCACAGCCCTGACCAACCCGCCATGACAGCGGACCCCGCCCCCCCAGAGGCGCGGGGCTGAGTGGACATGCGGCTCCGCCGCGCGGGCGCGACCAGCCACGACGCGCCCGCACCGGACGCGGCAGCCCCGCCCCGACGGCGCCCCCGCTCACCGGTACACCGCACGCAGTGCGTCCCGCACCGCGGCCACCGCCTCCTCCTCCGAGCAGCCCAGCCGCCGCGCCCTCGCGGCGAACTCCTGCGCCGCCGAGGCCAGCTCCCGCTCCGCCGCCGCACCCGCCGCGGCGATCAGCGTCCCGTTGCGCCCCCGTGTCTCGATCACCCCGTCGGCCTCCAGCGCCCGGTACGCCTTGGCCACCGTGTTCGCGGCGAGGCCGAGCGTCTCGGCCAGTCCCCGCACCGTGGGCAGCCGGTATCCCACGGGCAGCGCGCCCGACCGTGCCTGCTCGGAGATCTGCGCCCGCACCTGCTCGTACGGGGGCGTGCCGTCGTCGATCCGGATCTTCAGGGTCACGGCCCGATTGTCGCGCACCCGGGCGGAAAATGAGAGGCGCCCCGGGCGCGGCCCCCGTAGCGTGCGCCTCCATGACCGTCACCGTCCGCGATCTCCGCGCCGACGCCCGCGCCGACCTCGAGGGCTTCGCCCGTGTCCGGCACGCCGCGTTGCCTTTCCTCCTCGTCACCCCGGAGTCCCTGGTCCACGACCTGACCCGGCTCCACCCCGACGCCCACTACCGCCCGCTGGTGGCCGAGGCCGACGGCGAGGTGATCGGCACGGCGCAGGTGCATCTGACCCACGAGAGCGCCGAGCCGGGCCAGGGCAACATCAACGTGTACGTGCACCCCGGGCACACCCGCCGGGGCGCCGGGACGCTGCTCGTGCGTGCCGCCGAGGAGCATCTGGCGGCGCACGGGGCGACCCGGCTGTTCGCCTGGGTGGTGGACCGTCCGGGCAACCGCGCCTTCGCGGAACGGCACGGCTACGGGGCGAGCCGCTCCGCCCATTTCTTCCGCCTGGACCTGGCGAACGGCGCCCTGCCCCCGCTCCAGGACCCGCCGCCGGGCGTGGAACTGCGCCCGGGCTCGGACTTCGCCGCCGACCCGCGCCCGCTGTTCGAGCTGGACGCGGAGACGACGGCGGACGAACCGAGCGACGTCGAAACCGAGTTCACGGACTACGAGGCCTGGCTGGAGGAGACCTGGCGGCACCCGCTGTTCAGCCCCGCGCTGACCACGGTGGCGCTGGTCGACGGCCGCCCCGCCGCGTTCACCGCGGCCCGCACGGACGGCGCCACCCGGTACGCCACGGTCATGACCGGCACCGCCCGAGCCCACCGCGGCCGGGGCCTGGCCAAGCTCGCCAAGAACGACTCCCTGCATCGCGCCCGCGCGGCCGGGTACTCGGAGGCGTTCACGGGCAACGACACCGGGAACGGGCCGATGATCGCGATCAACAAGTGGTTCGGGTACGAGATCTGCGGAACGGAGGTGCGGTATGTCCGCGCACTCGGCTAACGGACCGGCCCGGGTGGAGGTCGTGCTCGTCAAGGCGGGGCGGATGAAGATCCGCTACCCGGCCGAACTCCTCGCCGACGACGGCGTCCGGGCCACCGTGCGCGCCCCCTGGGCGGGCGAGGGGGTACGGGACTTCGGCTTCGTCCGCTTCGAACCCGGCGACATGTTCACGGAGCACTACTGGCGCGACCGGTGGTACTCGGTCAAGGAGGTCCGCGCCGCCGACGGCACCCTCAAGGGCCACTACTGCGACATCACCCGCCCGGCCGAGCTCTCCGCCGGCCGGCTGGTCGTCGAGGATCTCGACCTGGACCTGTGGGTCTCCGCGGACGGCGCCGACATACGGCGGCTGGACGAGGACGAGTTCGCGGCGAGCGGTCTGCTCACCAGGGACCCCGAGGCGGCGGCCGCCGCGGTGGCCGCCCTCGACGAACTGGACGCACGGGCCCGCGAGGGCGGGTTCGGCGCGCTGCTGGCCTGAGCCCGCCGGGTCAGTCCGGGACCGCGACCACCGCGTAGCGCTCGTCGTCCACGTCCCGGCCCCAGAGCGCGCGGTCCCCGGACAGCGGCTGCACGCGCACCCGCCCGCCGAGCGGTGCCAGGAGGGCGGTGAGCCGGCCGGCGGATATGCCGACCGGGCTCACCGTCCCCCACACCCCCTCGACCAGCACCAGCCGGCCTCCCGGCCGGAGCAGGTCGCGCCAGTGCCGCAGCGCCCGGTCCGGTTCGGGCAGCGTCCACAGCACGTGCCGGACGAGGACCGTGTCGTAGCGCTCCTCACCGACCGGGGGTGCCGCCGCGTCGCCGACGAGGAACACGGCGTCCCGTCCGGCGAGCTTCTCCCGGGCGAGCGCCACCATGGCCGGGGAGCGGTCGACGCCGGTCACCCGGTGCCCCTGCCCCGCCGCGAGGAGGGCCAGGCTGCCGGTGCCGCAGCCGAGGTCGAGGACGTCTCCGGCCCGCTCGGGCAGCCAGTCCCGCAGCCGCTCGGCCCAGGCGGCGCGCACCTCGGGGTCGCGCAGCCCGTGGTCCGGCTCCTCGTCGAAGGAGGCGGCCGCCGCGTCCCAGTCGACACCGTCCGTACCCGTCCCGTCACCGTCTCGGATGGCCATGACCCCAGAGTGACACCTCCCACTGACAATCGATTCGTGACAGCGGCCACAGACAGAACGGGACCGATGAGGAACTCTCCCCCGAAAGGTCTGCCTCCGTGAGAACGCGGAACCCGGTGGACCCCGAAGGAGGCAGCCATGCGCCGTGTCACCGTGCAGAAGCCCCCGAGGAAGAGCGACGCCCGCCGGGCCCGTGAGGAGGCCGAGGAACGTCCCGCGGGACGACCGGAGGTCCGCAAGGACATCGCCCGCACCTGGTGGCCCGACGGCTGACCGCCCCCGCGGCACGGGGCTCAGCCCGGCCGCTCGCGGTAGTGGATCCGGTCGACGTCGGCGGCGACGGCCGGGCGGATCCGCCCGTCTGTCATGCCGCGCACGGTACCTACCTGATCCCAGCCTGAGCACTCCCTTAACGCGGCCATAAGGATCTCCCTCCGCGGCCTCGGACAGGCGATTTCACCGGTCAGGGGGGCTAGTTTCTGAGCCACCCCCACGGGATTCACCACCCCCCACCCCGATCCAGTGATCGTTGTCGAGGAGTTGCTGCCCCATGCCCGCACGCCGCAAGGCCGCTGTCGCCGCCGTCGGTCTCGTCCCGCTCGCCCTGACCGGGCTGTCCGCCGCGCCGGCGTCCGCGCACGGTTCGATGGGCGACCCGGTCAGCCGGGTCTCGCAGTGCTACGCCGAGGGCCCGGAGAGCCCGGATTCGGCGGCGTGCAAAGCGGCGGTCGCGGCCGGCGGCACCCAGGCGCTGTACGACTGGAACGGCATCCGCATCGGCGACGCGGGCGGACGCCACCAGGAGCTGATACCCGACGGCAGGCTGTGCAGCGCCGGCGACGACACGTTCAAGGGGCTCGACCTGGCCCGCGCCGACTGGCCGGCGACCAGCGTGAGCAGCGGCTCGTACACCTTCAAGTACCGCGTGACCGCCCCGCACAAGGGGACCTTCAAGGTGTACATCACCAAGCCGGGCTACGACCCGTCGCAGCCGCTGGCCTGGGACGACCTGGATCTCGCGAACCCGGTGGCGACCTCCACCGACCCCGCCGCGTCGGGCGGCTTCTACACCTTCTCCGGGGCCCTCCCCGAGCGCTCCGGCAAGCAGCTGCTGTACGCGGTCTGGCAGCGGTCGGACAGCCCCGAGGCCTTCTACTCCTGCTCGGACGTCACGTTCGGCGGCGGAGCCCCGGCGGCCGGAGCGGGGGCGGGCGACGGTGCCGCCGCCGACTCGGGCGACACCCCCGAGGAGGCCGCCGTCCCCGCGCCCACCGCCTACGCCCCGTCCGAGGAGCAGATCGAGGACGGCGCCGCGAAGTCGACCGTCGAGAACCACGGGCACGGCGACGACGACCCCGCCACCACGGCGGAGCCGGCCGCGGCGGACGCCGGCGCGGACGGAACCGGTGCCGTCGCCGGTGACGGCACCACCGACAACCGGCCCACGGCGGCCGGCGCTTCGCGGAATCTCGCGGAGACCGGCGGCGACGGCAACACCGCGTACCTGATGATCGGCGGCGCCGCGGCGCTGGCGCTCGGCTCGGCGGCGCTGTTCGCCTCCGCCCGCCGGCGCACGGCGGGCGCCCGGCACGGCCGCTGAACCGGCTCGGGGCCCTGTCCGGCGGCTCAGGCCGGACAGGGCCCCTGGGCGTTCCGTCGCCCGCACGGGTCAGCTGAAGGCGGAGGCGCAGGTGGTGGGCCTGGCGTGGGCCGGGTCGAGGGCGTTGGCCACCTCGTGGAAGGCGACCCGGTCGAACAGCCCGATCGCCAGGTGCTCTGACAGGTCGAGCGGGCACAGGTCCTGGAGCAGGACGTTGCGCACGTTCGGCCCGGTCAGATAGCCGCTGCGGTAGGGCGTGACCACCTCGTCGTACCGGGTGGCGATGACGGTGTAGCGGACGCCGGGCACGGTGTCGCCGCCCGCGTTGAGCTTGGTGAGGAAGGCCGAGCCGGCGATCTGGTCGGCGAGTGCGGGGGTGGCCTCGCTCAGCAGGTCCTCCGCGCCGGGGAAGTGGGGCAGCAGCCGGGTGAGGCCGTTCAGGGTGGTGCCGTGGTTGCTGGGGGCGATGCCGACCAGCGCGTTCACCTCGTCGGCTCCGCCGAGGAACCTGAGGTAGTAGCGCGGCATCATGCCGCCCTGGGAGTGGCCGACGATGTCGGTCTCGGCGGCGCCGGTGGCGGCGAGCACCTTGTCGACGAAGGCGTCGAGCTGTTCGGCGGACTTCTCCGTGGGGCCGAGGCCGTGGAAAAGGGGGACGCCGGGAAGCTGTCCGTAGTCGAGGGAGTAGACGCAGTAGCCGCGGGCCTTCAGATAGGGCGCGAGGCCCAGCCAGTTGTCGACGGAGTTGCCGAAGGTGCCGTGGACCAGGACGACGGGGCGGGGATGCGCGGCGGAGGGCCTGCAGGAGTAGTCGTTCCAGCCGCTGGACGGCGCGCCCGCGGCCTGGGCGCCGGCGGCGGCGGGGAGGGTGACGCCCGCGGCCAGCAGCAGTGCGGCCAGCGGTCTGATCAGTCGCTTCCAGGGCAGCATCGGGTGATCTCCTTGCGACGCGGGGAAAGGGGTGGGGGTCCTTACGCCCTGTGATCCGGATCACGAGGATGCTGTTCACTCGTCAAGTTACGGGCGAGTAGCAAAAGGGGGAAGTTACGCGTCGGTAAAAACTTCCGGAGTCAACCGGCGGACGTGGGCGCGCCGCTGACAACAGGTCACCAAGCGGGACGGATCGCCCCGTTGGGCGCGATACGCAGCAGCCGTTCCGCCAGCGCGCGCGTCTCCGCCTCCCCCAGCACCTCGCTCCAGGCCCGCACGGCCTCCGCCGCCGCCTCCTCGGCCGCCCGGGTGCAGGCCCACCCCGCCCCGGTCAGCACCACCAGCCGGGCCCGCGCGTCGCCGGGGTGCGGGCGCCGCTCGGCGTACCCCTTGCGCACCAGCTCGTCGACGAGCTGGCTCGCGGCCTGCTTGGTCACCCCGAGGTGGACCGCGAGGTCGGTGACCGTCGCGCCGTCCGGGGCGAGCCGGGCGAAGGCGAACCCGTGCGCGGGCCGTATCCCCTCGAAGCCACGGGCGACCACCCCGTCGTTGATGCGCCGGGTGAGCTCGCCCGCGACGGCGAGCAGGGCGGCGGACAGGGCCATGGCCTCGGAGTTCTGCACGGAGGAATTCAAGCACCTTGACGAAATGGTCAAGGAGACTGACCATATGGTCAAGCTACTTGACTACCGAGAGGTCCCCGTCATGCCCGTGGTCCGCCCGTCCGACGCCGTCGTCCATGAGATGCACGGCGCCCGCTTCGTCTCGTACGCCGCCCCCTCGACCGGCAGCGAGGAGCTGTGCGCCTGGCGGGGCGAGATCCCCGCCGGGACCCGGGCGCCCGCGCACACCGTCAGCCGGGAGGAGATCTTCCATCTGCTCGCCGGCGAACTGCTGATCACCCTCGACGGCACCACCCACCGCGTCACCGCCGGCGACACGGTGATCATCAACCCGGGTGCGACCCTCGCCGTCGAGAACCCGGCCACCGAGGTCGCCGTCTCCTGGGTCACCGCCTCCCGCGGCCTGGAGGCGACCCTGGCCGACGGCACGCGCGTCGTGCCGCCGTGGGCCAACTGAGTGAGCGGCCCTACGCGGCCAGGGTCCCCGGCATCACCGCGCGGGGGCCGAACTTGGCCCGCGCGCGGTCCGCGACCTCCTCCAGCCGGCGCACCTTCTCGTCCACCGGGTCGAAGGTGAGCTGGTGGGACGCCTGCTCGGCGGGGTCGAGCCCCTCCGCGCGGAGGGCGATCACGCGCACCCGGGCACGCTGCAGACCGAGCGCCTCGTACAGGCCGTACGCCGCCCCGACGAGCGCGGCCGAGTGGGCGGTCGGCTCGGGGAGGGTGCGGGTGCGGGTGGTGGCGGACCGGTCGGCGTAGCGCACGGTGAGGGTGAGGCTCCGGCAGACCTTGTCGACGGCGCGCAGCCGGGCGCCCAGTTCCTCGGCGGCCGAGAGCAGGGCGCGGCGGTGCCGGCCGGGGTCCAGTTCGTCGCGGGTGAAGGGGCGTTCGGTGGCCAGGGAGCGGGAGACCGCGTTGGGGACGACCCGGCCGCGGTCGACGCCGTTCGCCTTCTCCCGCAGTTCCCGCCCGGCCCTGGCCCCGATCAGCCGCTGGAGCGTGGACAGCGGGGCGGCGGCGACCCGGCCGAGGGTGTCCAGGCCGTACTCGCACAGCGTGCGGGCGGTCCGGGCGCCGACGCCGGGCAGCGCGGCGACGGGCCGGCCGGCGAGGAACTCCCGCACCTCGTCCTCGGGCACCGCGCGGGTCAGCCCCGGCCGGGCGTCCCGCAGGGCCATACGGGCCAGCATCGGGCCGGGCCCGGCGCCGATCACGCAGTCGACGCCGTGCAGGGCGAGGGCGCGGACCCGGATCACCGAGGCCAGTTCGAGGGCGGTGCGCCCGAAGTACCTTTCCGCGCCGCGCAGATCGGCCAGCGCCCCGTCCGGCGGCAGGGCCTGCACGACGGGGGTGAACTCCTCCAGCAGGCCGAGCAGCCGGGGCAGGGCGGCCTCGTACATCGGAGGCAGCAGAAAACGTACACAGAGGACAGTCATCCCGCACTCCCCGGGCTCTGGTGCCACAACTTCCTTCCCACCGCGGGCCCTTCGCCCGCGGGGCGCAGATCGGCCCAGGGGTGCATCTCGTACCCCGTGGGCATGCGGATCGTCCGGTCCTCCATCGGGTCCCGGGCGGCGGAACCGGCCGGCGCGGGCCGTCCGTCCGAACCGGCGAGCCTGCTGCGGGCCGGACCCCCGCCGTCGTCGCCGGACGCCCCGGGACCGGCGCCGGCCGGCCCGGCGAGCCGCGCGGCGACGCCCTCCAGTCCCTCCTCGCGGCGGATCTCCAGCAGGTCGGCGAGGTTCCAGGCGGCGGAGCCGACCACGCTGAAGCTGCGCGGTCCGCGGCGCTGCACCACCCCGCGCACCAGCAGCAGCCAGGAGTGGAAGACGGTGTGGGCGCAGGCGTCGTGGGAGTCGTCGAAGAAGGCGAGGTCGACCAGGCCGGTGCCGTCGTCCAGGGTGGAGAAGATGACCCGTTTGCCGGAGCGGATGGGCGGGGTCTGGGTGGCCGCCTTGGCGCCCGCGACCAGCACCGTCTCCCCGTGCCGGGTCTCGCGCAGCCGCCGCGCGGAGACCACGCCGAGCTCCTCGAGGAAGGTGGCGTGGTCGTCCATCAGATGGTGTGAGGCGTCCATGGACAGCACGCCCAGTTCGGCGCTGAGCCGCTCCGGCGGGGTGAGGTCGGGCAGTCCGGCCGGGGCGGTCCTGCGGCCGCCGGACAAAGGCAGCTGGTCGCCCCGTCCGCCGCGGGCGCCCCGGTGCAGTTCGGTCAGGTGGAGTTGCAGGTCACGGCGGTTGGCGCCGAACGCGTCCAGCGCGCCGACCTGGGCGAGGCGTCCGGCGAGCGGACGGCTGGGCCGGGCCCGCTCCCAGAAGTCGAGCAGGGAGGCGTACGGCTGCCCCCCGGCGATCCGGGCGGCCTCGGACTCGCTGATGCCGTGCACGTCGGAGAGCGCCAGCCGCAGTCCCCACACCTCCTTCGACTCCTTTGATTCAGACACCAGTTCGATCCTGTGGGCGACCCCCGACTTGTTCACGTCCAGCGGCAGGACCGGCACCCCGCGCCGCCGCGCGTCCGCCAGCAGCAGCCGCTTCGGGTACATCCCGGGGTCATGGGTGAGCAGCCCGGCGTAGAAGGCGGCCGGGTGGTGCGCCTTCAGCCACGCCGACTGGTAGGTCGGTACGGCGAAGGCGACCGCGTGCGCCTTGCAGAAGCCGTAGGACCCGAAGGCCTCGACGATCTCCCAGGTGCGCTGAATCGTTTCCGCGTCATAGCCGCGGGCCGCCGCGTGCTGGGCGAACCAGACCTTGATCCGCCCCTGCGACTCCGGGTCGGACAGCCCGCGCCGCACCCGGTCCGCCTCGCCGCGTCCGCAACCGGTCATGACCGAGACGATGTCGATGACCTGCTCGTGGAAGACGACGACCCCGTACGTCCCCTTCAGCGACTCCTCCAGGTCCGGGTGCGGATAACGCACCGGCGCCCGTCCGTGCCGCGCCTCGATGAACGGACGCACCATGTCGGCGGCGACCGGGCCGGGCCGGAAGAGGGAGATGTCCACGACCAGGTCGTGGAAGGTGGACGGCTGGAGCCGCCCGACCAGGTCCCGCTGGCCCGGGGACTCGATCTGGAAGCAGCCGAGCGTCTCGGTGGACCGGATCAGCCCGTACGTCGCCGGATCGCCCTCCGGCACCGCGTCCAGGTCGATCCGCTCCCCCGTCGCCCGCTCCACCTCGGTGACCGCGTGCGCCATCGCCGACTGCATCCGCACGCCCAGCACGTCGAGCTTGAGCAGCCCGAGGTCCTCGACGTCGTCCTTGTCGAACTGCGCCATGGGGAAGCCCTCGCCGCTGGTCGGCATGACCGGCGTACGGGTCAGCAGGGACGCGTCGGACAGCAGGACGCCGCAGGGGTGCATGGCGATGCCGCGCGGGAGCGCGTCGAGCGCCTCGACCAGCTCCCACAGCCTGCCGTACTTCTCCTTCTCCCCCGCCAGCCGCCGCAGTTCGGGGAGTTCCTCGAGCGCCGCGCGGGCGTCGCGGGCGCGGATGTGCGGGAAGGACTTGGCGATCCGGTCGATCTCGTCCGGGTCCATCGACAGCGCCGCGCCGACGTCCCGGACGGCGTGGCGCACCCGGTAGGTCTCCGGCATGGCGACCGCGGCGACCCGCTCGGCGCCGAACCGGCCGATGATCGCGCGGTAGACCTCCAGACGCCGCGCGGACTCCACGTCGATGTCGATGTCGGGCAGCACGACCCGCTCCTTGGACAGGAAGCGCTCCATCAGCAGCCCGTGCTCGACCGGGTCGGCGTGCGCGATGCCGAGGAGGTGGTTGACCAGGGAGCCGGCGCCGGAGCCCCGCGCGGCGACCCGGATGCCCATGTGCCGTACGTCGTCGACGACCTGGGAGACGGTGAGGAAGTAGGAGGCGAAGCCGTGGTGGGCGATGATGTCCAGCTCGCGGTGCATCCGCTCCCAGTACTCCCGGCGGCCGGCGTAGCCGTGCAGCACCATGCCCGCCGCCGCGCGGGAGGCCAGCGCCCGCTGGGCGGTACGGCGGCCGGCGCCGACGAGGTGCGGTTCGGGGAAGTGGACGCTGCCCATGCCGAGGTCGTCCTCGGGGTCGACCAGGCACTCGGCGGCCGTGGCCTGCGTCTGCTCCAGCAGCCGCGCGGCCGCCTCGCGCCGGAAGCCCGCGGCCTCCACGATCCGCTCGGCCGCCTCCCGCATGGCGCCCTGCTCCTTGAGCCAGGCCTCACCGGAGTCCAGCCCTTTGGCCGGGTCGACGGGGACCAGCCGGCGGGCGGCGTCCAGGACGTCGGCGACCGGGCCGAGCCCCGGGTCGGCGTAGCGGACGGCGTTGCTGAGCACGGGCCGGACGCGCTGTTCGGCGGCGAAGCCCAGGGTGCGGGCGGCCAGCCGCAGCGAGCCGGGGCCGGTGCCCGCGCGGCCGTGCCAGAAGGTCTCCAGGCGCAGGGCGTCGCCGTAGACCTCCCGCCAGGGGGCGAGCAGCCGGGCGGCGCGGTCGGGGCGGCCCGCGACGAGGGCCCGGCCCACGTCGGAGTCGGGGCCGAGGAGGACGGTCAGGCCGTCGGCGCGGTTGTCCTCCCAGGGCAGCCGCGGGAGCCCGTCCCCGGTGTGGGAGGCGGAGACCAGGCGGCACAGGTCGGCCCAGCCGCGGGCGCCGTCCCGGGCGAGGAAGGTGACGCGCGGCGCAGACTCGTCGACGAAGGCGCCGCCGCGCACCGGGGTGCGGCGGCGGTCCCGCCGTACGGTCCCCTCCCCGGGCGCCGCCGGCGCGGGGCCGGCCACCGCGAGCTCCGCGCCGAACAGCGGGCGGACACCGGCCTTCGCGCAGGCCTTGGCGAAGCGGACGGAGCCGGCGAGGGTGTCGCGGTCGGTGAGCGCGAGGGCGTCCATGCCCCGCTCCGAGGCGCGCTCGGCCAGCCGCTCCGGATGGGACGCGCCGTAGCGCAGGGAGAATCCGGAGACGGTGTGCAGATGCGTGAAACCCGGCACACGCACCTCCCGCACTCGTGAGCCCCGACCGACTCTCGAACAACTGTTCCAACTACTTCACCCCCACCATAGACCAATTTTCGAATGCGTGTGCGACATCCGTTCGGCCCCTTCCCACCTGCGCAAACGCCCGCTTCCCCGGACCGTGGGGACATGACGCAGAGCGCCGGCGCCGGTCCTCGCCCGGTCTCGTTCCTCGGCGAGGTGCGGGACGCCGTCACCCCACGGGCCACCCTGCTCGTGCTCGGCGTGATCGCGCTCCAGCTGCTGTTCATCGCCTCCTACGTGGGCGCCCTGCACCACCCGAAGCTGCGGGACGCGCCCTTCGGGGTCGCCGGGCCCCCGGCCGCGGCCGAGCGGACCGTGAACCGGCTGGAGCGGCTGTCCGGCTCGCCGCTGGACCCGCGCGCGGTGCCCGACGCGGCCGCCGCGCGCGAGCGGATCAGGGACCGGGAGATCGACGGCGCGCTGGTCCTCGACCCCGGAGGGACCACCGACACGCTGCTCGTCGCCACCGGGGGCGGCACCTCGCTGGCCACCGCCCTGGAGCGGCTGCTCACCGGCGTGGAGAAGTCCGGGGGGCGCGCCCTGCGGGTCGTCGACGTCGCTCCGGCCTCCGCCGGGGACGCAAACGGGCTCTCGTCCTTCTACGTGGTGGTGGGCTGGTGCGTGGGCGGCTATCTGTGCGCGGCGATCCTGGCGATCAGCGCGGGCGCCCGGGCGTCCACTCCGCGGCGCGCGGTGATCCGGCTCGGCACCATGGCCCTGGTCGCGCTCGCCGGGGGACTCGGCGGCGCCCTCATCGTCGGGCCGGCACTGGACGCGCTGCCGGGCGGGTTCGCGGCCCTGTGGGGGCTGGGCGCGCTGGTCACCTTCGCCGTGGGGGCCGCCACGCTCGCCCTGCAGGCCACCCTCGGGGTCGTCGGCATCGGAGCGGCCATCCTGCTCGTGGTGATCCTGGGCAACCCGAGCGCGGGCGGCGCGCTGCCGCCTCCGCTGCTCCCGCCGTTCTGGGCGGCCGTCGGTCCGGCGCTGCCACCGGGCGCGGGCACCTGGACGGCCCGCTCGATCGCGTACTTCGGGGGCAGGGACGTGACCGCCTCACTGCTGGTCCTGTCCGCGTGGGCCGTGGCGGGCGGCGCCGTCACCCTGCTGGCGTCGGCGCTGCGGCACGAAGACGGACGTCCCGCCCCTCCGTGACGGAGGAACGGGACGTCCGTGAAGGGGGTGCGTTCAGCCGATCTGCGTACCGGTGGCCGACAGGGCCTCCGTCACCGGCTGGAAGAAGGTCTCGCCGCCCGAGGTGCAGTCGCCGCTGCCCCCGGAGGTGAGGCCGACCGCGCTGCTGCCCGAGAAGAGCGAGCCGCCGCTGTCGCCGGGCTCGGCGCAGACGTCGGTCTGGATCAGGCCGTTGACGATGTCGCCGTTGCCGTAGTTCACGGTGGCGTCCAGGCCGGTGACCGTGCCGGAGTGCACCTGGGTGGTGGAACCGCTGCGGGTGACCTGCATGCCGACGGTGGCCTCGGCGGCGCCGGAGATCGCCTGCGTGGAGCCGTCGTAGAGGTTCACCTCGCTCGGGTGGGCCACGTCGGCGGTGTACTTGACCAGACCGTAGTCGTCGCCCGGGAAGCTGGAGTCCGCGTTCTCGCCGATCACGCTGCCCGAGGAGTCGGACCAGGTGGAGATCCCCTCGGTGCAGTGCCCGGCGGTGAGGAAGTGCGGCTCGCCGCCCTTGGTCACGTTGAAGCCGAGCGAGCAGCGCCCGCCGTTGCCGGTGATGGCGTCGCCGCCCGCGACGAAGGGCTTGTACTCGCCCTCGGTGCGCTGGAGTTCCGCCTTGGCGCCCAGCCCGTCGACGACCTTGGTCAGCTTGGCCCACTCGGCCTCCGAGACCGTGCGGTCCGCGGTGACGACGACCTTGTTGGTGGTCGGGTCGGTCACCCAGGAGGTGCCCGGGATGGTGGCGTCCTGCTTCAGGGTGGTGTGCGCGCCCTTCAGCGCGGCGAGGGAGTTCGCCACGACTCTCGCCTCGGCGCCGGCCGACTCGACGGTCTCGGCGGCGGCCTCGTCGAGCACGTTCACCACGAGGGACTTGCTCTTCGCGTCGTAGTACGTTCCCGCCGCGTCGGCGCCCAGGTCCTGGGCGAGCGTCGAGGCGAGCTTTCCGGCCGCCTGGACCGAGAGGGTCCGGGGGGCGGCGTCCGCCGGCGGCTCACTGGCGTTCGCAGTCTGGAAGGTGGCCGCGCCCGCGGCCAGCGCGGCGATGCCCGCACCCGCCATGACCGCACGGCGCCTGGGTATGCGTCGGTGCTTCAACTCACGTCCTCCTGTGGGGGGACGGCCCGGGAGGTTGTGGGGACCCCGCCGGACCGGAAGGCGTACGGCGACGGGGGCGGAACACGAAAGAAGCCACGCCCGTGCCGGTCGAACGGCGCCTACTCTTCCGAACGCCGCGGGGAGCACACAAGGTCGACTTCAGGACGCGCGTACGACAACGGCCGTGCGCCCCCTATGTCCTGACAGGTCATGGACACGCAGGGCCGTTCATTCTGCAAACGCTACGGAGGGGTAACAGGCGGTACGGTCGGCGCCCCGCACCCTTGGCTTGAATTCGCCCCCTCCCGGTCCGGATCGAACCGGGCCGCGGCGGGCGGACGTTGCTTTCGCACCGGTCGCGCGACCGCCGCCACGCGCAAGGGCGAGCCCCCGCACGGCGGTTGCCGTGCGGGGGCTCGTGGTGCTGCCGGCTGCGGTGAGACTCGCGGAACCGGAGGTGCGGCCGGTCCCGGCACCCGGTCCTAGTAGACGCTGACCCCGTAGGCGCTCAGGGCCTCGGTCACCGGCTGGAAGAAGGTCGTGCCGCCGGAGGAGCAGTTGCCGCTGCCGCCGGAGGTCAGACCGTACGCCGTGCCGTTGCTGCCGTAGAGCGCGCCGCCGGAGTCGCCGGGCTCGGCGCAGACCGTGGTCTGGATGAGACCGGAGACGATGTCGCCGCCGCCATAGTTCACGGTCGCGTTGAGCGCCGTGACCCGGCCGCTGTGGGTGCCCGTGGTGGAGCCGTCACGGATGACGGTGGTGCCCACGCTCGGGGTGGCCGCACGGGTGATGTCCACGCCGTTGGCGGTGCCGGGCCGGCTGACGGAGCCGGTGTACCGGACGATGCCGTAGTCGTTGCCCGGGAAGCTGGAGCCGGCGGTCGAGCCGATGGCCGTGGTGCGCGCGGAGTTGGAGTACCAGGTGCCCGCGCCGTCGGTGCAGTGACCGGCGGTCAGGAAGTACTCGACGCCGCTGCTGCTGCGGACGTTGAAGCCGAGGGAGCAGCGCCAGCTGCTCGCGTAGATGGCGTCACCGCCCTGGATCAGCTTGTTGATCTTGCCCGGGGTGCGCTTGACGGTGATCGCGCCCGCGTCGTCCCCGGCCTGCCGCTTGATCTTGTTGATCTCGGCCTGGGAGACGGTGCTGTCCACGGTGACGAGCACCCGGTTGGTCTTGCTGTCGACGGCCCAGGCGGTGCCCGGGACATCGGCCTTCAGCACCGAGCCGCTCACACTCTTGAGCTCGGCGGAACTGAAGGTGGTGGGAGCGTCGGACGCGTTCGCGCTGGGGACCGCGATCGCGGCGGCGGCCACGAGGCCGGTGGATACGGCGATCAGCCGAGTCCGTCTCGAGATGCCGCTGCTGGGGGTGGTGCGCTTGATCCTCACTTCTCGTTCCTCCACAAAGGAAGTAGGGGGCCCTCGTGGGGTTGTGGGCCCGTGAGGCGCAGCCAGGGAGACGGATGCCCGGATTCCGAACACGCCGTGCCCCTGACAAGCGCTGTGGGAAGCGAGTATTCGGCCGACCGACCGTTCGGCGCAAGGGTGCCTTTTGGCCGTCGACCTTTGAACCATCTAGGAGATTTGATCCGCCCGCGGGTCAGCGTTACTGGTGGTCACACCTGCGTGACGATTGATCGACCACTTCACCCGCTGTCCGGAATTCGCCCCTCCGATTAGCCGGGTTCCGGGCGGTCCGCCCGGCTCCGTCCGGCTCCCGGTCAGCAGTCGCAGCCGCAGTCGCAGCCGCTGCAGCAACCGTCCTCACCACAGCAGTTGCAGCACTCGCAGCAGTTGCAGCAGTCGCCGCACCCGCTGCAGTCGCAGTTGGTGCAGGGCCCCTGCTTGGGCTCGCGGCTCCAGGGGTCGTCGTAGGTGCCGCAGCACAGCTGGCAGGTGCAGGCGAGTCCCAGCCACACGGCGCAGCCGGCGAGCAGCCCGCGCCGGTCGCGGCGCGGCGGCCCGGGAGGAATCGGGGCGCCGGGGCCACCGGGAGCACCGGGAGGCGCGTAGGGATGGGATCCGTGGGCACAGGAGACCGTACCGAAGGCGCGGTTGACGGAGTTGGGGAGTTCATGGACGAGCAGCCGGTGCGCGAGACCGCCGTCGGCGAACTCGACCTCGCGCAGCGCGAGCCGGATGCCGTGCACCGCGTCGTCGGCGAGCCGGCGGGCCTCCTCGAGCGGCGTCCCGGTGGCGGCGAGCGGGTTCCAGGCGCCCGAGGCGGCGTCGGCGTCCTTGTCCTCCACCGCGTCCAGCAGATGCGCGAGGCGCCCGAAGAGGCGTCCGGCCTCCGCGAGCGGCACGGCGTTGCGCGGCCGGCCGGCCAGCACGGCGGTGTGCGCGAAGGCCGCCGCAGTGGCGGTCTCGGTCGGCTCGGTGACGGTGAGGATCGGCGTGCCGGGCCCGGCGAGGGTCTCGATGCCCGTCTGCCGGTCCACGGCGTCGACGAGGACCGCGGTGTCGAACCCGATGTCGGCGCCGGTCCGCGCCCCCGCCCGGTCCCAGCCCGCCGCGACCCGGCGCGCGGCGAGCGCCACCGGCCTGCGCGCCAGCAGCCCGTCACCGTCGGCGACATGGTCGCGCACCTTGGCGGAGGCCAGCACCAGGGAGACGGCCGCCGCGAGCCGCGCGCCCTCACCGTGCGCGACGGAGGCGGTGCGCATCCCGCGCAGCGGGCAGGGTCCCGCGGTGCGCCGCCCGTCGTCGGGGCGTGCGGACTGAGCCTCCGTCAGGACGGAGATGAGGAGCCCGTCGTAATTGGTGACGATCCGCGCGAGCTGCCCGTGGTCCCCGCGCAACGCGAGGCAGAGCCCGCACAAATGGGCCATCCACTGGGCGGTGAGCTTCTCCCCGAGCCGGTGCCGACACGGCCTGACCATTCCGAACACGACATTCCCCCGTGCAGTTGTACGACGTCGAGCGGCGGCATCGTACCGGCCGGCGCGTTCACCCGTACGCACCCCTCATCACCCGTACGCCGGGAAGAATCATATTTCACTCACAGTCAGCAGCCGTTTACACCAGGACCCTTGGGAAACCCGGACTCTCGACGGATCAGCTGTGCACCAGTACCGTCACAAACCCCCCGCGCGGCGTCTATCCACTTGGCGCGACGTCCGCATCATGGACGACCATAGGGATGCGCGAAGCAGATAAAGACCGCTGTGAGAGGAGGCGTCCATGGGATCGGTACGCAAGGCGAGTGCCTGGCTTGGCCTCGTCGACGACAACGAAGACGAGCGTTACTACGACGACGACTACTCCGACGGAACCGAGCCCGGCGAGGCCTGGGTCACCGATCCGCGGGTCAAGGTGGCCGCGGACGTCGCCGAGGAGAGGGGCCGCCGGATCGGCACGGTCACCCCGGACAGCTTCCGGGACGCCCGCGCCATCGGTGAGCTGTTCCGCGAGGGCGTTCCCGTCATCATGAACCTCACGGCCATGGACGCCGGCGACGCCAAGCGCGTGGTCGACTTCGCGGCGGGCCTGATCTTCGGTCTGCGCGGCTCCATCGAGCGGGTGTCGAACCGGGTGTTCCTGCTCAGCCCGGCCGACACCGAGGTGGTCAGCGGTGAGCCGGCCGCGCACCGGTCGGACGGCTTCTTCAACCAGAGCTGAGGCGGGGCCGCCCACCGGCCCCGCCCCCGCGCGGGCTCACCGGAAGGCGTCGAGTCCGGTGAGTGCCTTGCCCAGCACGAGCTGGTGCATTTCGACGGTGCCCTCGTAGGTGAGCACGGACTCCAGGTTGGTCGCGTGCCGCATCACCGGGTACTCGAGCGAGATTCCGTTGGCGCCGAGGACCGTCCGCGCCGTCCGGCAGATCTCGATCGCCTCGCGGACGTTGTTGAGCTTCCCGAAGCTGACCTGCTCGGGACGCAGACGGCCGGCGTCCATCCGCCGCCCCAGATGGTGGGCGAGCAGCAACCCCTTGTGCAGTTCGACCGCCATGTCGGCGAGCTTGGCCTGGGTCAGCTGGAAGCCCCCGATCGGCCGCCCGAACTGCTCCCGCGACTTCGCGTAGTCGACCGCCGCCTCGAAGCAGCTCCGCGCGGCGCCCATGGCGCCCCAGACGATCCCGTACCGGGCGTGCGAGAGACAGCCGAGCGGCCCCTTGAGCCCGGTCACCTCCGGCAGCACCGCGTCGGCGGGCAGCCGTACGTCGTCGAGGACCAGCTCGCTGGTGACGGAGGCGCGCAGCGACCACTTGTGCTTGATCTCGGGAGCCGAGAAGCCGGGGGCGTCGGTGGGCACCACGAAGCCGCGGATCCCCTCGTCGGTGCGCGCCCACACCACGGCGACGCCGGCCACGGAGCCGTTGGTGATCCACATCTTGCGCCCGTTGAGCACCCAGTCCCCGCCGTCGCGCTTGGCGTGGGTGCGCATCGAGCCGGGGTCGGAGCCGTGATCGGGCTCGGTGAGCCCGAAGCAGCCGATGACCTCGCCGGAGGCCATCCGGGGCAGCCAGTGCCGCTTCTGCTCCTCGCTGCCGAACCGGTGGACGGCGTACATGGCGAGCGAGCCCTGCACGGAGACCAGGGAGCGGATGCCGGAGTCGGCCGCCTCCAGCTCCAGACAGGCCAGCCCGTACTGCACGGCGCTCGCGCCCGCGCAGCCGTAGCCGTCGAGCGACATGCCGAGCGCGCCGATCCCGCCGAGCTCCCGCGCCAGTTCCCGGATGCCGGGCAGCTCGCCCTTCTCGTACCAGTCGGCGACGTACGGCAGGACGCGGTCGGCGGCCCAGGTGCGCACGGTGTCCCGCACGGCCAGGTCCTCCGGCTCCAGCAGGTCGTCGAGGCCGAGGGGGTCGGCGGGGTCGAAGGCGGGCGGCTTCGCGGACATGGGCACCCTCCGGGGGTTGCTCCGGGACCGTTGATTAGCGGTGCTAGTCAGACTGGGGCGACGCTACGGCGCGGTCTTCCGCGCGTCCACCCCGGGCCGGGAGGGCGTGGCTCACACCTTCACCCCGGCGGCGCGGGGCTCCACGGCCTCCCGCTGCGCGGGCACCTCGGCGGCCGGCGTCTCGCACTGCATCGTCCGGGGCAGTCTGAGCGCTATCGCCGCCCCGGCCAGCAGCAGACCCGCGCTCACCAGCAGGGTCACGTGCAGTCCGTGCACGAAGGAGTGGCGCGCGGCGTGCCGCAGGGCGGCACCGGCGGGCCCGCCGAGCCGGTCGGCCACCTCGTAGGCCTCCCCCAGTGAGTGCGAGGCCGCCGAGGAGGCCGACGCGGGCACCCCCGCGACACCGGTGAGGCCGGGCGCGTAGGCCGCGTTCATCACGCTCCCGAGGAGCGCGATGCCTATGCCGGCGCCCAGCTGGTAGGAGGTCTCGCCCATCGCGGCCGCCCCGCCGGCCTGTTCCGGCGGCGCCTCGCTGAGCATCGACTCGTACGCCCCGAACAGCGTGGTCTCCAGGCCGAAGCCGAGCAGGACGAAACCGGCGAGCAGCAGCGGCCAGTCGTCCCGGCCGCCCATGCCGGTCAGCAGCACCACCGCCGCGGCCGTGAGACAGAAGCCGGCGGAGACCATGCGGCGCGGGCCGAACCGGCGCAGCATCCGCGCGCCCGCCAGGCCGGCCGCCATCGCCGCGACGGTCAGCGGCAGCAGGCGCAGTCCGGTCTCCAGCGGGGAGAGCCCGAGCACCAGCTGGAGGTACTGGGCGGCGATCAGTTCCAGGCCGACCAGCGCGAGCATCGCCAGCACGATGCAGCCCACCGAGGTGCTGAACGCCGGCCGGGCGAACATCCGCAGGTCGATCAGCGGATGCGTGCGGCGCCGCTGCCGGCGCATGAACGCGGCCAGCAGCCCGGCGCCCACGAGCAGCGGCAGTACGGTCCACGGGCTGCCGGCGGCCTCGCCGCCGCCGAGCCGCTTCACTCCGAGGACCAGCGCGAACAGTCCGGCGGCCGCCATCAGCGCGCCGGTCACGTCCCAGGGGCCGTCGCTGTCGCCCTTCGACTCGGGCAGCAGGATCCGTCCGACCGGGAGGCTGACCAGCATCAGCGGGATGTTCACCAGGAACACCGAGCCCCACCAGAAGTGCTCCAGCAGGAAGCCGCCGAGCAGCGGGCCGGCCGCCGCGCCCACCGCGGCGACCGCGCTCCAGACGCCGATGGCCAGGGCGCGCTCGCGCCGGTCCGGGAAGACCTGGCGCAGGATCGACAGCGTCGCCGGCATGATCATCGCTCCGCCGACGCCGAGCAGCGCCCGTGCCGCGATCAGCACCTGGGCGTTGTCCGCGAGGGCCGCCACCGCGGAGGCGACGCCGAACAGGGTGTAGCCGAGCAGGAGGACGCGTCTGCGGCCGACCCGGTCGCCCAGGGTGCCGAAGAGGATCAGCAGCGAGGCGCAGACCAGGGGGTAGGCGTCGACGATCCAGAGCAGCTCCATCGCGCCGGGCCTGAGGTCCTCCGTGACGGCGGGGACCGCCACGTGCAGCACGGTGGCGTCCACGGCGACCAGCAGCAGGCTGGCGCAGAGGACGACCAGCACCGCCCAGCGGTTGGCACCGGCCCCGGCCGCCCGACGGCGCAAAGCGGCGGCGGCCGTGGTCGTCCCGGACATGTACACGTACCTCCCAGCTGTTCCCTCGCGACCGGCGGGCTCACGGGGGTGGGGACTCCCCCGCGACTCGGCCGGAGAGGAGCGGTGGTCTCCGGCCCGCGCAACGAACGGCGAGTGACACGTCAGAGTACGCGAGTGGGAGCCGGGGTCGAGTGGCGGACCTCTCACTGCCGGGGCCGATCCGTGTGGCGTACACCACTTCCCCGCCGCGGCCCGCTCCCCCGCCGGGCCTGCCGGTTCCGCCCGGCGTCGATAATCGGGCGGGTGAACGATCTCGACACGCGCCTCGCCCCGGCCCGGCCCGGGGCACTGCGCCGGGCCGCCCCGGCGCTCCTGGGGTACGCCGCCGTACGCGCCCTGGGGCTGGCGGTGCTGGCCCTGTGGAGCGGGGCGCGCGGCAAGGACGCGTACACACTGCTGACCGCCCGCTGGGACTCCCTCTGGTACACGAGGGTGGCCGAGCTGGGGTACGGCTACGAGGTGCGGCTGCCCAACGGCGACGTGCACTCCAACCTGGCGTTCTTCCCGCTGCTGCCGTGGCTGGAGAAGCTGGGGGCGGCGGTGTCGCCGCTGTCGTATGCCGACGCAGGCTTCGCGGTCGCCCTGCTCGCCTCGCTCGCCGCGGCCTGGGGCATCTTCGCCGTGGCCGACCACGTGTACGGGCCCCGGGCCGGGGTGTGCGCGGTGCTGCTGTGGGCGGTGCTGCCGGTCGGGATCGTGCAGTCGATGGCGTACAGCGAATCGCTGTTCACCGCGCTCGCCGCGTGGTCGCTGTACGCCGTGCTGACCGGCCGCTGGGTGACGGCGGGCGTCCTGGCGGGCCTCGCGGGGCTGACCCGGCCGGTGGGGCTGGCGGTGGTGGCGGCGGTGTGGGCGGCGGGCGCCGCCTCTTTCGTGCGGGACCGCAGCGTGGCGCCGGAGCACGGCGCGCGGGACGCGGAACGCGCCGGTGCTCCCCCGGCCGACCGGCGCGTCCGGGCACCGGAGGGCGCTCGCGTCGGACCGGATGCACCCGGCGTGCGCCTGCGCCGGGCGCTCGGCATGCTCCTCGCGCCCCTGGGAGCAGCCGGTTACGTCCTGTGGGTCGGGCACCGGACCGGCGGCGGGCCGCTGGGATATCTCGACGTGCAGGCCGGATGGCGGAACGGGTTCGACGGGGGCTACGCCTTCGCCCGCTTCGTGGCCGGCAGGTTCACGTCGTTCCCGTCCGCCCTGGCGGGTCTGGGGCTGGTGGCCGGGGTCGGCCTCGTGGTGTGGCTGTACGTCGTCTGCGTACGGCGGCGCCAGCCGCTCCCGCTGCTGGTGTACACCGGGGTCGTCACCGCGCTCGCCCTGTGCGCGTCGAGCTACTTCGGCTCCAAACCGCGGCTTCTGATGCCCGCCTTCCCCCTGCTGCTGCCCCTCGCCCTGGCACTGGCCCGGCTGCGTACGCCCAGGTCGGCCGCGGTCGTGGCGGCGGTCGCGGCGGCCTCGGCGGTGTACGGCGCCTTCTGGCTGAACGGCTCCGGCCCGCCGTGATCCGCCCGAACGGCCGATGAGCGCCGGGGAAATTCCGCGCCAGCCCCCGGTGAACGAATTCATAAGCGCGATAAAACCCTCCCCCGGAATGATCAAAGGAATTGAAGTCCACGGCATCCGGGGTTTGCGGATTCATCCGCGATAAAGGCCTTCCTGAGAGGAATGCCACATCACATCGTCATCACAAAGCCGCTGATTCGACGGGGTTCCGCACTCACTCGCTGTAACGTCGATTGGGTGCGTACCGAACGGAAGCCCACCCGTCTGGACCGGGTGTTCGCGAGGCTGGATCGTGAGCCGGAGCGGCCGGCTCACATCGGCGTGCCGCGAATGAGCCGGCACCGGGTGGTGCTGTTCGGCGCCGCCCTGGTCTGCTATCTGGCGATCGTGTGGGCCGTGCTGATCACCTCCTGGCTGGTCCGGCTGGACTGGCAGGTGATGTTCTTCCGCCCCTACCAGCAGTGGTCCGAGATCCACGCCTTCGTCGACTACTACGTGGTGCTCGGCCAGCGCGGCCCCACCGCCGTGATGGTCGCGGCCTGGCTGGGCTGGCGCTCCTGGCGGCAGCACACCCTGCGTCCGCTGCTCGCCCTCGGCGTCTCCCTGCTGCTGCTCAACGTCACCGTCGGTGCCGCCAAGTACGGCATGGGGCGCCTCGGACCGCACTACGCGACCGAGATCGGCTCGAACGAGATGTGGCTCGGCGGCGATATATTTCCCAGCGGCCACACCGCCAACGCCGTGGTGACCTGGGGAATCCTGGCCTATCTGGCCTCCACCCCGAGAGCCCGCCGCTGGCTGTCGGCCGTGTCCGCGGTGACCTCGCTCGGCGTGGGGCTGTCCACCGTCTACATCGGGACGCACTGGCTGAGCGACGTGGTCCTGGGCTGGATCGCCGGCCTGCTGATCCTGCTCGCGCTGCCCTGGTTCGAGCCGCTGATCGCCCGCGCGGAGGAGCGGATCTTCGATCTGCGCGCCCGCTGGCGGGACCGCAGGCGCGGCGCGGTGCCGGCCGGAGGGCCGGTCGGCCGGCCCGTCGTGCTCAGGCCGCTCACCGACCGTGCGGACGCGGCGCCCGACCCGGTTCCCACTGGCCGTCCGGCCTCCCGGCCGCCCGCCTATCTGGCGCCCGGACCGCACACCACCCGCGCGGAGCGCTCCCCGGTCACGCCGGCCGGCAGCCGCCGCCCGCCGCACCCGGAGCGTCACCCGCGCGGCACGACGCCCGTGACCCGCCCCTGACGGGCGGAGCGTCCACCGCACATGCCACGGCCCCGGTTCCCTGTCGGAACCGGGGCCGTGGCGTGTGTCAGCCCTTCCAGGCGCGTGCCACCAGACCGTCCTTCACCTCGAAGTTCAGCCTGCCCGCGCGGTACTCCATGGTGATGATCGCGCCCGGCGGGAGCGCCCGCACCGTCGGCCAGCCGCGCTCCCGCGCGAGGTGCTCGGCCCGGTCCGCGGCGAGGCCGACATAGGCGTCCGGGCTGTCGTGGGGTTCCGCCGGGGGTGTGGGAATGGGTGCCATACGGTCACGCTATGCCCTGACCCGGAAGCGGGGAACCCCGCACCGGGAACACCCGGCCGGATCCCCCCGCGGTCACACTTCTGTCACAGGATCACGACAGCCGTGGGTGACGGTCGCCGTCACCCGGACGGGCGGTTCCGTACCTCTTCCGCAGGCATTCGAACGTGATTTCCGCGTGTCACACCACTGCCGCGATTAACCCCGGCGGAAAGTGCCCGGGGAAGTACTTCCGGGGCCCCATTTCCTTTTCGTCGCAGCGCGTCGCCGGACGGCCGGATGCGCACAGAAAATACTCGTGTCCACCACACGACCCGCCCCTGTCCTCTGTCGGGGACGGGCGGGGTCGAGCATCATGGCGTGGGCCCGGAGGTATCGGTGGCGCGGGCTCCCGGGGCCCGGCGCGCGTGGAGCGAAGGGGCGAGCGATGGGGACGCAGACCGTGCGGGCGGCGACGCCGCCGGCGGGCGTGCAGCGGCGCGGGCAGCTGGTGATCGACTGGCTGACCACCACCGACCACAAGAAGATCGGCCACCTCTACCTGATCACGTCGTTCGTGTTCTTCCTGATCGCGGGCGTGATGGCGCTGGTGATGCGCGCCGAGCTGGCCCGGCCCGGACTGCAGATCGTCGACAACCAGCAGTTCAACCAGTTGTTCACCCTGCACGGCACGATCATGCTGCTGCTGTTCGCGACCCCCAGCTTCGCCGGTTTCGCCAACGAGCTGATGCCGCTGCAGATCGGTGCGCCCGACGTGGCCTTCCCCCGGCTGAACATGCTCTCGTACTGGCTGTTCCTCTTCGGCGGGCTGATCGTGCTCGGATCGCTGGTGGTCACCGGGGGGCCGGCGGCGTACGGCTGGTTCGCCTACGCGCCGCTGAACAGCATGGAGTACTCGCCCGGCCTGGGCCCGGACCTGTGGATCATGGGTCTTGCGCTGTCCGGCTTCGGCACCATCCTCGGCGCGGTCAACTTCATCACCACCATCATCGGGATGCGCGCCCCCGGTATGACGATGTTCCGGATGCCGCTGTTCACCTGGAACACGCTGTTCACGTCGATCCTGATCCTGCTGGCGTTCCCGGTGCTCGCGGCGGCGCTGCTGGTGCTGGAGGCGGACCGGCGGTTCGGCGCACAGGTCTTCGATGCCGCGAGCGGCGGGGCGATCCTGTGGCAGCACCTGTTCTGGTTCTTCGGCCATCCCGAGGTCTACATCATCGCGCTGCCGTTCTTCGGGATCGTCACGGAGATCATCCCGGTCTTCAGCCGCAAGCCGCTGTTCGGCTATCTGACGCTGGTCGGCGCCACCATGGCCATCACGGGACTGTCGGTGGTGGTGTGGGCGCACCACATGTTCGCCACCGGCGCCGTGCTGCTGCCGTTCTTCTCCTTCATGAGCTTCCTGATCGCGGTGCCGACGGGAGTGAAGTTCTTCAACTGGACCGGCACCATGATCAAGGGCTCGCTGTCCTTCGAGACGCCCATGCTGTGGGCGACCGGGTTCCTGGTGTCGTTCCTGTTCGGCGGGCTGACCGGGGTGCTGCTGGCGTCGCCGCCGCTGGACTTCCACGTGACGGACTCGTACTTCGTGGTCGCCCACTTCCACTACGTGGTCTTCGGCACCGTCGTCTTCGCGACCTTCGCCGGGTTCTACTTCTGGTGGCCCAAGTTCACCGGGCGGATGCTGGACGAACGGCTCGGCAAGATCCAGTTCTGGACCCTGTTCACCGGCTTCCACATGACGTTCCTGGTGCAGCACTGGCTGGGCGCCGAGGGCATGCCGCGCCGCTACGCCGACTATCTGGCGGCGGACGGCTTCACCGCCCTGAACACCGTCTCCACCATCGGCGCCTTCCTCCTCGGCATGTCCACGCTGCCGTTCCTCTACAACGTCTGGAAGACCGCCAGGTACGGCGAGAAGGTCGACACGGACGACCCCTGGGGGTTCGGGCGTTCCCTGGAGTGGGCGACCTCGTGCCCGCCGCCCCGGCACAACTTCACGACGCTGCCCCGGATCCGTTCGGAGTCGCCGGCGTTCGACCTGCACCATCCGGAGTACGCGGCGGTGACGCCGCAGCCCGAGCCAGCGAGCGAGCAAGCCGGTCGTGAGCCGTTCTGACCGCGTCGATCAGCCCGGCCGGTTCCAGCACCTCGAAGTCGAAGCCGAGCAGCATCACGTGGATCACCATGACGTCGAGGCTCGCGGCCCCGGTCCGCAGCAGACAGCTGTGCGGGCCCTCCGGCTCCAGCGTCCCCGCGGTGGGTGAGATCCGCTCGGCGGCCTCCTCGACGGGCGCCAGCAGACGGACCACGGCGTGACTGGCGTAGGCGCGGGTGGAGACGCCCCGGGAGACGTAGGCGGCGAGGTTCTCGGCGGGCGGCTCCCGCGGGACGAAACGCGGCCCGTGCGGCGGCCGGGGGGCGATGCGGTCCACGCGGAAGGTGCGCCAGTCCTCGCGGCCGAGGTCCCAGGCGACCAGGTACCAGCGGCGCTCGGAGCACACCAGGCGGTGCGGCTCGACCGTGCGGCGGCTCGGCGTGCCGTCGTGGCCCCGGTACTCGAACCGCAGCCGCTCGGCGTCCCGGCAGAGGTGGGCCAGTTCGGTCAGCACGGCCGGGTCGACCGCGTCCGGGCCCGGCCCGCGCAGCATCGGCACGGTGAACGCGTTCAGGGCCCCGACCCGACGGCGCAGCCGGTCCGGAAGCACCTGTTCCAGCTTGGCGAGGGCCCGTACCGAGGTCTCCCCGATGCCCTCGACGCCCTGCCCCGCGGCGGTGCGCAGTCCGACGGCGACGGCCACCGCCTCCTCGTCGTCCAGCAGCAGGGGCGGCAGTTCGGCGCCCGCGCCCAGCTGGTAGCCGCCGCCGGTGCCGGGGCTGGCGTTGACGGGGTAGCCGAGCTCGCGCAGCCGGTCCACGTCCCGGCGCACCGTGCGGGCGCTGACCCCGAGCCGGTCGGCCAGGTCGGGGCCGGACCACTCGCGGTGGGCCTGGAGCAGGGACAGCAGACGCAGCAGGCGTGCCGAGGTCTCCAACATGGGGCGAGTCTGCCAGCCGTCGCGGACAGCCACTGTCCTCGACCGCGCGGACCCCGGGGTTCGTGGGCGAACCTCCCGACGACGGCCATGGGCCCCCGGAGGTGTCCGACGGGTGCCGAACAGGGGCGATTTTCGGTCACCCCCTTCATTCGCCGATTTCGGGATTTGTCGACCAGGGCGCGGGTCGTGAAACGAGTCGCCGCACCCGGGCAACACCGTCCGATACACGGGGAGTTGACGGTGAGGAGCAGATTCCGCGTGCGGTCCCACCGGGTGCGCCGGTTGGTTCGATTCCGTTCGCTCCGGGGCGTGACTCCCGCCACCGGTAGCCCGTTGTCTTCTGCATGAGCCGGGGACCCGCCCGGACCACGGGCCGGGAGCCACCCGGCCTCGCCACGCACCGCATCCCCAGGGAGCCACCCGTGCCGCGCATGCTCGACGTCAGCGACGAGGTACGCGCCGAGATCGGCGACGAAGAAGCAGCCCGCCTGCTCGCCGGAGATTCCGCCCCGGGCAGTTACGACTGCACCTCATGCCGCACCCCGGGCCACCCGGAGCAGGAGCGCACCAGCACCGTCCTCTTCGTGGGGGACGAGACCGCCGTTCTCGCCTTCGCCCACGCCACCTGCCTGCCCTCGCAAGTCGTCCAGGTCACCGAGGCACAGCTCCAGGGGGCCGTACGGGCCATCGGCGGTGACACCGGGGAGCCCGCGCCCGTGGACGTCACCCCCGAACAGGCCGTGCTCGGGGTGACCAGCGGACTGGTCCTGATCGCCGGGGAGTTGCACCCGGCGCTGGTCGTCGAGCCGACCGCGCCGGTCGCCCGGCCCGGCTCGTTCGGGACCGGCGACGACTTCCTGCCGCTCCTCATCGAGCAGGGCTTCATGCCGCTGACCGAGCTGTCGGCCGTACCGCCGGTGCTGCACGGCTGGTCGGTGCTGCTCGCCGCGGGCCAGCTGCACGCCGTGCTCCAGCCGAACCCGGCCGGCGGCCACCCGGTGGCCTGGTGGCAGGCGCACCAGCCGCTCCAGGTCACCGACGGCTGGCGGTCGGCCGCCAACAAGCACCAGCAGGTGCTGATGTTCGCCGCGCCGGTCGGCTCGATCGGCCGCCAGCCCCGCGAGGACCTGCTGCGCGACGCGCTGGACAAGGCGGCGGCGAACGGAAAGCTGGTCGCCGCGGCGCTGCCCCTCGCGGGCGTCTGACCGGCCCGGCGGGACCATGTCGCGGAGTGACCGGCGAAAGCCGCAAAACGGCCGCATCCCTTACGGTACGGGGTCGTTTGGACATACGTGCACGCATATGACGTTCCCCGCCGCCAGTCCCTCGCCTCGGTTCCCGCACCCGTGCGGCCGGCACAGGACTCCCGGAGCGGCCTCTCGGCCACGCCCATCTACGACGCCCTCTACACCGAGTACGTCGCGTCCTTCCGTTCGCTGCCGGGTGACCGCAGCGGCGAGGAGGAACTGGGCTTCGTCGCCTTCGGGGACATCCCGCACAGTACGGCCCCGCACGGCGGGCACAGCCCGGGCACGTTCGGCGCCTCCCTCCTGAACGGCGCGTACGGCGCCGGCGGCGGCCGTCAGGGCGCCGGGCCCCAGCCGCAGTGGCAGCGGGTGAGCACGGCCGGCCGTCCCGCCTCCGGGATGCGGCACGTGCCGGCCGGGCTGCCGCCGGCCCCGCGCCGGGGCGCCTGACCCGGGGCATGGCGAAGGGGCGGTCCCGTCCGGGACCGCCCCTTCGCCATGCCCGCCGGGGGCTACTTCTTCCTGCCGCGCTTCTCGCGCACCCGCACGGAGATGTGGATCGGCGTGCCCTCGAAGCCGAACTCCTCCCGCAGCCGGCGCTCGATGAAGCGCCGGTAGCCCGCCTCGATGAAGCCGGAGGCGAACAGCACGAACCGCGGCGGCTTGGTGCCCGCCTGGGTGCCGAACAGGATGCGCGGCTGCTTGCCGCCCCGTACGGGGTGCGGGTGGGCGGCGACCAGCTCGCCGAGGAAGGCGTTCAGCCTGCCCGTCGGCACCCGGGTCTCCCAGCCTTCCAGGGCCGCCTCGATGGCCGGGACCAGCTTCTCCATGTGCCGTCCGGTGCGCGCCGAGACGTTCACCCGCGGCGCCCACGCCACCTGGCCGAGCTCGGTCTCGATCTCCCGCTCCAGGTAGTAGCGGCGCTCCTCGTCGAGGGTGTCCCACTTGTTGTACGCCAGGACGAGGGCGCGGCCCGCCTCCACGGCCATGGTGACGATCCGCTGGTCCTGCACCGAGATGGAGTCGGCGGCGTCGATGAGGACGACGGCCACCTCCGCCTTCTCGACGGCGGCGGCGGTGCGCAGCGAGGCGTAGTAGTCGGCGCCCTGCTGGAGGTGGACGCGCTTGCGGATGCCCGCCGTGTCGACGAACTTCCAGGTCTTGCCGCCGAGTTCGATCATCTCGTCGACCGGGTCGCGGGTGGTGCCGGCGAGTTCGTTGACGACGACCCGCTCCTCGCCCGCGACCTTGTTCAGCAGCGAGGACTTGCCGACGTTCGGACGGCCGATCAGGGCCACCCGGCGGGGGCCGCCGACGGCGGAGCCGAAGGTCTGCGCCGGGGCCTCCGGCAGCGCCTCCAGGACCTGGTCCAGCATGTCGCCGGTGCCGCGGCCGTGCAGGGCGGAGACCGGGTACGGCTCACCCAGGCCCAGGGACCACAGATAGGCCGCGTCGGCCTCGCCGCTCGGGCCGTCCACCTTGTTGGCGCAGAGCACGACCGGCTTGCCGGCCTTGCGCAGCAGCCGGACGACGGCCTCGTCGGTGTCGGTGGCGCCGACCTTGGCGTCGACGACGAAGACGACCGCGTCGGCGGCCTCGATGGCGTACTCGGCCTGCGCGGCCACGGAGGCGTCGATGCCGAGGACGTCCTGCTCCCAGCCGCCGGTGTCGACGACCTTGAAGCGGCGGCCCGCCCACTCGGCCTCGTAGGTGACACGGTCGCGGGTGACGCCCGGCTTGTCCTCGACGACCGCCTCACGGCGGCCGATGATGCGGTTCACCAGGGTCGACTTGCCGACGTTGGGCCGGCCGACGACGGCGAGCACGGGCAGCGGACCGTGGCCCGCGGCCTCGATGGCGCCCTCGACGTCCTCGAGGTCGAAGCCCTCCTCCGCGGCGAGCTCCATGAACTCCGCGAACTCGGCATCGCCCAGCGCCCCGTGGTCGTGCTCGTGCGCACCCTCGTACGCGTCCGGGCCGTCGGGCTGGATGTGGTCGTTCATGAAGTCCGTTACCTCGTCGTTCATCGTGGTGATCGGTGGACCACGCCCTGTGCGGGGGTGGTCCACTACTCAAGTGTCGCTCAGCGCCCGGTGAGGCGCCTCGCGTTTTCCAGGTGCGCGGTGAGCTGCTTCTGGATGCGCTCGGTGGCCTCGTCCAGCGCCTTGCGCGTACGTCTTCCGCTGCCGTCGCCCGCCTCGAACGGGTCGCCGAAGACGACGTCGACCCGGGAGCGCAGCGGGGGCAGCCCCTTCAACAACCGTCCGCGCCGCTCGGAACTTCCCAGGACGGCCACCGGCACGATCGGCGCGCCGCCGCGTACGGCGAAGTACGCGAGCCCCGCGCGGAGCGAGGCGAAGTCGCCGCCGCCGCGGGTGCCCTCGGGGAAGATGCCGAGGACGCCGCCCTGCTCCAGCACGCCCAGCGCCCGGGAGATCGCCGTGCGGTCGGTGGTGGTCCGGTCCACCTTGAGCTGGCCGATGCCGTTCAGGAACGGGTCGAGCGGGCCGACGAACGCCTCCTTCTTGATCAGGAAGTGCGTCGGCCGGGGCGCCACGCCCATGACCATCGGGCCGTCGATGTTGTGGGAGTGGTTGACGGCGAAGATCACCGGGCCGGCCGTGGGCACCCGCCAGGCGCCCAGCACTCGCGGCTTCCACAGCCCGTACATCAGGCCGACGCCGATGCGCCGGCCGACCTCGGCGCCCCGCACCGATGGGACGTCGGTCACTTCCCCGCCCGCTTCTCCTCGACGAGGGTGACGACGCACTCGATGACCTGCGTGAGGGTCAGCTCGGTGGTGTCCACCTCGACGGCGTCGCCGGCCTTGGCCAGCGGTGAGGTCTTCCGGCTGGAGTCCGCCGCGTCCCGCTGGACCAGGGCCTCGCGGGTGGTGTGCAGGTCGGCGCCCTTGAGCTCACCGCTGCGGCGGGCCGCGCGGGCCTCGGCGGAGGCGGTCAGGAAGATCTTCAGGTCGGCGTCGGGAAGCACGGTGGTGCCGATGTCACGGCCCTCGACGACGATGCCGGTGACCGCGGAGGCCGCGATGGACCGCTGCAGCTCGGTGATCCGGGCCCGCACCTCGGGGACCGCGCTGACCGCGCTGACCTTGGAGGTGACGTCCTGTCCGCGGATCGGCCCGGCCACGTCGGTCCCGTCGACGGTGATCGTCGGGTCCTTGGGGTCCGTGCCCGAGACGATCTCCGGCTTCCCGGCGACGGCGGCGATCGCGGACGGGTCCTGTATGTCGATGCCGTTGGTCACCATCCACCAGGTGATCGCCCGGTACTGGGCGCCGGTGTCCAGGTAGCTCAGGCCGAGCTGCGCCGCCACGGCTTTCGACGTGCTCGACTTGCCCGTGCCGGAGGGGCCGTCGATGGCGACAATCACGGGCTGGGCGGCGCCGTTTTCCACGGGGGAACACCTTCCTGGTGCGGTGGAGTGGTGTGTGCGGGGCGCGGACACGCCCCGCACCAGATTACCGGCCCCCCGGGACCCCTCCGACAAGCGGACGATCCGGCCCCTCGGGGGACGGGCCACCCCGGCCCCGGGCCGTCACTGGCGGATCGCCCAGCCCCGCTCCCGCAGCCCGGCGGTGAGGACCGGGGCCGCCTTGGGCTCCACCATCAGCTGGATCAGACCGGCCTGCTGTCCGGTGGCGTGCTCGATCCGGACGTCCTCGATGTTGACGCCGGCGCGGTCGGCGTCCGCGAAGATGCGGGCCAGCTGGCCGGGCTGGTCGTCGATGAGCACCGTCACGTAGACGCGCGGCGCGGAGCCGTGCTTGCCGGGGACCCGGACCTGGCCGGCGTTGCCGCGGCGCAGCACGTCCGCGATGCCGGAGCCGCCCTCGCGGCGCTTGTCCTCGTCGGAGGACTGCAGCGCGCGCAGGGCGCGCACGGTCTCCTCCAGGTCGGCGGCGACGTCCGTGAGCAGGTCGGCGACCGGCCCGGGGTTCGCGGAGAGGATGTCGATCCACATCCGCGGGTCGGAGGCGGCGATGCGGGTCACGTCCCGGATGCCCTGCCCGCACAGCCGTACGGCGGCCTCCTCGGCGTGCTCCAGGCGCGCGGCGACCATGCTGGACACCAGGTGGGGCATGTGCGAGACGAGGGCCACGGCACGGTCGTGGGCTTCGGCGTCCATGACGACCGGCACCGCGCGGCAGTGGGAGACCAGCTCCAGGGCGAGGTTCAGCACCTCGGTGTCGGTGTCGCGGGTCGGGGTCAGCACCCAGGGGCGGCCCTCGAACAGATCGGCGGTGCCGGCCAGCGGGCCGGACCTCTCGCGGCCGGACATCGGGTGGGTGCCGATGTAGGCGGACAGGTCGAGGCCGCGCGCCTCGAGCTCACGGCGCGGTCCGCCCTTGACGCTGGCGACGTCGATGTAGCCGCGCGCCGCGCCGCGCCGCATCGCTTCGGTGAGCACGTCGGCCACGTGGGCGGGCGGGGCTGCGACGATCGCCAGGTCGACCGGCCCGTCGGGGGCCTCGTCGGTGCCGGCGCCGAGCGCGGCGGCCGTACGGGCCTGCTCCGGGTCGTGGTCGGCGAGGTGGACGGTGACACCGCGTCCGGTCAGGGCGAGCGCGGCGGACGTGCCGATGAGTCCGGTGCCGATGACGAGGGCGGTCCTCACTGGGCGATGTCCTTGCGCAGGGCGGCCGCGGAACCGAGGTAGACGTGCGCGACGTCGGCGCGGGGCCGGTCGGACTCGGTGTGCGCGAGGACCCGGACGACGCGGGGCATGGCGCCCTCGATGTCCAGTTCCTGGGCGCAGATCAGCGGGACGTCGACGATGCCGAGCTTGCGGGCGGCGGCGGCCGGGAAGTCGCTGTGCAGGTCGGGCGTGGCCGTGAACCAGAGGCTGATCAGGTCGTCGGTGTGCAGTCCGTTGCGCTCCAGGATCGCGGTGAGCAGGGCGCCGACCTGCTCCTCCATGTGTCCGGCCTCGTCCCGCTCCAACTGGACGGCCCCCCGGACCGCGCGTACCGCCACGACGATGCTCCTTGCTGGTGTGCTGCAGGCTGTTCGGTCGTCCAGCGTAGTCAGGCCGGGCGGGGGCGGCTCCGGGTGTTCGTCCGCTGAGACAGCCGATACGCCCGTACGACGGCCCCGGCGGAGGAAATTCCGGTCCTCCGGACGTGCGCCGCCGCGTACCCTCCCGGTCATGCTCCCCGAGACCCTGGTCGGCGACCACACGATCTACGCCTGCGTCATGGGCTCGCGCGCCTTCGGGCTGGCCACCGAGGGCAGCGACACCGACCGCCGGGGCGTGTTCCTGGCGCCCACTCCCCTGTTCTGGCGCTTCGAGAAGCCGCCGACGCACATCGAGGGGCCGGCCGAGGAACAGTTCAGCTGGGAGCTGGAGCGCTTCTGCGAGCTGGCCCTGCGCGCCAACCCCAACATCCTGGAGTGCCTGCACTCCCCGCTCGTGGAGCACGCCGACGCCACCGGCCGTGAACTCCTCTCCCTGCGCGAGGCGTTCCTCTCCCGCAGGGTGCACCTGACCTTCACGCGGTACGCCCACGGCCAGCGCCGCAAGCTGGAGGCGGACGTCCGCGTCCACGGCGCCCCCCGCTGGAAGCACGCCATGCACCTGCTCCGCCTCCTGACCAGCGCCCGCGACCTGCTCCGCACGGGCACGCTCGTGATCGACGTCGGCGAGCGACGCGCACCGCTGCTCGCCGTGAAGCGGGGCGAGGTGCCCTGGCCCGAGGTGGAGTCCCGGATGGAACGCCTGGTGGAGGAGGGCGCGGAGGCCGCCCGGCGCAGTCCGCTGCCCGAGGAGCCGGACCGGCGCCGGATCGAGGACTTCCTGCTCCGCACCCGCCGCGCCTCGGCCCTCCGCGCGGATCCGCACGGCGAGCCGGCGCGGGCCGCCGGTCAGGGCTGACGGGCACCGGCCGCCGGCCGGGCGTCCCAGAGAGTGCCCAGCGACAGCAGGTCGTCCCGGTACTCGATGCGGTCCGCCCACTCGGCCGGCCAGGCGTCGGCGCCCAGGTGCGCGCCGGCGAAGGCGCCCGTCAGGCAGGCGATGGAGTCGGAGTCGCCCGCGGTGCAGGCGGCGCGGCGCAGGGCCGTGAGGGGTTCGTCGACGAAGAGGAGGAAGCAGAGCAGCCCGGTCGCCAGTGCTTCCTCGGCTGTCCAGCCCTCCCCGGTCGCCAGGCACGGGTCGGTCTCCGGGGAGACGGTGCGCACGGCGTCCTGGAGGCGTCCGAGGATCTCCAGGCACTCGTCCCAGCCGCGGGCGATGAAGTGCTCGGGGGTGGGGTCCTGGGCGCGGGTCCACAGGTCGCCGAGCCAGAACTCGTGGTAGCGGGTGCGGTTGTCGTAGGCGTAGGAGCGCAGCAGGCCGATCAGGCCGGTCGGCTCGGCGCCCTCGGCGAGCAGCCGTACGGCGTGGGCGGTGAGGTCGGAGGCGGCGAGCGCGGTGGGGTGCCCGTGGGTGAGGGCCGACTGCAACTGTGCGGCGCCCGCGCGCTGTTCCTCGCTCAGCCCGGGGACGAGGCCGACGGGAGCGACGCGCATGTTGGCGCCGCAGCCCTTGGAGCCCACCTGGCTGGCGTGCTGCCAGCGGCGGTCCTCACGGGCCAGCAGGTGGCAGGCCTTCAGACAGGTGTTGCCGGGTGCGCGGTTGTTCTCCGGCGAGCGGTACCACTCCACGAACTCCTCACGCACCGGCCGCTCCAGCCGCTTCGGGGTGAGCGTGCCGCGGTCCATCGCGGTGCGCAGCCCCTTGCCCAGGGCGAGCGTCATCTGGGTGTCGTCGGTGACGACGGCCGGCCGGGGCAGATCCATGCCGCGCCAGGGCCCGAACTTGGCGAGGATCGACGGGACGTCGTTGAACTCGGTCGGGAAGCCCAGCGCGTCCCCGAGGGCGAGTCCGGTGAGCGCTCCCGTGGCGGCGCGCTTGGTGACGGTGGTCGCGGTCATGCGGGGCGTCCTTCCGGGGTCGGCCGGAGCAGCGGCGGATGGAGGGCGGCGGCGGTGCCCGCGCGGTACAGCGCGGCGGGTTTGCCGCGGCCGCCGGTGAGGCGCGCGGCGCCGGGCACGGCTTCGACGAAGCCGGGGGTGGCGAGCACCTTGCGCCGGAAGTTGGGGCGGTCGAGGGATGTGCCCCACACGGTCTCGTAGACCTGCCGCAGTTCCCCGAGGGTGAACTCGGGCGGGCAGAAGGCGGTGGCGAGGCAGGTGTACTCGAGCTTGGCGCCGACGCGTTCCCGGGCGTCGGCCAGGATCCGGTCGTGGTCGAAGGCGAGGTCCCGCGCGCTGTCGTACGGCGTCCAGCGGGCCTGGGCCGCGTCGCCGCCGCCCTGTGCCTCGGGGGCGTCGGGCAGCAGCGCGGTGAAGGCGACCGACACGACCCGCATCCGGGGGTCGCGGCCGGGTTCGCTGTAGGTCCGCAGCTGTTCCAGGTGCAGCCCGGACACGTCCGTCAGCGCGGTCTCCTCGCCCAGCTCGCGCCGTGCGGCGCTCTCCGCGGACTCGTCCGGCAGGACGAAGCCTCCCGGGAGCGCCCACCGCCCGGCGTACGGCTCCTGGCCGCGCTCGACGAGCAGGACGTGCAGCGCGCCCGCGCGGAGGGTGAACACGGCGAGGTCGACGGTGACGGCGAAGGGTTCGAAGGCGTGCTTGTCGTACCCGTCCACCACCCGCACCCCCTTTAATAGTCGTAGTGACTATTAAAGGGGGTGCGGGTCCTGCCGCACAAGCCCTTAGAGGTCGACCTCCTGCATCAGCATCCCGACCTCGGTGTTCGACAGCCGGCGCAGCCAGCCCGACTTCTGGTCGCCCAGGGTGATCGGCCCGAACGCGGTGCGCACCAGCTTGTCGACCGGGAACCCGGCCTCCGCGAGCATGCGGCGCACGATGTGCTTGCGGCCCTCGTGCAGGGTCACCTCGACGAGGTAGTTCTTGCCGGTCTGCTCCACGACCCGGAAGTGGTCCGCGCGGGCGTAGCCGTCCTCGAGCTGGATGCCGTCCTTCAGCCGCTTGCCGAGGTCGCGCGGGATCGGGCCCACGATGGCCGCCAGGTACGTCTTCTTCACGCCGTACTTGGGGTGGGTCAGCCGGTGCGCCAGCTCGCCGTGGTTGGTGAGCAGGATGACGCCCTCGGTCTCGGTGTCGAGCCGGCCGACGTGGAAGAGCCGGGTCTCGCGGTTGGTGACGTAGTCACCGAGGCACTGACGGCCCTCCGGGTCCTCCATCGTGGAGACCACACCGGCGGGCTTGTTCAGCGAGAAGAACTGGTACGACTGCGTGGCGACGGTCAGCCCGTCGACCTTGACCTCGTCCTTCTCCGGGTCCACCCGCTTGCCCTGCTCGAGGACGATCTCGCCGTTGACCTCGACCCTCGCCTGCTCGATCAGCTCCTCGCAGGCGCGCCGGGAGCCGTAGCCCGCGCGGGCGAGCACCTTCTGCAGCCGCTCGCCCTCCTGCTCGGCGCCGGGGAAGGTCCTGGGCGGCTTGACGTCCTTCTTGCCCGCGTACCGCTCCCGGTTGCGCTCCTCGGCCCGCGCCTCGTACTCACGGGAACGGCCGGGGGCCGTACGGCCGCGCCCGCCGCCCTGCGGAGACTGCTTGGGGCCGCCCTTGGCGCCCCCGCGCGCGGAGCCGCCGCGGCCGGACTTCGGGCCGTCCTTGGTGGCCCCGGGGCCCACGTCGTAGCGGCGCTCCTCGGGGCGGGGCTTGGCGGGGCGGCCCTGCCCCTGCTTCTGGTCCCTGTTGTTGCCGGCACCGCGGTGGTTACCGCGTCCGCCGCTCTTGCCGCTGCCGCTACCGCTGCTTCGCATCAGAATTCCGTCGTCGTCGTGTTCATCGGTGGACCGTCGTCCGCGTCCGGGGCGTCCGGATCGAACGACGGCACGCCTTCCTGTGTCTCGGCCTCGATCGCCTCCGCCTCCGGGAGGAAGGGCGCGAGCTCCGGGAGCTCGTCCAGACCGCGCAGGCCCATCCGCTCCAGGAAGTAGTTCGTCGTCGTGTACAGGATCGCACCTGTTTCGGGTTCCGCGCCCGCCTCCTCGATCAGACCGCGCTGCAACAGGGTGCGCATCACACCGTCGCAGTTGACTCCGCGTACGGCGGAGACCCTGCCGCGGCTCACCGGCCGGCGGTAGGCGACCACGGCGAGCGTCTCCAGGGCGGCCTGGGTGAGCCGGGCCTGCTGGCCGTCCAGGACGAAGCCCTCGACGGCGGCGGCGTACTCGGGGCGGCTGTAGAAGCGCCAGCCGCCCGCCACGAGCCGCAGCTCGAAGCCGCGGCCCTGGACGGTGTACTCGTCCGCCAGCGCGTTCAGCGCTTCCGCGACCTCGCGCCGGGGGCGCTGAAGGATCTTCGCCAGATGCTCCTCGGTGGCGGGCTCGTCCACGACCATGAGGACCGCCTCCAGGGCGGGTCCGAGGTCGAGGTCCGCGACGGTGCGCGCTCCCGCGGGGGTCCCGTTCGTCTCCTCGCTCACGGTTTGCTCTCCTCCTTGGGCTGCTCGGGCGGCCGGTCGAACTCGTCGGTGACGGCGGGCGCGGCCTCCCCGTCGCCGCCGGTCCAGCGCACGGTCAGCTCGCCGAGCGCGGTCTCCTGGTCGAGGGCGACGGCCTTCTCGCGGTACAGCTCCAGCAGCGCGAGGAAGCGGGCCACGACGGTCAGGGTGTCGTCGGTGTCCTGGACGAGCGCCCGGAAACTGGCCTCCCCGAGCTCCTTCAGCCGGGCGACCACGATCCCGGCCTGTTCCTGCACGCTGACCAGTGGCGCGTGGATGTGGTCGACGTACACCTGCGGCTTGGGCCGGGGCTGCATCGCCTTGACGGCGAGCCTGGCGAACCCCTCGGGCCCGATGCTGATCACGACGTCGGGCAGCAGCTCGGCGTGGTGCGGCTCCAGTCCGACGGTACGGGGGTACCGCCGGCCCTCGTCGTCGAGCCGCCGGCTGAAGATGTCGGCGATCTGTTTGTACGCGCGGTACTGCAGCAGCCGGGCGAACAGCAGGTCGCGGGCCTCCAGCAGGGCGAGGTCGGCCTCGTCCTCCACCTCGGCGGCGGGCAGCAGCCGCGCGGCCTTGAGGTCGAGCAGCGTGGCCGCCACGACCAGGAACTCGGTCGTCTCGTCCAGGTCCCAGTCCGGCCCCATGGCCCGGATGTACGCCATGAACTCGTCGGTCACCCGGGACAGCGCGACCTCGGTGACGTCCAGCTTGTGCTTGGAGATCAGCTGGAGCAGCAGGTCGAACGGCCCCTCGAAGTTAGCCAGCCGGACCTTGAACCGCCCGTCACCAGCGGCCTCTGGACCGCCTCCGGGCTCCGGCCCGGCGGTGCCCTCCCGGCCGGCCGCGACGGTGTCAGTGCCGTCCCCGGGCTCCCGCACGGGTTCCGCTCCCCCGGGCGTCACCGCGGCTTTCGGCGGGGCCTGCGGGGCGGGCGCGGGCACGGCGGATTCGGCAGCCGCCTCCGGCACGCGCGACTCTGTCGTGGGCCGACGCGCGGAGGAGCCGCCCTCAGGCGCCTCGACGGGCGTCTCCCGCGGCTGCGGCCTCCCCGGGCCGTCGGACAAGGGCTCCCGTTCCGGGGCCGCGGTGGCGGGCGCCGGCGCCGGCTCGGCGGGTGACGGGGTTTCCGGGGGAGTCTCGACGCCCGTCTCCCCCGCACGCGTCCCGCTCGTCGCGGCCGGGGCGGAGGCCGGGCCCCTGCCCAGGGTGCGGCGGCGGGACGGCCGGGCGCCGGGGGTGGGTGCGTCGTTCGAGGTCATGACCTCCGCAGGCTACCGCTACCGTCCGCGCAGGCGTCGTACGAGGATGCTGGCGTCTCCCCGGCTCTCCAGGTCGGCGAGGACCACGGCGACCGCCTCGCGGACGATCCGTCCGCGGTCCACCGCCAGCCCGTGCTCGCCGCGCAGCACCAGCCGCGCGTGTTCGAGGTCCATCAGCTCTTCGGCGGAGACGTACACGGTGATCTTCTCGTCGTGCCGCTCGCGCCCGCTGGGCCGCCGCGCGGACTGGCGTCCGCGCTTGCGCGGAGCCGCCGCGGCGCCTTCCTGCGCCGCCTGACGCCGCCCCGAGCCGGCCGCGTCGCGGCTGCGGGACTCGCCGGTCCCGTCCGGCTCCGCGTCCGCCGCGACGTGCTCCGCGCCCTCGCCGTCACCGGCCTGCGCGGGCACCGACTGCGGCGCGTCCTCGGCGGCGGCCGCCGCCGCGTCGCCCTCCCCCGCGGGTGCGGGAACACGGGCGTCGCCGTTGGCCTGGCGCCGGGGGCTGGACGCCTGGAGCGCCATCCCCCCTGTCGTACGGAAGAGTTCGTCGGCCCCGGGCAGACTCACTCGGCGTGACACCGGGCGAGCACCTCCCTGGCGAGCTGGCGGTAGGCGGCGGCACCGACGGAGTTGGACGCGTACGTGGTGATCGGCTCACCGGCGACCGTGGTCTCCGGGAAGCGGACCGTACGCCCGATGACCGTGTGGTACACGTGGTCGTCGAACGCCTCGACCACGCGCGCGAGCACCTCACGGCTGTGCACCGTGCGCGAGTCGTACATGGTGGCGAGGATGCCGTCGAGCTCCAGGTCGGGGTTGAGCCGCTCCTGGACCTTCTCGATGGTCTCGGTCAGCAGCGCCACACCGCGCAGCGCGAAGAACTCGCACTCCAGCGGCACGATCACCTTGTGGGCGGCGGTCAGCGCGTTGACCGTGAGCAGGCCGAGCGAGGGCTGACAGTCGATCACGATGTAGTCGTAGTCGTCCATCAGCGGCTTCAGCGCCCGCTGCAGCGTGGACTCGCGCGCGACCTCGCTCACCAGCTGCACCTCGGCCGCCGACAGGTCGATGTTGCTGGGCAGCAGGTCCATGTTGGGGACCGCGGTCTTCAGCAGCACCTCGTCGGCCGCCATGCCCCGCTCCATGAGCAGGTTGTAGACGGTGAGGTCGAGCTCCATCGGGTTGACGCCGAGGCCGACCGACAGCGCGCCCTGCGGGTCGAAGTCGACGAGCAGCACCCGGCGCCCGTACTCGGCCAGCGCGGCTCCCAGGTTGATGGTCGACGTGGTCTTGCCGACGCCGCCCTTCTGGTTGCACATCGCGATGATCTTCGCGGGGCCGTGGTCGGTCAGCGGGCCCGGGATCGGGAAGTACGGCAGCGGACGCCCGGTCGGGCCGACGCGCTCGCGGCGCTGGCGCGCCGCGTCGGGCGCGAGCGTGGCCGCGTACTCGGGATCGGGCTCGTACTCCGCGTCGGGGTCGTAGAAGTGCGCCTCGGGCAGTTCGTCGTAGTCGGCGAGATGGTTGTGGGGCGCGCCACTTCCGTCGCCGGCCATGGCGTTCACGTGATGGCCATCCATGCTCTGGTGTGCTGGGCGAGTCACCCCTGCTGTCTGGTGACCCCGGTGGGCTGCGAAGGTGCGCACTGCGACGGAGCCGACAGCAGCGACTCCCGCGGACCCCTGGGCCGGTGCGGGCATTCCTGGTTGACCACCCCCGGGAGTAAATGTCGACTCATTCACAAGTCGTCTTACCTCCTTGGTGACCAGGAAACTTCTAGACAGGTCAGCGTGGCACCATGCCGACGATTGGCGACTCTATGGCGTGTCGGCCGTCCGCAGCAACACAATCCGCCGGACCCGGCCCGATGTGTCGACAATGAAACATCCCTCTGTCAAGGGCGTACGGCCGTCGCACCGCAGGCTTCACGGGTGTGCGAATCGGTAGAAGGGTTACGTTCGAGGCGAGTTGTCCCGGAATCAAGAAGTGACCATACACACATCCGGCCGGACCTTGTGGCACAAGGTCCGGCCGGATGCGTGGCGTTGACGACACATGTTGACGTATCGCCTTTACGGGTGGACGACTTGGTCGACTTGCCGTCCCGGCGGCTCAGCCGAGCAGCGAGGCGAGCTCGACGTGCTCCAGGCCGTGCGCCTGGGCGACCTCCTTGTAAACGACCTTGCCGTCATGCGTGTTGAGTCCCTTGGCGAGCGCGGGGTCACGGCGCAGCGCCTCCACCCAGCCGCGGTCGGCGAGTTCGACGATGTACGGCAGCGTGGCGTTGGTCAGCGCGTAGGTGGAGGTGTTGGGCACCGCGCCGGGCATGTTGGCGACGCAGTAGAAGACCGACTCGTGCACCTTGAAGGTCGGCTCGGCGTGCGTGGTCGGGTGGGAGTCCTCGAAGCAGCCGCCCTGGTCGATCGCGATGTCGACAAGGACACTTCCCGCCTTCATCCGCGACACCAGCTCGTTGGTGACCAGCTTCGGGGCCTTGGCGCCGGGGATGAGCACCGCGCCGATCACCAGGTCGGCCTCGAGGCAGGCCTTCTCCAGCTCGAAGGCGTTGGAGACCACGGTCTGGATCTTCGAGCCGAAGATCCGGTCCGCCTCGCGGAGCTTGTTGATGTCCTTGTCGAGCAGGGTCACGTGGAAGCCCATGCCGATGGCGATCTGGGCGGCGTTCCAGCCGGAGACGCCGCCGCCGATGACGACGGCCCGGCCGGCCAGCACGCCGGGGACACCGCCGGGCAGCACACCGCGGCCGCCGTTGGCGCGCAGCAGGTGGTAGGCGCCGACCTGGGTGGACAGCCGGCCGGCCACCTCGGACATCGGCGCGAGCAGCGGCAGCGCGCGGCTGGGCAGCTCGACCGTCTCGTAGGCGATCGCGGTGGTGCCGGACTCCAGCAGGGCGTCCGTGCACTCCTTGGACGCGGCCAGGTGGAGGTAGGTGAAGAGGGTCTGGTCCTTGCGCAGGCGGTGGTACTCCTCCGCGACGGGCTCCTTGACCTTCAGCAGCAGATCGGCGGCGGCCCACACCTCGTCGGCGGTGTCCAGGATCTGCCCGCCGGCGGCGGTGTACTCGCCGTCGGGGATCGAGGAGCCGACGCCGGCGCCGCGCTCGATGACGACCTGGTGGCCGTGGCGCACCAGCTCGTGGACGCCGGCGGGGGTGATGGCCACCCGGAACTCGTTGTTCTTGACCTCGCGGGGGATGCCGACCTTCACGTCGATCACGGTCCTTGGCTCAGAGGGTAGGGGGATATCACTACACATACCCGGGCACGCACGGGCACACCGGGAGAGACCGCAGGAGATGGTGCGGCAGAGCCAGTTTAATGAAGGTGTTCCCGCTGTCTAGCCTTTCATTGCATCAATCTGCAGCGGGAGTGCTGCGGATTTCGCAGGCGTTAGCGTCGTGTTCCGGTTCGACGTCCTCGTCCGCGGCCTCCTCGGCCAGCATCCGCTCGGCCGTGTCCCGGTGCAGCGCGGCCGACGCGGGGTCGCCGAGGTGCTCGAAGGAGTCCGCGAGCCGCAGGTGCAGCGCCGCCTGCAGCCGGCCGTCCTCGGCCCGGCGCGCCCACTCCACGGCCTCCCGGCAGGTGCGCAGCGACTCGTCGAAGCGTCCCGCGTACTCCTGCACCCGGGCCAGTTCGCTCAACGCCCGGGCCTGGGCGGCGATGTCGCCGTTCTTGCGGTGTCCGGCCACGGCCGCGCGCCAGTTGCGCAGCGCCTCGCCGTAGCGGCCCGCGTAGGTGTGGGCGACGCCGATGCGGCCGTAGAGCCGGGCGGCGTCCTCGCGCTCGCCCCGGGCCAGCCGCTCGGTCAGGGCCCGGCCGAACCAGTCGGCGGCCCGGTCGTAGTCGTCGAGCTCGAGATGGGCGCCGCCCACGGATTCCATCGCGCGGCCGGCCGCGTACGGGTCGTTCGCCTCGCGTCCGGCGTCCAGCGCGGCCCGGTAGCGGCCCAGGGCGTCCGTGGTGCGGCCGGTGCGGGCGTCGAGGTCGCCGAGGTTCAGCAGGGCCGCGGCCCTCTCCCGCGGCAGGTCCCGGCGCTCGGCGACGTCGAGGACCAGGCCGTGCAGGTCGTACAGGTCGCTCGCGGCGGCCTGGGTGCCGAAGTGCGCCACCATGGCCCGCACCAGCTGCGACATCAGGCGCCGGGCGAGGGTGTCCAGCTCCCCGTCGGCGACCGCGAGCCGGGCGGAGGCCAGCAGGGCGGGACGGCGCAGGCGCAGCCAGTCCGCGGCGGCCCGCGGGCCGGAGAAGCGCAGGGCGCGCGGCATGCCGAGGAGCTTCTCGCGCGCCTGGGGGCTGTCGGTCTCGGTGATTGCCCGGCACGACTGGAGCAGCCGCACGGTCCGCTCCAGCATCCTGGCGCGGGCCAGCTGGAGCTCGGCGGGCCGTTCGTGCGCCTCGGCGAGCGCGCGCAGCAGGGGGTGCAGACAGCAGGGCACCTCGAACTGCTCCGGCGACGGCCCCGCGGGGTGCAGCAGTCCGTGGGCGGCGAAGTCGTCCAGGACGCCGCGGGCGGCCTCCACCGAGCAGCCGGCCAGGGAGGCGGCGGTGTGCGGGTCGACCAGGCCGGCCGGGGCCAGGCTGAGCAGCCGCAGGGCCCGGGCGGCGGACGCGGGCAGCGAGTCGTGCACGAGGCCGAGGACCCGGCCGACGACGGTGCCCCGGCCGGGGTCGGTGTGCAGCTGCTTGGCGAGGTCGGCGACGGCGGCCTTGGGCCGGGCGGCGAGCCAGCCGCCGGCCAGCGCCAGGGCGGCCGGCTGGCCCTGGCACTGCTCGGCGAGGCGCTCGGCGGCCCGGGGGTCGACCGTGACGCGGACCGACCCGGTGTACCGGGAGAGCACCTCGACGGCGGACTTGGTGTCGAGTCCGCCCAGCGTGCACGGGCGGACGTCGGCGATGCCGGTCAGCGGCCCCGAGGAGACGACGACGGCCAGGCAGTCCGGGTTGTCCGGGAGCAGCGCGTCGACCTGCTCGGCGTCGGCCGCGTCGTCCAGCAGGAGCAGCGCCCGCCGGTCGGCGAGCGCGGCGCGCAGTGCCTCGCCGAGCTCGTCCTCGCCCGCCCCGGCCGGGGCGGGCGCGTCCAGCGCGTCGAGCAGTTCCCGCGCGGCGCGCGCCACGGGCACGCGCGTGCCGTCGGGTTCGCCGAGCCGGACGCGCAGCACGCCGTCGGGGTAGCGGCCGGCGACCTGGCGCACGAGTTCCCCGGCCAGCGCCGTGCGGCCGGAGCCGGGCCGGCCGGCGATGAGCAGCACCCGCGCCCGGGGGGCCTTGCGGCCGGAGAGGGTGTCCAGTCCCGCGCGCTCGATGTCGGCGCGCAACTCCTTCAACTCCCTGGTACGGCCCAGGAATCGACCCTCGTCGGCGTCCTCCCTGAGGAGCCGCGCACCGTCTGGGTCCACCGCCTGATCCGTCACGGGCCACACTCCCGTCCCACCGCACGCGCAAGCCCGCCGGGTCCCCGGTTCGGGCGTTTTCCAGAGCCTAGTTCACGCTCTGCGACGTTCCCTGTGGAGCGCGGCGGGCATATCCCCCGATCGGATCAGCCGATGGTCATATCAGCTGGGGGATGCGGCGGGGATCAAGCCTCGAAGGGGCGCGCCGGCCACGGCGACTGCGCCGGGCGCAGCGCGTCCAGGCCGTCGCCGGCCCGCGCGGCGACGAGCGAGAGCACGCCCACCACCAGGCAGTTGTTGTGCAGCTCACCGGCCAGCACGCCACGCACCAGCTCCTCTGCCGGGACCCGGGCCAGCTCCATGTCGGCCTCCTCGTCCTCGACTTCGAAGCGCTCGCCCTCGGCCTCGGAAAGACCCCGGGCCAGGAAGATCCGTACGGCCTCGTCACAGCCGCCGGGCGTGGTGTAGACGTCGGTCAGCACCCGCCAGTCCTCCGCCTTGACGTGCGCCTCCTCGTACAGCTCCCGCTGGGCGGCGTGCAGCGGGTTCTCGCCCGGCACGTCGAGCAGGCCGGCCGGGATCTCCCACAGCTTGTGGCGCACCGGGTGGCGGTACTGGCGCAGGACCACGACCCGGTCGGCGTCGTCGAGGGCGAGGACGGCCACCGAGCCGGGGTGCACCTGGTAGTCACGGTGGACCACGGTGCCGTCGGGCATGACCACGTCGTCGGTGCGGACGGAGGTCTTGTTGCCCACGAACGGGGTCCCGGTCGCGCGGACCTCCCACTCTTCCGGGCTGTCCTTGATCGTCATGGCTGTCCTTCCCGACGTACGGCGGTCATGCGCGTGCCGTGCGTGCACTCGTGCAAAAAAGCGGCCGGGGCGCGCACCCTGTGAAGGTTCGCACCCCGGCCACCGTACAACTGGGCGTGTTACTTCGAGATCTTCCGCTCGACCGCCGCCTTCACCAGGCCGGCGAAGAGCGGGTGCGGACGGGTCGGACGCGAGCGCAGCTCCGGGTGCGCCTGGGTGGCGACCAGGTACGGGTGGACGTCCCGCGGGTACTCGACGTACTCGACGAGCTTGCCGTCCGGGGAGGTTCCGGAGAAGACGATGCCCGCCTTCTTCTCCAGCTCCGCGCGGTAGGCGTTGTTCACCTCGTAGCGGTGCCGGTGGCGCTCCTCCACGTACTCCTTGCCGTCGTACACCTCGCGCACGATCGAGCCCTCGGCCAGCTTGGCCGGGTACATGCCGAGCCGCATGGTGCCGCCCATGTCGCCCTCACCGGCGACGATGTCCATCTGCTCGGCCATGGTGGAGATGACCGGGTGGGCGGTGGCCGGGTCGAACTCGGTGGAGTTGGCGTCGGAGACGTCCGCGAGACTGCGCGCCGCCTCGATCACGATGCACTGCAGACCCAGGCACAGGCCGAGCAGCGGGATGCGGTTCTCCCGGGCGTACTTGATGGCGCCGACCTTGCCGAGCACACCGCGGTCGCCGAAGCCGCCGGGGATGCAGACGGCGTCGACGTCCCCGAGCTGCGCCTGGGCGCCGGCCGGGGTCTTGCAGTCGTCGGAGGTGACCCACTTGATCTTCACGCGGGCCTTGTTGGCGAAGCCGCCGGCGCGCAGCGCCTCGGTGACCGAGAGATAGGCGTCGGGCAGGTCGATGTACTTGCCGACCAGGGCCATGACGATCTCGTGCTCGGGGTTGTGGACGCGGTCGAGCAGGTCGTCCCAGGTCGTCCAGTCCACGTCACGGAACGGCAGGTCCAGCTTGCGGACCACATAGGCGTCCAGGCCCTCGGAGTGCACGACCTTCGGGATGTCGTAGATCGAGCGGGCGTCGGGACAGGCGACCACGGCGGCCTCGTCGACGTCGCACATCAGCGAGATCTTCCGCTTGATCGCGGTGGGCACCTCGCGGTCGCAGCGCAGCACGATCGCGTCCGGCTGGATGCCGATGTTGCGCAGCGCCGCCACCGAGTGCTGGGTGGGCTTCGTCTTCAGCTCGCCCGAGGGGCCGATGTAGGGCAGGAGAGAGATGTGGACCACGAACACGTTGTCGCGGCCGACCTCGTGCCGCACCTGGCGGACGGTCTCCAGGAACGGCAGCGACTCGATGTCGCCGACCGTGCCGCCGACCTCGGTGATCACCACGTCGACCTCGTCGGTCGCCATCCGGCGGATCCGGTGCTTGATCTCGTTGGTGATGTGCGGGATGACCTGCACGGTGTCGCCCAGGTACTCGCCGCGCCGCTCCTTGGCGATCACCGTGGAGTACACCTGGCCCGTGGTGACGTTCGCCGAACCGTCCAGGTCGCGGTCGAGGAAGCGCTCGTAGTGGCCGATGTCCAGGTCGGTCTCGGCGCCGTCGTTGGTGACGAACACCTCACCGTGCTGGAAGGGGTTCATCGTGCCCGGGTCGACGTTCAGGTACGGGTCGAGCTTCTGCATCACGACGCGCAGACCGCGGGCCTTGAGCAGCATGCCGAGGCTGGAGGCGGTCAGGCCCTTGCCGAGCGACGAGGCGACACCCCCGGTGACGAAGATGTGCTTGGTCGTCGAAGCGGTGCTGTTTCGATAAGCGGGGGGCGGCATGGCCAAGACGGGGCTCCCGTGGTCGCGGTCTCTGGGTGCGGTTCCGGGGTTCTCTCGCCCACCGGTCCACGGGCTACCAGCGTATCAGCGCCGCGGAGGGATGGCTCCCGGCCACGCTCCGCGCACGCGCCGCCACTGGGTGGCCACCGCACACGGGACCGTCACCCCCTGCTCACTCGTTCGGCTGAGCCGGGTTGTCCCGAGCGGCACACAGATCATCTACGTGCGTCGTATCCTGCTCGGACACTCGCTGCCGAGCCCGGCCGGCCGAAGGGCACCACCCCACGCCCGTTACTTCCGGAACAACGTGAGCTCGTCAGTTCGTTGAACATGGATTGACGCTTTGCATTCACTGTTCGGTGACTGCTTTGCTTCACAGCTCAACGACGCATTTCACAATCCCCTTGACCGCACTAGCGACAACCCCCTCGCGGGGTGACGTGGCCGTTCGACTGGAGTTGCACGTGGCCGGGCGCATCGAAGACTACGCACTCATCGGAGACATGCAGACCGCGGCACTGGTCTGCCGGGACGGCACGGTGGACTGGCTGTGCCTGCCCCGTTTCGACTCCCATGCCATCTTCGCCGGCCTGCTGGGGACCGAGGAACACGGATTCTGGCGGCTGGGTCCCGAGCACGCCGAGGGTGCCGAGCCGCCCGCGGCGACCCGGCGCGCCTACCGCGGCGACTCGCTGATCCTGGAGTCGGAGTGGGACACACCGCGCGGCACGGTCCGGGTGACGGACTTCATGCCCCCGCGTGACGGCGCCCCGCAGCTGATCCGCATCGTGGAGGGCGTCTCGGGCCGGGTGCCCATGCGCTCGGCGCTGCGGATGCGCTTCTCCTACGGCAGGGTGGTCCCCTGGGTGCACCGCCACGAGGGACGCACGGTCGCCGTCGCGGGCCCCGACTCCGTGTGGTTCGACACCTCCGCCGAGACGTACGGCGAGTCGCTGACCACGTACTCGGACTTCACCGTCGCGCCGGGCGAGCGGATCGCGTTCACCGTCTCGTGGGAGCCCTCGCACAAGCAGCCGCCGCCGCTGGCGGAGCCGGAGCAGTCGCTGGAGGCGACCGAGGAGTTCTGGCGCGAGTGGGTCGAGCACTGTACGTACCACGGCCCCTACCGCGAGGCCGTGATCCGCTCCCTGATCACGCTGAAGGCCCTGACCTACGCCCCGACCGGCGGCATCGTGGCCGCGCCGACCACCTCCCTGCCGGAGGACATCGGCGGCGTCCGCAACTGGGACTACCGCTACACCTGGCTGCGGGACGCGGCCATCACCCTGTCCTCACTGCTGCGCACCGGCTACCGGGAGGAGGCCCGCGCCTGGCGCGAGTGGCTGCTCCGCGCGGTGGCGGGCGACCCGGAGAACCTGCAGATCATGTACGGCATCGCCGGTGAGCGGGAGCTCGGCGAGGCGGAGCTGGACTGGCTGCCCGGCTACGAGGGCTCCACCCCGGTCCGGGTCGGCAACGGCGCCGCGCACCAGCTGCAGCTGGACGTGTACGGCGAGGTCACCGAGGCCCTGCACCTGGCCCACATGACGGGCCTGGCCCGCAACGACTACGCCTCGGTGCTCCAGCTGAAGCTGATCCGCTACCTGGAGGACCACTGGCAGGAGCCGGACGAGGGCATCTGGGAGGTGCGCGGCCCGCGCCGCCACTTCGTGCACTCCAAGGTGATGGCCTGGGTCGCCGTCGACCGCACCATCAAGCTGATCGAGTCCGGCGACGCCGACGGCCCGCTGGAGCGCTGGAAGCAGCTGCGCGACGACATCCACCGGGACGTCTGCGAGAAGGGCTACGACAAGGAACGCAACACGTTCACGCAGTCGTACGGCTCCCGGGAGCTGGACGCCTCGCTGCTGCTGATCCCGCAGATGGGCTTCCTGCCGCCGGACGACAAGCGGGTCATCGGCACCATCGAGGCCATCCAGCGGGAGCTGTCCACCTCGGACGGCTTCATCCTGCGCTACCCCACGGACGGCAAGGACGAGGGCGTCGACGGCCTGCCGGGCGACGAGGGTGCCTTCCTCGCCTGCTCGTTCTGGATGGCCGACGACCTCGCGATGATCGGCCGGGTCGACGAGGCCCGCAGGCTGTTCGAGAAGCTGCTGGGGCTCCGCAACGACCTCGGGCTGCTGGCTGAGGAGTGGGACTCGCGCCTGAAGCGCCAGGTCGGCAACTTCCCGCAGGCCTTCAGCCATGTCCCGCTGATCGACACCGCCCTGCGGCTGACCGCCTCGGGGGCGTACGGGGGCTGAGCCCCGGACGGGTAGCGTCCGGGTATGGACAGCGCATACGACACCCGGGGCGCCGGGATCACGGTGCGGCGGGCGCTGGAGCTGCCCGCTCTGCGCAGTGGACTGCCCGAGGTCGTCGCGGGCACCGACCGGCTGGGGCGCACGGTGCGCTGGGTGCACGCCGGTGAGGTGCCCAACATCGCCTCGCTGCTCAAGGGCGGCGAGCTGCTGCTGACCACCGGGTACGGGCTCGGCACCCGCCCCGCCGACCAGCGCGCGTTCGTCCGCACGCTGGCCGAGCGGGGCATCGCCGCCCTCGTGGTGGAGCTGGGCACCCGCTTCGGCCGGCTGCCCGCCGCCCTGGTCGACTCGGCCCGTGCGGCGGGGCTGCCGCTGGTCCAGCTGCACCGCGAGGTGCCGTTCGTGACGGTCACCGAGGAGATCCACACCGAGATCGTCAACGGGCACTACGCGCTGCTGCAGCGCGCGGAGGAGGTGCACCGCCGGTGCACCGAGGCGCTGCTGGGCGGCGGCGGGGTCCCCCAGGTGCTGGAGATCCTCGCCGGGTTCACCGGCAACCCGGTGTTCCTGGAGACGACCGACGGCCGGCTGCTGTACGCGGCCGGCGAGGGCCCCGAGGGCGCGGACCCGCTCCAGGTGTGGGAGGGACTGCGCGACCGGCAGCGGGAGGACCCGCCGGCCGGTTCGGCCCTGGTGGACGTGCCCGGGAGCGGCCCCGGCGGTGGCGGCGTACGCGCCCGTCTGGTGCTGCTCCCGGTGCGCAACGCCCCGGAACCGGTGCACCGGATGGCCGCCGAGCGGGCGGCCGGGCTGCTGGCGGTGGTGCTGATGCAGGCCCGTCAGGAGGAGGAGCTGGCGGCGCGCGGGCGCGGGGACTTCCTCACCGACCTCGCCGAGGGCCGGATCGGCGCGCGGGACGCGCCCGCGCAGGCGCGCGTGCTGGGCTTCAAGCCGGGCTCCGGCCCGCTGCTGCCGGTGGTGATGCGGCTCGGTGACGCCCTGCCGCCGCAGGGCGGGGGCTGGGCGGTGCTGGCCCGCGCGGTGGGCGAGGAGCTGGCCTCCCTCGGGGTGCCCGTGCTGCTGGGCGTGCGGCCGGTGGAGGGGCGGGTCCCGCTGTTGCTGGGGCTGCGCGCGGAGGCCGAGCGGCCGGCGGTCGCGGACCGGGTGGCGGCGGCGCTGCGGGCGGGCGTGGAGCGCGCGGGCATACTGCGGCCGGGCGGGCGGCCGCCCGTCGTGGTGGCAGGGCCGGCCGGCGGCTGGGCGGCGGCGTCCACCGGCCTGCGGCACGCGGCGGAGACGGCGACGGCGGCGCAGGGACTCCCGGACCGCCCCTGGTACGACGCCCGCCGGCTGGACATCGACCTGCTGTTGTGGCGGCTGCGCGACCACCCGGACCTGGCGGACTTCGTGGACCGCTCGATCGGTCCGGTACTGGACCACGACCGCCGGTCCAAACCGCCGCTGCTGCCCACCCTGGAGACCTATCTGGCGCACGCCGGACGCAAGGCCGAGACGGCCCGCGAACTCCATCTCAACCGGCAGACGCTCTACAACAGGCTCGCCCGCATCGGGGAGTTGCTGGGCAGCGACCTCGACGACCCGCACACCGTACTGGCGTTGAGCCTGGCCCTGCGGGCGCGGCGGCACGTGCCCTGAGTCAGATCAGCGGCCGGGGCTGCGTCAGCTCGTCGTAGACGCTCAGCACCTGGGCGACCGTCTCGTCCTCGGTCGGCCAGGTGGCCGCCTGCCGGGCGCCGCGCTCCGCGAGCAGTTCCCTGCGCCCGGGATCCTCCAGCAGCCGTTCGACGGCGTCGGCGAGCGCCCGCGCGTTGCCGTAGGGGACGAGTTCGGCGGCGTCGCCGACGAGTTCGGGGATGCCGCCCACGGCGGTCGCGACGAGCGGGACCCGCGCGTGGAGGGCCTCCTGGGCGAGCGGGGAGCGAGACTCCCAGCGGCTCGGCAGCAGCGCGACGTCGGCGGCGGCGAGCAGGTCGCTGATGTCGTCGCGCCGGCCGATCAGCCGGACCGGCAGTTCCTCGGCCTCGATCCTGCGCTGGAGTTCGCCGCGCAGCGATCCCTCCCCGGCGAGCACCACCAAGGGGGCGGGGTCGAGGCGCCGCCACGCGTGGGTGGCGTCCAGCAGGACGTCGTAGCCGCGGTGCCGCTCCAGGGAGCCGACGGCGATGAGCAGGGGGCGGCCGGTGGCGCCGAGTTCGGCCCTGATCTTGGGCCGCAGCCCGTCGGGGTCGTCCGGCGCCGGGAGGACACGGGGGCCGGGGAGGGACACGGCGGCCAGCCGCGCGTCCCGCGCTCCCGCCCGGCGCGCCCGGTCGACGAGGGCGGAGGTCGTCCCGAGCACCACCGCGGCCGCCTTGGCGACCCGCCGCTCCAGCACCCGCAGGAAGTGCGCGCGCGGGCCCTCGGCGCGTGCCCGGTCGTGCCAGGTGACGACGAGCGGGGTGCGCCGTCCGCCGAGCGCGAGCACGGTGCGGAAGGAGGCGTGCAGCCCGTGCGCGTGCACCAGGTCGGCGCGGGCGCAGGCGGCCCGCAGCGCGGCCACCGACGCCGGGTCGCTGCTGCGGGGCACGTGCACATGGTCGGCGCCGACGTCGGTGAAGCCGTAGGCGTGATCAGCCTCCGCGGGGGCGCACACCGTGACCCGCACGCCCCTGGCGACGAGCCCCGCGGCCAGCGAGCGCACATGGGCGCTGCTCGCTGCGTTGCCACCGCCCAGCACCTGCACGGTGCGCAGCGGTGAGTGGCTGCTCGCGGGGGTCACGTGGCCGGGCTCCTGGTGGGTTCGTGCGTCGCGAAGAACGTACGGAAGGGTCGGGCGAGGGGCCGGTACCGCGCGGATTCCTCCACGTACTCCGTCAAGGATGCCAGTACGTACGGCCGTTCCGGGAACGCCCGTCGTACGGAGGCCGGGCCGCACGGGCCGACGTTCACCCACACGGGTGACGGAAGGCTCGGCTCCGGATGTTGCCGGCCCTCCGCTACACGTCCGCCCGCGCCGTCTCCAGCAACTCCTCCGCGTGCGCCCGGGCCGTCTCGGAGTCCTCCTGGCCGGCCAGCATGCGGGACAGCTCCCGGACCCGCTCCTCGCCTTCGAGCACCTTCACTCCGGACCGGGTGACCGACCCGTCGTCGGTCTTCTCCACCAGCAGCTGACGGTCGGCGAACGCGGCCACCTGGGGCAGGTGGGTGACGACCACGACCTGCGCGCTCTTCGCCAGTTTCGCGAGCCGGCGCCCGATCTCGACCGCCGCCTTGCCGCCGACACCGGCGTCGACCTCGTCGAAGAGGTACGTCGGCACGGGGTCCGTCCCCGCGAACACCACTTCCACGGCCAGCATCACGCGCGACAGTTCACCGCCCGAGGCGCCCTTGGCGATGGGCCGGGGCGGCGCCCCGGGGTGCGGGGCGAGCAGCAGCTCGACCTCGTCCACGCCCGCCGGGCCGTAGGCGACCGTGCGGCCGCCCACCTCGACGCCCTCCGGGTCCTCGCTCTGCCGGATGTCGAACGACACCCGCGCGTGCGGCATGGCGAGCGAGCCCAGTTCGGCGGTGACCGCCGCCGCGAACCGCTCCGCCGCCTCGGTCCGCGCGTCCGTCAGCTCCTGGGCCAGGGCGCCCAGTTCGCCGCGGAGCGCGTCACGCTCGGCGGTGAGTTCCCCGATCCGCTCGTCGTCGCCGTCCAGTTCGGTCAGCCGCGCGGCGCCCTGCTCGGCCCACGCCAGCACCGACGCGACGTCCTCGCCGTACTTCCGGGTCAGCCCGGTGAGCGCGGCCCGCCGCTCCTCGACCGCCGCCAGCCGCAGCGGATCGGCGTCCAGGTCGTCGGCGTACCCCGCCAGCTCCCCGGCGACATCCCGCACCAGGATCCCGATCTCCCCGATCCGGTCGCAGAGCGCGGCCAGCGCCGGATCGTGCGCCCGCACGGCCTCCAGGGCACGCTGGGCGCCCACGACGAGCGTCCCGGCGTCGACGCCCTCGGGGTCCTCCGGATTGCCCGCGAGCGCGGCGTGCGCGACCGCGGCGGCGGACGCCAGCGCCTCGGCGTGCCCGAGCCGCTCGGCCTCCTCCGCCAGCTCCACGTCCTCGCCCGCGCGGGGCTCCACGGCGGCGATCTCCTCGAGCCCGAAGCGCAGCAGGTCGGCCTCCTGGGCCCGCTCCCGGGCACGGGTGGTGATCTGCTCCAGCTCCGTGGCCACGGCCCGCAGCCGCCGGTACGCCTCGGCGTACTTGCCGAGCGGCACGGCGACCGCGAACCCGGCGTACCGGTCGAGGGCCTGCCGCTGCCGGGACAGCTTCAGCAGCCCCTGCTGGTCGGTCTGCCCGTGCACCGCCACGAGGTCGTCGGCGAGCTCGGCGAGCAGCCCCACGGGCACGCTCCGCCCGCCCAGGTGCGCCCGTGAGCGCCCCTCGGCGGACACGGTCCTGCTGACCAGCAGGGTCCCGTCGTCGAGCTCGGCCCCGGCCTCCTCGGCCCGTACGACGGCCGCGGCGCCCTCGGGCACGGCGATCCGCCCTTCGACGACCGCGTTGCGCGCGCCGATCCGCACCAGGGCCGCATCCGCGCGTCCGCCCAGCAGCAGGCCCAGGCTGGTGACCACCATGGTCTTGCCCGCACCCGTCTCACCGGTGACGGCGGTGAAGCCGGGCGACAGCTCGACGACAGCATCGTCGATGACCCCGAGCGACCGTATCCGCATCTCCTCAAGCACGCCCCCGACCTTACGAGGTCGAAGCCGAGGAGTGCGACCGCCCCGCCCTTGTCACCCGCGGGAGTGGACCTGCCCGGGGGCGCGGGGAACCGCGCGGGCGACCACGTGCCACCCGCACTCGCCGGCGCTCCGGAACCCCGCCGAAACCGCTAATGAGGTGCGCCGCGCCATCCGGACACGGGAAGCGCGAACTTCGCCACCAGCCGGTCGGTGAACGAGGCGTGGTGCAGCCGGGCCAGCCGCACCGGCACGGCGCCGCGCCGCACCTCGACCCGTGCCCCGGGCGGCAGCTCCAGGGTTCGCCGGCCGTCGCACCACAGCACCCCCGGAGGGACGTGCGGCAGCACCTCCACCGCCAGCACCGAGTCCGGCGAGGTCACCAGCGGCTTGGCGAACAGCGCGTGCGCGGAGATCGGCACCATCAGCAGCGCCTCGACCTCCGGCCACACCACGGGCCCGCCCGCGGAGAACGCGTACGCGGTCGAACCGGTCGGGGTCGCGCACACGATCCCGTCGCAGCCGAAGCCGGTGACCGGCCGCCCGTCGATCTCCAGCACGACCTCGAGCATCCGTTCGGCGGACACCTTCTGCACGGCCGCCTCGTTCAGCGCCCAGTCGGTGTGCACGATGTCACCGTTGCGGTGCACGACGACGTCGACGGTCATCCGCTCCTCGACCTCGTACGCCCGGCTCACCACCCGGTCGACGACCTTGTCCAGGTCGTCCCGCTCGGCCTCGGCGAGGAACCCGACCCGGCCCAGGTTGACGCCCAGCATGGGCACCCCGGAGGCGCGGGCGAACTCGGCGCCGCGCAGCAGCGTGCCGTCACCTCCCAGGACGATCAGCAGCTCGCAGCCGTCCAGGCACTCCGGGGTGGCCTCCTTGACGGTCTCCACGTCGTCCGGCAGCGGCAGGTCGCGGGCCTCGTCCTCCAGCACCCGCACCCCGAGCCCGGAGCGCAGCAGTCCTTTGACCACCAGTTCGGCGCTGCGGATCGCCGCGGGCCGCCCGGTGTGGGCGAGCAGGAAAACAGTTCGCGCTCGGTTCTGTGTCAACGCGGCCCCTCCGCCACTGCACGGTCAACGTCGGCCGGGTCCAGTTCCGGAGCCCCGGCCCGCAGCCACAGAAAGTATTCGACATTCCCGGAGGGTCCGGGCAGCGGACTGGCCGTCACGCCCTTCACTCCGAGACCCAGCTCCCAGGCGCGGCCCGCCACCCCCCGCACGGCCTCGGCGCGCAGCTCCGGGCTGCGGACGACCCCGCCGCTGCCCAGCCGCTCCTTGCCCACCTCGAACTGCGGTTTCACCATCATCACCAGGTCGGCGTCCGGCTTCACGCACCGCTTCAGGGCGGGCAGCACCAGCCCGAGCGGAATGAAGGACAGATCCCCCACGACAAGATCCACAGGCTCCCCATCGATGACCTCGAGCGTCAACTCCCGTACGTTCGTACGGTCCTTGACGGTGACGCGTTCATCGTTGCGCAGTGACCAGGCGAGTTGTCCGTATCCGACGTCCACGGCGACCACGTGCGCGGCCCCGGCCCGCAGCAGTACGTCGGTGAAGCCACCGGTCGAGGCGCCGGCGTCGAGCGCCCGGCGCCCCTCGACGGCCAGCCCGGCCGGGCCGAAGGCATCCAGGGCGCCGGCCAGCTTGTGGCCGCCGCGCGAGACGTAGTCCGGGTCGCCCGCGTCCTCGGCGACGACGATCGCGGCGGCGGTCTCCACCTGGGTGGCGGGCTTGGTCGCGACCGTCTTGCCGACGCTGACCCGCCCGGCGGCGATCAGCTGGCCGGCGTGGTCGCGCGAGCGCGCGAGCTTACGGCGGACCAGCTCGGCGTCGAGACGGCGGCGTGCGACTCCTGCCACGTTCGGTTCAGCTCCTGTGTTCGTGGGGCGCGGCGGGCTCGCGGCCCGCGGGGCCCCGTTGCGGGGTGGTGGTCGGGGGACGGCCGGGCGCCTGGGGTCCCGGGCGGGCGTCGAGCGCGGTGAGCGCGTCGCGCAGCCCCCGGTGCACATCCTCGTACACCTCGGGATGGCCGTCCGTGGCGAGGTGGTCGGCGTCGGCCAGACGCGCCACGTGGGCGTCCACCTCGGCGTGCCCGGTGGGGGTGCGCGGCACGCCGAGGGGGGCGGGCGCGGCGGGGCCGTCGTCGGGCGGCGGCTGCGCGATGCCCGGGTCCGTGCCCTCCGCCTGCGGCACTGCGTCGTTCATGCCCCGACGCTACCGCGAACGGCTGCGGTACCGTCGTCGGCGATGGCCACGATCAAGGAGTGCCGTACCGCACTCGACAAGCTTTCGGACAGCATGCAGGGCGCCGAGGGGGACGTCCGCGCGGCCGCCGCGCTGGACCGCTCGGTCAGCTGCCACATCACGGACCTGGACGTGACCTTCGCCGGCCGGCTCACCGGCGGGCGGATCGAGGTGCACGAGACGTTCCCCGGCCCGCCGCGCGAGAAGGCGCAGATACGGCTCGCGATGACGGGCGACGACCTGGTGGCGCTGGTCGGCGGCGAACTCCACTTCGCCCGCGCGTGGGGTTCGGGCCGGGTGCGCCTGGAGGCGGGTCTGCGCGACCTGTTCCACCTCAGGAAGCTTCTGTAGCGCCCACCTTCTGCGCCGCCGCGCCCCCGGCCCGTGCCCTGCGGGCCGCTGGCACCACCAGCGGGGTCCCCGTCTCGGGGTCGTCGATGATCTGGCAGCGCAGCCCGAAGACGTCCCGGACCAGCTCCGCGGTGACGATGTCGTTCGGCGCGCCCTGGGCGATGACCTCGCCGCCGCGCAGCGCGATGAGGTGGGTGGCGTACCGGGCGGCGTGGTTGAGGTCGTGCAGCACGGCGACGAGGGTGCGCCCCTGCTCCTCGTGGAGGTCCGCGCACAGGTCCAGCACGTCGATCTGGTGCTGGATGTCCAGGAAGGTGGTCGGCTCGTCGAGCAGCAGCAGCGGCGTCTGCTGGGCCAGCGCCATGGCGATCCAGACGCGCTGCCGCTGACCGCCGGAGAGCTCGTCGACGTAGCGTTCCGCCAGTTCGGCGACGCCGGTGCGGGCCATCGACTCCCGGACGACACGCTCGTCCTCGCCCGACCACTGCCGCAGCAGGCCCTGGTGCGGGTACCGGCCGCGGCCCACCAGGTCGCCGACCGTGATGCCGTCGGGCGCGACCGACGACTGGGGCAGCAGACCGAGGGTCCGGGCGACCTTCTTGGCCGGCATCGACTGGATGGCCTGCCCGTCGAGCAGGACCCGTCCCTCGCTGGGCTTGAGCATCCGCGACAGCGCCCGCAGCAGGGTCGACTTGCCGCAGGCGTTGGGTCCGACGATCACGGTGAAGGAGTTGTCCGGTATCTCCACCGACAGCTGTTCGGCGATGACCCGCTGGTCGTAGGCCAGGGTGACGTTCTGGGCGGACAGTCGGTTCACGGTGCTCCTTCGGTGGTTCGGCCCGCTGCTGGTGGTGCCGCCGGCGCTCATATCCGGCCCGCCCTGCGCTCGGTGACCAGCAGCCACAGCAGATAGACACCGCCGAGCACGCCGGTGACCACGCCCACGGGCAGCTGCTCGGCGCCGAACGCCCGCTGCGACACCCAGTCGGCGGTGACCAGGAGGGCGGCGCCCATGCACAGCGAGGCCGCCAGGTTCGGGCCGGGCGAGCGGGTGAGGCGCCGGGCGAGCTGCGGCGCGGTGAGCGCGACGAAGCTGACCGGCCCGGCGGCGGCGGTGGCGGACGCGGTGAGCAGTACGGCGGACAGCATCAGCAGCAGCCGTACGCGCTCCACGCGCACTCCGAGGGCGTACGACACGTCGTCGCCCATCTCCATCATCCCGAGCGCGCGGGAGTTGGCGAGGACCAGCGGCAGGAGGACGGCGCTCAGGGCGAGCAGCGGCCAGACCTGGTCCCAGTCGCGGCCGTCGAGGGAGCCGGTCATCCAGACCACCGCGCGGGCCGCGTCGACGATGTCGGACTTGGTGAGCAGGTAGCCGTTGACCGCCGTGACGATCGCCGAGACGCCGATGCCGACGAGGACCAGCCGGTATCCGTGCACGCCCCGCTTCCAGGCGAGCAGGTAGATGGCGGTCCCGGTCACCAGTCCGCCGGCGAGCGCGCCCAGGGCCACCTGGTTGGCGGTGCCGCCGAACAGCACGATCACCGTGAGGGCGCCGGCCGTCGCCCCCTGCCCGAGGCCCAGCACGTCAGGGCTGCCCAGCGGGTTGCGGGAGATGGACTGGAACAGCGCGCCGCCGAGCCCGAGGGAGGCGCCGACCAGCAGCCCGACCAGGACCCGGGGCAGCCGCAGCTCGGTGACGATGAACTCCTGGCCCGCGTCGCCCTCGCCGGCGAGGGTCCGCAGCACGTCGGCGGCGGAGATCGGGAAGTCGCCGGTGCCGATCAGCACCACGCCCGCGGTGAGCGCCGCCAGCAGGAGCAGCACGACGACGGTGAGGGCGCGCACGTCCAGCCGGACCGAGAGGCCGCCGGGGGTACGCACCGCGCGGTTGGTCTTCACAGCTGGGCCGTCCTCCGCCGTCGTACGAGAAAGATGAAGACCGGGCCGCCCAGGACCGCGGTGACGATGCCGACCTGCAGCTCCGCGGGCCGGGCCACGATCCGGCCGACGACATCGGCGCCGAGCAGCACCACGGGCGACAGGATCGCCGCGTACGGCAGGATCCAGCGCTGGTCGGGCCCGGTGAAGGAGCGCACCACGTGCGGCACCATCAGGCCGACGAAGACGATCGGCCCGCAGGCGGCGGTCGCGGCCCCGCTCAGCACGGTCGCGGCGAGCATGGACAGCGCCCGGGTGCGGTTGAGGTTCGCGCCGAGGGCCTTGGCGGTGTCGTCGCCCATGGCCATCGCGTTGAGCGGCCGGGCCAGCGCCAGCGCCAGCAGGGCCCCGCCGAGGATGAACGGCAGCACCTGCGTGATGGTCGAGTTGCTCCCCGAGGACAGCGAACCGACCGTCCAGAAGCGCATCCTGCCGAGCGCCGCGTCGTCGAGGATCATGATGGCCTGGAGATAGCCGAACAGGGCCGCGCTGATGGCCGTACCGGCGAGCGCCAGCCGCACCGGTGTCGCGCCCCGGCTGCCGCCGAGGAACCACACCAGCGCGCCGACGGCCGCCGCTCCGAAGAAGGCGAACCACACGTATCCGGACAGTGAGGTGACGCCGAAGAAGGTGATGGCGGTGACCACGGCCGCGGAGGCGCCGGCGTTGATGCCGAGCAATCCGGGGTCGGCCAGCGGGTTGCGGGTGAGGGCCTGCAGCACCGATCCGGCCAGGCCGAGCGCCGCCCCGGCGAGCACGCCCAGGACCGTTCGTGACAGTCTGTCGGCCACGACGACGTCGCCGTAGGTGCCGGTGTCCGCGAACAGGCCGTGCCAGACCTGCTCCAGGGACAGCTCCTTCGCCCCGACCGCGATGCTCGCCAGTGCGACGAGCACCAGGATCACGACGGAGGCGAGCAGCCCGAGGACGCGTATCGCCCGGCGGTTCGGGGGCGCGGGGGCGGTCTCCGCGCGCTGTTCGGGGGGACTCTCGACCAACACGCAGTTAGGTTAGCCTACCCTCCCATTCGATCACGATTCCCGGGACCGGCCCCCGACGGGCCGAGGGCCCCTCACCATCCCAGCCGTGCCAGTGCCTTGCCCCCGTCCAGCGCGCAGGCGCCGTCCCCGGCCTGCGTCCACGCCGCCGCGCACAACGCCCGCAGCCCGTCCAGGGCGCCGCCGTCGCCCTCCAGCTCCAGTTGCTCGGCACCGGCCCGCGCCGTCCAGCCACCGCAGCGGAATCCGTCGCCCGCCGAGGCGACCTCCGGCTGCCCGGTGAGCAGCCCGCGCAGATCGGCGTCCACGTACGTCGGCCGGTGCCGCGGCGCCGCCGCGAGCAGCTGGGCGCCGTCCGTCACGCCGGTCAGCACCAGCAGCGAGTCGACCTCGCCGTTGAACGCGCCCTCGATGTCCGTGTCCAGCCGGTCCCCCACGACCAGCGGCCGCTCGGCGCCGGTCCGCAGGATCGTCTCGCGGTGCATCGGCGGCAGCGGCTTGCCCGCGACCTGCGGCTCGGCGCCCGTGGCGATCCGGACGACCTCCACCGCCGCGCCGTTGCCCGGGGCGATGCCCCGGCCGCTGGGGATCGTCAGGTCGGTGTTGGACGCGAACCACGGCAGCCCGCGCGCCACGGCGTACGACGCCTCCGCGAACCTCCCCCACGGCAGCTCGGGCCCGCCGTATCCCTGGACGACCGCCACCGGGTCGTCGTCCGCGGACTCCACGGGCACCAGTCCGCGTTCGCGCAGCGCCACCCGCAGCCCCTCGCCGCCGACGACCAGCACCCGGGAGCCCTGCGGCACCTGGTCGCTGATCAGCCGCGCCACCGCCTGCGCGGAGGTGATGACGTCGCCGGCCTCCGACGGTATGCCCAGCTCGGTCAGATGGGCGGCGACGGCGTCCGGAGTGCGCAGGGCGTTGTTCGTCACGTAGGCGAGGCGCATTCCGCCCTCGCGGGCCGCGGCGAGCGACGCGACGGCATGGTCGATGGCGTTCCCGCCCGCGTACACCACACCGTCCAGGTCGAGCAGCGCCGTGTCGTACGCCTCGTTCAGGGTCTGCCCACTGCCCTCGGGCCTCGTCCTGACGCTCCGGCTCATTCGGCATCGCTCCTCGTTCGACGGCTTTTCCCCCGATCATCCCCCATGCCCCCGGCAGCCGTACGATGCCGGGATGAACACTGCAGGTCACTCGACGGCGAAGGCGCCCCGGGGCCTGGAACTCACCCCGTTCCGAGGCCTTCGTTACGACCCCGACCGGGTCGGCAGCCTGGCCGCCGTGACATCCCCGCCGTACGACGTCGTCGTCCGCCCCGACGGCCTGCACCACCTCCAGTCCGCCGACCCGTACAACATCGTGCGGCTGATCCTGCCCGAGGCCGGCACGCCCGCGGCGCGCAACGCCCAGGCCGCCGGCACACTGCGCCGCTGGCGCGCCGAGGGCGTGCTGACCGTCGACCCGGAGCCCGGCCTGTACGTCTACGAGCAGCGGGACGGCGACGGCATGGTGCAGCGCGGCGTCATAGGGGCACTGCGCGTGTCGGACCCCGGCGAGCGGCTGGTGCTGCCGCACGAGGACGTCATGCCGCACATCGTCGCCGACCGCGCGGACCTCATGCGGGCCACCTCGGCCAATCTCGAACCGCTGCTGCTCACCTACCGGGGCGACGGGGACGACGGCTCGACGGCCGCCGTCACGGCCGGCCTGATCGAACGCACGGCGGAGCGGCGGCCCCTCCTCGCGACCACCACGGAGGACGGTTTCCACCATCGCCTGTGGTCGGTGACGGATTCCGCAGACACGGCGGCGGTCCAGCGGGAGCTCGCAGGGCACCAGGCCCTCATCGCCGACGGCCACCACCGCTGGGCCACCTACCGCCGCCTCCGCGCGGAGCACCCCTCCCCCAGCCCCTGGGACCACGGCCTGGTGCTCCTCGTGGACACGGCCCGCTATCCCCTGCGCGTCCGCGCCATCCACCGGCTGCTGCACGGTCTGCCGGTCGCGGACGCCGTGGCCGCGCTCGACGGGCTGTTCCGGGTGCGCCGCCTCGACGGCACCACGCTGTCCGGTGCCCTGGACGCCCTGGCCCCGGCGGCCTCGGCCGGCAACGCCTTCCTCCTCGCCGGTGACGGCGCCTTCCACCTCGTGGACCGGCCGGACCCCGGTCTGCTGGCCCGCACCGTGCCGGTCGACCGCCCGGCGGCCTGGCGCGCCCTGGACGCCACGGTCCTGCACGCGACGCTCCTCGACCACGTCTGGCGCGTCCCCGACGACCCCGCCCGCATCGCGTACATCCACGACACGGCCGCCACCGTCGAGAAGGCGGAACGTGACGGCGGCACGGCCGTCCTGATGCACCCGGTGCGCGAGGACGTCGTCCGTGACCTCGCCCGCGAGGGTGTCACGATGCCGCGCAAGTCGACGTCGTTCGGCCCGAAGCCGGCGTCGGGTCTGGTCCTGCGCGCGCTCGATCTCGAGCCCGGCCTGTGACGAAGGGGGCGGGTCTCCGTAGAGACCCGCCCCCTTGACGGCTGTTCCGCGCCCTGCCCGGACGTCAGTCCTTGTCGTCCTCGGCGCCCTTGTCGTCCTCGGCGTCCTTGTTCACGGCGTTCTCGCCCTCGCCCTCGTCGAGGGCGTCCATGAACTCCACGCCGTCCAGCTCGGCGAGCCGGTCGGAGGCGTCGGTGCTGCCGTCCCGGTCGGCCTCGACGGCCTTGGCGAACCACTCCCGTGCCTCGCCGTTACGGCCGGCGGCGAGCAGCGCGTCGGCGTAGGCGTAGCGCAGCCGCGCGGTCCACGGCTGCACGGAGTGGGACGCCAGCTCGGAGCTCTGCAGCGTCACGATCGCCGCGTCCAGCTGCCCCATGTCGCGCCGTGCGCCGGCGGCGACGAGCCGCATCTCGACCTGGCCGGCCTTGTCCAGCTTCTGCACCTCGGGCGCACCAGCCATGTCGAGCGCCTTCTCGGGCCGCCCGAGCCCGCGCTCGCAGTCGGCCATGAGGGGCCACAGCTCCACGGTCCCGGTCATCCGCCGCGCGGCCCGGAACTCGGCGAGCGCCTCGGAGTACTTCTGGTTGGCGTACGCGGCGAAACCGGCGGCCTCCCGTACGGCGGCGACACGCGAGGCCAGCCGCAGGGCCACCCTGGAGTAGCCGTACGCGCCCTCGGGGTCCTCGTCGATCAGCCGCGCGACCATCACCAGGTTCTTGGCGACGTCCTCCGCGAGCGTCTTGGGCAGGCTCTGCAGCTCCTGCCGTACGTCGCCGTCGATCTCCTCACCCGTGACGTCCTCGGGGATCGGCAGCCGCTTGATCGGCTCGCGGTCGCGTTCCCGCTCCTCACGGAACCGGCCGCCACCGGGCCGGTCGTCGCGCCCACGGTACCCACCGGGCCGACCGCCACGGTCGTCCCGCCGGGGCCCACGCCCACGGTCGTCACGGCCCCGGAAGCCACCACGGTCCCCACCGCGCTCGCCACCACGGGTGTCGTCGCGACGGAAGCCGCCTCGGTCACCGCTGCGGGTGTCGTCCCGACGGAAACCGCCCCGGTCACCACTGCGGGTGTCCTCCCGGCGGAAACCACCACGGTCGCCGCTGCGGGTGTCCTCCCGACGGAAACCACCACGGTCACCGCTACGGGTGTCCTCCCGGCGGAAACCACCGCGGTCACCGCCACGGCTGTCGCCTCGGTCGTCACGCCGGAAGCCGCCGCGGTCACCACCGCGGCTGTCCTCGCGGCGGAAGCCACCGCGGTCACCGCTGCGGGTGTCGTCACGGCGGAAACCACCACGGTCGTCACGACGGAAACCGCCGCGGTCGTCACGGCCACGGTCGTCACGGCCACGGAAGCCACCGCGATCGTCGCCCCGCCGGTCGTCACGACGGTCGTCACGGCGGTCGTCACGGCGGTCGTCACGGCGGAAACCGCGGTCACGGTCGTCCTCACGGCGGAAGCCACCGCGGTCACCGCCACGGGTGTCGTCGCGGCGGAAACCACCACGGTCCCCACCGCGGTTGTCGTCGCGGCGGAAACCACCACGGTCGTCACGACGGAAACCGCCGCGGTCGTCACGGCCACGGTCGTCACGGCCACGGAAGCCACCGCGATCGTCGCCCCGCCGGTCGTCACGACGGTCGTCACGGCGGAAACCGCGGTCACGGTCACCACCACGGTCGTCCTCACGGCGGAAGCCGGACCGCTCGCGGTCGTCCCGTCCGCGATAACCACCGCGCTCGCCACCGCGGTTGTCGTCCCGTCCGCGGTAGCCGCCACGTTCCGGCCGGCCGCCGCTGCGGTCGTCACGACGGAAACCGCGGTCACGGTCGTCGCCTCGACGCGGGCCGGCGCCGCGCTGACCACCGCGGTCGGAGCGCTCAGGACGGTCACCACTGTCCCGTCGCCGCTGGTCGCGGTCAGGTCGGTCGTCGGGAGAGTTGGTGGACATCGGTGACTCCTGTCTTCGGTACCGCAAGCATAAATAAAAAAGGGACCCCCGGCCCCAGCTGAACGCTGGAGACCGGAGGTCCCTTCCAAAGATTGTTCGGCGGCGTCCTACTCTCCCACAGGGTCCCCCCTGCAGTACCATCGGCGCTGTAAGGCTTAGCTTCCGGGTTCGAAATGTAACCGGGCGTTTCCCCTACGCTATGACCACCGAAACCCTAATGGTTTCGAGCGAACAAGCACACTTTTCTTTTGTCTGTTCTGCTCAAAGCCGACAACGGTCGTTGTCTCAGAACTAACACAGTGGACGCGAGCAACTGAGGACAAGCCCTCGGCCTATTAGTACCGGTCAACTCCACACGTTACCGTGCTTCCATATCCGGCCTATCAACCCAGTCGTCTACTGGGAGCCTTACCCTCTCTAGGAGGTGGGAGTCCTCATCTCGAAGCAGGCTTCCCGCTTAGATGCTTTCAGCGGTTATCCCTCCCGAACGTAGCCAACCAGCCATGCCCTTGGCAGAACAACTGGCACACCAGAGGTTCGTCCGTCCCGGTCCTCTCGTACTAGGGACAGCCCTTCTCAAGACTCCTACGCGCACAGCGGATAGGGACCGAACTGTCTCACGACGTTCTAAACCCAGCTCGCGTACCGCTTTAATGGGCGAACAGCCCAACCCTTGGGACCGACTCCAGCCCCAGGATGCGACGAGCCGACATCGAGGTGCCAAACCATCCCGTCGATATGGACTCTTGGGGAAGATCAGCCTGTTATCCCCGGGGTACCTTTTATCCGTTGAGCGACGGCGCTTCCACAAGCCACCGCCGGATCACTAGTCCCGACTTTCGTCCCTGCTCGACCCGTCGGTCTCACAGTCAAGCTCCCTTGTGCACTTACACTCAACACCTGATTGCCAACCAGGCTGAGGGAACCTTTGGGCGCCTCCGTTACTCTTTAGGAGGCAACCGCCCCAGTTAAACTACCCATCAGACACTGTCCCTGATCCGGATCACGGACCCAGGTTAGACATCCAGCACGACCAGACTGGTATTTCAACGACGACTCCCCCTGAACTGGCGTCCAGAGTTCAAAGTCTCCCAGCTATCCTACACAAGCCGAACCGAACACCAATATCAAACTGTAGTAAAGGTCCCGGGGTCTTTCCGTCCTGCTGCGCGAAACGAGCATCTTTACTCGTAGTGCAATTTCACCGGGCCTATGGTTGAGACAGTCGAGAAGTCGTTACGCCATTCGTGCAGGTCGGAACTTACCCGACAAGGAATTTCGCTACCTTAGGATGGTTATAGTTACCACCGCCGTTTACTGGCGCTTAAGTTCTCAGCTTCGCCCACCCGAAAGTGAGCTAACCGGTCCCCTTAACGTTCCAGCACCGGGCAGGCGTCAGTCCGTATACATCGCCTTACGGCTTCGCACGGACCTGTGTTTTTAGTAAACAGTCGCTTCTCGCTGGTCTCTGCGGCCACCCCCAGCTCGAGCAGCAAGTGCTCTCACCAGACGTGGCCCCCCTTCTCCCGAAGTTACGGGGGCATTTTGCCGAGTTCCTTAACCATAGTTCACCCGAACGCCTCGGTATTCTCTACCTGACCACCTGAGTCGGTTTAGGGTACGGGCCGCCATGAAACTCGCTAGAGGCTTTTCTCGACAGCATAGGATCATCCACTTCACCACAATCGGCTCGGCATCAGGTCTCAGCCTTAATGAACGGCGGATTTACCTACCGTCCGGCCTACACCCTTACCCCGGGACAACCACCGCCCGGGATGGACTACCTTCCTGCGTCACCCCATCACTCACCTACTACCAGCTCGGGTCACCGGCTCCACCACTCCGACCTCGTCCGAAGACTCAGCCGGCGGCTTCACGGGCTTAGCATCACTGGATTCGATGTTTGACGCTTCACAGCGGGTACCGGAATATCAACCGGTTATCCATCGACTACGCCTGTCGGCCTCGCCTTAGGTCCCGACTTACCCTGGGCAGATCAGCTTGACCCAGGAACCCTTAGTCAATCGGCGCACACGTTTCTCACGTGTGTATCGCTACTCATGCCTGCATTCTCACTCGTGAACCGTCCACAACTGCCTTCCGGCGCTGCTTCACCCGGCACACGACGCTCCCCTACCCATCACGATCCCCGTTGGGGGTACATATCGCAATGACACGACTTCGGCGGTACGCTTGAGCCCCGCTACATTGTCGGCGCGGAATCACTAGACCAGTGAGCTATTACGCACTCTTTCAAGGGTGGCTGCTTCTAAGCCAACCTCCTGGTTGTCTGTGCGACTCCACATCCTTTCCCACTTAGCGTACGCTTAGGGGCCTTAGTCGATGCTCTGGGCTGTTTCCCTCTCGACCATGGAGCTTATCCCCCACAGTCTCACTGCCGCGCTCTCACTTACCGGCATTCGGAGTTTGGCTAAGGTCAGTAACCCGGTAGGGCCCATCGCCTATCCAGTGCTCTACCTCCGGCAAGAAACACACGACGCTGCACCTAAATGCATTTCGGGGAGAACCAGCTATCACGGAGTTTGATTGGCCTTTCACCCCTAACCACAGGTCATCCCCCAGGTTTTCAACCCTGGTGGGTTCGGTCCTCCACGAAGTCTTACCTCCGCTTCAACCTGCCCATGGCTAGATCACTCCGCTTCGGGTCTTGAGCGTGCTACTGAATCGCCCTATTCGGACTCGCTTTCGCTACGGCTTCCCCACCCGGGTTAACCTCGCAACACACCGCAAACTCGCAGGCTCATTCTTCAAAAGGCACGCAGTCACGAGACACCAGCAAGCTGATGTCCGACGCTCCCACGGCTTGTAGGCACACGGTTTCAGGTACTATTTCACTCCGCTCCCGCGGTACTTTTCACCATTCCCTCACGGTACTATCCGCTATCGGTCACCAGGGAATATTTAGGCTTAGCGGGTGGTCCCGCCAGATTCACACGGGATTTCTCGGGCCCCGTGCTACTTGGGTGTCTCTCAAACGAGCCGCTGATGTTTCGACTACGGGGGTCTTACCCTCTACGCCGGACCTTTCGCATGTCCTTCGCCTACATCAACGGTTTCTGACTCGCCCTACGGCCGGCAGACCGTAGAAGAGAGATCCCACAACCCCGTATGCGCAACCCCTGCCGGGTCTCACACGCATACGGTTTGGCCTCATCCGGTTTCGCTCGCCACTACTCCCGGAATCACGGTTGTTTTCTCTTCCTGCGGGTACTGAGATGTTTCACTTCCCCGCGTTCCCTCCACTTGCCCTATGTGTTCAGGCAAGGGTGACAGCCCATGACGACTGCCGGGTTTCCCCATTCGGAAACCCCCGGATCAAAGCCTGGTTGACGACTCCCCGGGGACTATCGTGGCCTCCCACGTCCTTCATCGGTTCCTGGTGCCAAGGCATCCACCGTGCGCCCTTAAAAACTTGGCCACAGATGCTCGCGTCCACTGTGCAGTTCTCAAACAACGACCAACCACCCATCACCCCGAGCCATGAGCTCGAGTGCACTGGGGCCGGCACTGAAGGCAGCCATACGGCCGTGCCCTCAGACACCCAACAGCGTGCCCGACACCCTCACCGCTTCCCTCATTCGTTCCACGCTCTGACGAGCAGTACTGGAAGGAGAAGACGATCAAGTGTGCCGAGTAGTCAACGTTCCACCCATGAGCAACCAGCATCAGACATTCGCTGATGTACTGGCCTCTGACCAACCGGAGTTGGTAAGAAGTGCTCCTTAGAAAGGAGGTGATCCAGCCGCACCTTCCGGTACGGCTACCTTGTTACGACTTCGTCCCAATCGCCAGTCCCACCTTCGACAGCTCCCTCCCACAAGGGGTTGGGCCACCGGCTTCGGGTGTTACCGACTTTCGTGACGTGACGGGCGGTGTGTACAAGGCCCGGGAACGTATTCACCGCAGCAATGCTGATCTGCGATTACTAGCGACTCCGACTTCATGGGGTCGAGTTGCAGACCCCAATCCGAACTGAGACCGGCTTTTTGAGATTCGCTCCACCTCGCGGTATCGCAGCTCATTGTACCGGCCATTGTAGCACGTGTGCAGCCCAAGACATAAGGGGCATGATGACTTGACGTCGTCCCCACCTTCCTCCGAGTTGACCCCGGCGGTCTCCCGTGAGTCCCCAGCACCACAAGGGCCTGCTGGCAACACGGGACAAGGGTTGCGCTCGTTGCGGGACTTAACCCAACATCTCACGACACGAGCTGACGACAGCCATGCACCACCTGTACACCGACCACAAGGGGGCGCCTGTCTCCAGACGTTTCCGGTGTATGTCAAGCCTTGGTAAGGTTCTTCGCGTTGCGTCGAATTAAGCCACATGCTCCGCCGCTTGTGCGGGCCCCCGTCAATTCCTTTGAGTTTTAGCCTTGCGGCCGTACTCCCCAGGCGGGGCACTTAATGCGTTAGCTGCGGCACGGACGACGTGGAATGTCGCCCACACCTAGTGCCCACCGTTTACGGCGTGGACTACCAGGGTATCTAATCCTGTTCGCTCCCCACGCTTTCGCTCCTCAGCGTCAGTATCGGCCCAGAGATCCGCCTTCGCCACCGGTGTTCCTCCTGATATCTGCGCATTTCACCGCTACACCAGGAATTCCGATCTCCCCTACCGAACTCTAGCCTGCCCGTATCGACTGCAGACCCGGGGTTAAGCCCCGGGCTTTCACAACCGACGCGACAAGCCGCCTACGAGCTCTTTACGCCCAATAATTCCGGACAACGCTCGCGCCCTACGTATTACCGCGGCTGCTGGCACGTAGTTAGCCGGCGCTTCTTCTGCAGGTACCGTCACTTTCGCTTCTTCCCTGCTGAAAGAGGTTTACAACCCGAAGGCCGTCATCCCTCACGCGGCGTCGCTGCATCAGGCTTTCGCCCATTGTGCAATATTCCCCACTGCTGCCTCCCGTAGGAGTCTGGGCCGTGTCTCAGTCCCAGTGTGGCCGGTCGCCCTCTCAGGCCGGCTACCCGTCGTCGCCTTGGTGAGCCGTTACCTCACCAACAAGCTGATAGGCCGCGGGCTCATCCTGCACCGCCGGAGCTTTCGAACCGCCTGGATGCCCAGGCGGGTCAGTATCCGGTATTAGACCCCGTTTCCAGGGCTTGTCCCAGAGTGCAGGGCAGATTGCCCACGTGTTACTCACCCGTTCGCCACTAATCCCCACCGAAGTGGTTCATCGTTCGACTTGCATGTGTTAAGCACGCCGCCAGCGTTCGTCCTGAGCCAGGATCAAACTCTCCGTGAATGTTTACCCGTAATCGGGTGCGCACACACGAGAGCGGAACCACCGGAGGAATAGTCCGGTGGTTCACAGCGTCCTCGCTGTGTTTTTTCAAAGGAACCTCGACCATCCGAACCGGATGGACGGGGTATCAACATATCTGGCGTTGACTTTTGGCACGCTGTTGAGTTCTCAAGGAACGGACGCTTCCTTTGTACTCACCCTCTCGGGCTTTCCTCCGGGCGCTTCCCTTCGGTCTTGCGTCTCCGACTCTATCAGATCTTTTCTCGACCCGATTTCCTCGGCGCTTTCCAGGTTTCCGCTTTCGCGTTTCCCTTTCCGGCGGTTCCGACTCTATCAGATCCTCTCGGCCTGATTCCCGGTCGGCGGGTTTTGTCGTCGAACCCTCGGCTTTCGCCTGTCGGCCTTTCGACATTCACTACGCTAGCCGATTCCCCCGCCCGATTCATAATCGGGCTCCGCGGTTCGGAATTCAGACATGCGGACATGGCGAATTCGACCCCGCTGAGGGGTGATCGTAGGTAGTGGGTTGGCCGCTTCCGGCTGCAGGCAATGCCGTACCCGGTTCAAGCGGCTCGGACTACACTACGCACCTCGCCAGGTCGAGTCAACTCGGCTGTCGGTCCGGCGGCTCAGGCCCCGGTGGACGGCTTGGCTCTCGGGCTCAGGCGGTAGGCAGAGACCGTGCGATCGCCGGCGAGGTAGAAGCGGTGCTGCCAGTCGTGGGCCTTGCTCACGCCCACCCGAGGGCCGATCCGGATGAGGTCGGCGGGTACCTGCTCGCCGTCGGACAGCGCGACCGGGGAGCCCTTCAGCAGATTCGCGCCGTCGTGCTCCGCCGTGATGCCGAGCGCCTGGCAGAAGTTCCCCGGCCCCCGCGCGAGACGTGGAGTCTCGACCGTGCTCCCGCGCCGTCTGCGCGCCAGTTCCTCCCCTTCGACGACCCTGCCCGCCCGGATGAGGACGGCTGAGGCGATGCCGTCCGTCCCGGTGACGATGTTGGCGCACCAGTGGAGACCGTGGGAGCGGTAGACGTACATGTGTCCGGCCGGTCCGAACATGACGGCGTTGCGGGTTGTCCTGCCCCGGTAGGCGTGGGAGGCGGGGTCGGCCGTACCGGAGTACGCCTCGGTCTCCGTGATGGCGATGGCCACGGTTCCCTCGGGTGTCTCGTGGGTGAGGACGGCGCCGAGCAGCCTGGGGGCGACTTCTTCCGCGGGGTGGGCGAGGTCGGTGACGTTCATGCCGTGGGCGTACGGTCGGGTGTCGCGATCATGCCGTCCGAGCGTACTGGAGAAGGCGGATGCCGCGGGGTGGTCACCGTGGCCCCGCACTTGCCAGGGTGAGGGCCGACGGAACCGGCCACGGCCGGATCGCGTTGTTAGAGGTCAGGGTCCTTGCACGGAAGCGATGGCAGGACGACAGAGGGAGAGACATGGCGTTCAAGAAGCTGCTGGCGAGTCTGGGTGCCGGCGGGGCCTCGGTGGAGACGGTGCTGCACGAGGTCAACGTCGTTCCGGGCGGGGTCGTCCAGGGCGAGGTGCGGATTCAGGGCGGGTCCGTGAACCAGCAGATCGAGGGTCTGTCGGTCGGGCTGCAGGCCAAGGTCGAGGTGGAGAGCGGCGACCAGGAGTACAAGCAGGACATCGAGTTCACGAAGTCGTCGCTGGGCGGTGCCTTCGAGCTCCAGGCCGGTGCGGTGCACGCGGTGCAGTTCGGGCTGGAGATCCCGTGGGAGACGCCGATCACGATGATCGACGGGCAGTCGCTGCGCGGGATGAACATCGGGGTGAGCACCGAGCTGGCGATCGCGCGTGCCGTGGACTCCAGTGACCTGGACCCGGTCAACGTGCACCCGCTGCCGGCGCAGAAGGCGATCCTGGACGCGTTCATCCAGCTGGGCTTCCGCTTCAAGAACGCGGACATGGAGCGCGGCCAGATCCGGGGTACCCGGCAGAAGCTGCCGTTCTACCAGGAGATCGAGTTCTTCCCGCCGCAGCAGTACCGGGGGCTGCACCAGGTCGAGCTGAGCTTCGTGGCCGATGAGCAGGCCATGGACGTGGTGCTGGAGATGGACAAGAAGCCGGGTCTGTTCAGCGAGGGCAGCGACACGTTCCGCTCCTTCAAGGTGGGACTGAACGACTACCAGGGGACCGATTGGACGGCGTACCTCAACCAGTGGCTGTCGGAGGTCGGCAGCAGGCGCAACTGGTTCTAGGCTCGGTCCCCGACCGAACGCAATCGATCAGGAGGTACCGAGGTGACCGAGCTCAAGCGGCGGCCGCTCCCCCACGACTTCCATCCGCCCGTGCCGTCGTTCACGGTGACGAGCGAGGATGTGAAGGAGGGGGCGACGCTCCAGGATGCTCAGGTCCACGCGGCCGGGAACACCTCGCCGCAGCTGCGGTGGGAGGGTTTCCCGCCGGAGACCAAGAGCTTCGCCGTGACCTGCTACGACCCCGATGCCCCGACGGGCAGCGGGTTCTGGCACTGGGTGCTGTTCGACATCCCGGCCTCGGTGACCGGGCTGCCGGCCGGTGCGGGCGGCGGCGGGTTCGAGGGACTGCCCGAGGGCGCGGTGCACGCGCGCAACGACTACGGCAGCAAGGACTTCGGCGGTGCCGCGCCGCCTCCCGGGGACGGACCGCACCGGTATGTGTTCACGGTGTACGCCGTGGACCAGGAGAAGCTCGGTCCGGACTCGGACGCGTCGCCCGCCGCCGTGGGCTTCAACCTGCGGTTCCACACGCTGGCGCGTGCGCAGCTGATCGGTGAGTACGAGGTTCCCGCGGAATCCTGAGGCGGTCCCGGCGGCCCCGAGGGTTCACGGAACGTTTGCCCGCCCCTGGTCTTGGAATTGATCAGGGGCGGGCATTTTTTTGTTGCCGGGGGTCGCGGGGGTCACCTCCCGCGGGAGCAGCAGATATTGCGTTGTCCATCTCGGCGTGCCCGGCCAGAGTTGATCCCAGCCCGCCGAGGGGTGGGCCGGTGCACACGGGAGGTGGGCTGGTATGCGGGACACGCTGGTTCTCAACGCGAGCTTCGAGCCGTTGTCGACGGTGACGCTGAACCGAGCCGTCGTTCTGGTGCTCCAGGACAAGGCCGTCGTCGAGCAGGCCCACCCCGAGCTGCGGATGCGCGGAGCCGAGGTCGACATACCGGCGCCCCGGGTGATCAGGCTCTGCCAGTACGTGAGGGTGCCGTTCCGAAGACAAGCGCCGTGGTCCAGGCGGGGTGTACTGGTGCGGGACCGGCACCGGTGCGCGTACTGCGGGCGGCGGGCGACGACCGTGGACCACGTGGTGCCGCGGTCGCACGGTGGGCAGGACACGTGGCTGAACACGGTGGCCTCCTGCGCGGAGGACAACCACCGCAAGGCCAACCGGACGCCGGAGCAGGCGGGGATGCCGCTGCTGCGCCGGCCCTTCGAGCCGACGCCGGCCGACGCGATGCTGCTGGCGCTGGGCGCCGAGGAGTTCGAGGCGCTGCCCGAGTGGCTGGCGCTGGACGCGGCGTGAGGGCTTCGCCGTAGGGGCGGGGGTCGCTGCCGGATGCGGGTGCATCGTGGTCGCCCGGGCAGTTCCCCGCGCCCCTGAGGCGGTGTCAGTCGATGGACGGCTTCTCGCGGCGCTCCTGGGCGGGGACGTTGGCCGACGGGCCGTTGCCGCCCGAGCCGCCCCCGATGCCACCGAAGTTGCCCATCGCGCCGGAGAGGCCCTTGAGGGCGTCGCCGATCTCGCTGGGGACGATCCAGAGCTTGTTGGCGTCGCCCTCGGCGATCTTCGGGAGCATCTGGAGGTACTGGTAGGAGAGCAGCTTCTGGTCCGGGTCGCCGGCGTGGATGGCCTCGAAGACCGTACGGACGGCCTGGGCCTCGCCCTCGGCGCGCAGGGCCGCCGCCTTGGCCTCACCCTCGGCGCGCAGGATCTGGGACTGCTTCTCGCCCTCGGCGCGCAGGATCTCGGACTGCCGGACACCTTCGGCCTGGAGGATGGCGGCGCGCTTGTCGCGGTCGGCGCGCATCTGCTTCTCCATCGAGTCCTGGATGGAGGTGGGCGGTTCGATGGCCTTGAGCTCGACCCGGTTGACGCGGATGCCCCACTTGCCGGTGGCCTCGTCGAGGACGCCGCGCAGGGCCGCGTTGATCTCCTCGCGGGAGGTCAGGGTCCGCTCCAGGTCCATGCCGCCGATGATGTTGCGCAGGGTGGTGACGGTGAGCTGCTCGATGGCCTGGATGTAGCTGGCGACCTCGTAGGTGGCGGCCCGGGCGTCGGTCACCTGGTAGTAGATGACGGTGTCGATGTTGACGACCAGGTTGTCCTGGGTGATCACCGGCTGCGGCGGGAAGGGGACGACCTGTTCGCGCAGGTCGATGCGGTTGCGGATGGTGTCGATGAACGGGACGACGATGTTGAGGCCCGCGTTGAGTGTCCGCGTGTAGCGGCCGAAGCGCTCGACGATGGCGGCGCTGGCCTGTGGGATGACTTGGATCGTCTTGATCAGGGCGATGAAGACCAGCACCACCAGGATGATCAGGACGATGATGATCGGTTCCATCGTTGGTTCCCCGAACCCTTCTTAGCCTCGGCGCCTACGGCAGGTCGTGTGCCTGTGGAAGATCCCGCAGTTGAAGATCTTGCTGGTCGAGTCTGACAGACCATCGGTGCAACTGGGGAGTTGTTCGGCCCAGTTGTGTCGTGCGCGGTCACATGATGATCGCTGTGGCTCCCTCGATGTCCACGACGTCCACTTCCTGGCCTACTTCGTAGGCGCGGTCGGCGTCGAGGGCGCGGGCCGACCAGACTTCGCCGGCCAGCTTGATCCGGCCGCCGGAGCCGTCGACGCGTTCCAGCACGACGGCGTGTTTGCCCTTCAGGGCGTCCACCCCGGTGGCGAGTTGGGGCCGTCCGCGGTGTCTGTTGGCGATGGGCCGTACGACGGCGATGAGCGCGGTCGAGACGACGGCGAAGACCGCGACCTGGGCGACGGCGCCGCCGCCGAAGATGCCGGAGACCAGTGCCGCGGCGACGGCGCCCACCGCGAGCATGCCGAGTTCGGGCATCGCGGTGATCACGAGCCCGATGCCGAGTACCGCCGCGCCGATCAGCCACCACAGCCATGCGTCGATGTCCACGTGGTCATGGTAGGTCCGCACACCCGGTCCCCGACAGGGCGCCGATCAGTCGAACGCGGCTCGCCACTCGGGAATTTGGGGATGGCGGGGGCTCAGGGCCACCGGCTTCAGGCCATCGGGAGGCCCTGGGCGGTCCAGCGGTCGCCGACCTGCTCGACGACGAGCGGGAGGCCGAAGCAGAGGGAGAGGTTGCGGGAGGTGAGCTCGAGCTCCAGCGGGCCGGCCGCGAGTACCTTGCCCTGACGGATCATCAGGACGTGGGTGAAGCCCGGGGCGATCTCCTCGACATGGTGCGTCACCATGATCATGGAGGGGGCGATCGGGTCGCGGGCGAGCCGGCCGAGGCGGCGTACCAGGTCCTCGCGGCCGCCGAGGTCGAGACCGGCGGCGGGCTCGTCGAGCAGGAGCAGCTCGGGGTCGGTCATCAGGGCGCGGGCGATGAGGGTGCGCTTGCGCTCGCCCTCGGAGAGGGTGCCGAACCTGCGGTCCAGGTACTCGGACATGCCGAGGCGGTCGAGGAAGGCGCGGGCGCGCTGCTCGTCGATGTCCTCGTACTCCTCCTGCCAGCCGGCGGTCATGCCGTAGGCGGCGGTGAGCACCGTCTGCAGGACCGTCTGCTTCTTGGGGAGCTTGTCGGCCATGGCGATGCCGGCCACACCGATGCGGGGGCGCAGCTCGAAGACGTCGGTGCCGGGCTTGCCGAGGGTCTCGCCGAGGATGGTGGCGGTGCCCTTGCTGGGGTAGAGGTAGCTGGAGGCGAGGTTGAGGAGGGTGGTCTTGCCCGCGCCGTTGGGTCCGAGGATGACCCAGCGCTCGCCCTCCTTGACCGACCAGGAGACCTGGTCCACCAGAGCCCGGTCCTCGCGGACCACGGATACGTCCTGAAGCTCCAGAACATCGCTCATGAGCGCAGTGTCTCCCCTTGCAGTGTGGCCGGGTCTCGGCTGTCGCGTACGCCTGTGGGTCGGTCCGCCGCACCCCGTGGGCGCAGCCCTTCATGAAATCTACGCCACTGGTCGGGCGGGGCATTCCCTCGGTCCGGTTGTTGGGCGCTGTCTAGGGTGTACGCATGCTTTCGGAACCTCGCTCTGGACGTCTTGCCGCTTGGGGAAACGCCCTTCTTGCCGGACTTGTCTCCCCGGACGACGCCGTGCTCGCCGTGGTCGGCGAGGACGCGGTGCACCGGGTGGAGGGGCTGCCGGGTGAGCCGGCGCCCGTAGGGCTCACGCTGGCGCTGGGGCGGCTGCGGGCGCTGGGGGTGACCGGTCTGCGGGTGGCGCTGCCGGTGCCGGGGCATCCGCTGGGGCTGAGCGGGCCGCCGGAGTTCAACGCGCGGGCGCTGGAGGTGGAGGAGGCGGTCGTGTGCGAGGGGGCGGCTCTCGGGCTGGTGCCGGAGGTCCGCGAGGCCGGGCCCGAGGGTGATGTGCATGTGGAGGTGGTGTGGCACTGCCTGCCGGTGCGGGAGGCGCCGCCGGCGGACGTGCCGTCGCTCGGGGAGGCGGAGCGGGAGCTGGCGGAGGCCCTGCGGGAGGCGACGGAGGTGCTGACGCGGCTGGATGTGGCCGGGTCGGGGCCGGTGGCGGAGGCGGCGATCGACGCGTACCGGGCGCGGGCCGCCGCGTCGCGGGGGCTGGAGGTGCTGGCGCCGGGGTATCCGCCTCGGGCGGTGCGGGTGTTGGAGCTGGCGCAGCGGGTGGGGGCGTTGGTCGCGCTGGCGGGGGGCGGGGGGCACGGGGGTGCGGTGAGTGCGTCCGAGATGGCGGCGCGGGCTGTGGCGTTGCGACCGGTGGAGCGGACTGCTCGGCGGGCGCAGGTCGCTGCGTACAACTCCGTTGTGGAGGCGCGGGGGGTGTGACGGGTCCCTCGTTTTCGGGGGTCCGGCGTGAGTGACCGCGCTGTCCGGCGTTTGCGGGGCGCGCGGTGTTGGTGCGGGACGGGGCGGGTCGCGCGGCCCGGCGCTTGCGGGGTGCCGTCGCGCCCACCCGTGCCGCCCCAGCGGCACGACTGCCCGCGGGAGCGGTGGGGTGGGGGTGGGCTTCCGCCCCAGCGGCACGACTGCCCGCGGGAGCGGTGGGGTGGGGGTGGGCTTCCGCCCCAGCGGCACGACTGCCCGCGGGAGCGGTGGGGTGCGGGGATCCGCCCCAGCGGTACGGATGGCTACGGGAGTGGTGGGGCGGGGTGGGGACCCGCACCAGCGGCACGATCGCCCGCAGGAACGGCGGTGGGGGTGGGGTTCCGTCTCAGCGGCACGGATGGCTGCGGGAACGGTGGGGTGGGCCCCGGGGCTTGGTGGGGTGGGCCGGCCGGGGCCTTGGCGTCAGTGGTTGATCGCCGTGTTGCCGAAGGCCGGGTTCAGGAGGCCGATGACGTTGACGCTGTTGCCCGACACGTTGACCGGGATGTCGACCGGGACCTGGATGACGTTGCCGGAGACGACGCCCGGGGAGCCCACGGCCTTGCCGTCGGCGTGGCTGCCGTCGGTGGCGGAGGCCATTCCCGTGCCGGCGGCGAGCAGACCGCCGGCCACCATCGTCACGGCCGCTGCCTTCTTCAGGTTCTTCACTTTCCGAGCCCTCCTTGCGATGACCGCGGCAGGCGCCGCGGTACGCACTGGAGAACGCCCGGCACCGGCCGGGGATACGGCCATCCGGGGGACATTCCCACGACGGTATGAATCTCTGATCGGAGGGGAACCTTCCGCCCGGCCCCCGGCGTCACGGTCAGCCGCTGACGCCGTGGCGCACGGCCCACAGGGCGGCCTGGGTGCGGTCCGCCAGGTCGAGCTTCATCAGGATGTTCGAGACATGGGTCTTCACGGTCTTCTCGGAGAGCACCAGGGCGCGGGCGATCTCCCGGTTGGCGCGGCCGTCGGCTATCAGCCCGAGCACCTCCCGCTCCCGTTCGGTGAGCGCACCGGCACGTCCCGTGCCGGGGCCTGCATCCTCCTGGGACAGCAGCGCGCCGGCCACCTCGGCCTGCAGCAGCACGTGCCCGGCGTGCACGGAGCGGATGGCGCCGGCGAGCGCGTCGGGGTCGATGTCCTTGTACACGTAACCGGCGGCGCCCGCGCGGAGGGCGGGGACCACCGTGCGCTGCTCGGTGAAGCTGGTGACGACCAGCACCCGCGCGGGATGCTCCAGTTCACGGAGCCTGCGCAGCGCGTCCACGCCGTCCATCCCCGGCATCTTGACGTCCATGAGGATGACGTCCGGCGCCAGCTCACCCGCCAGGGCGACTCCCTCGGCGCCGTCCGCGGCCTCGCCGACGACCTCGATGTCGTCCTGCACCTCGAGGAAGGTGCGGAGTCCCCGGCGTACCACCTGGTGGTCGTCGACCAGCAGCACCTTGATCGCGTCAGCCACCGGGCACCTCCATCTCGATCGTGGTGCCCTTGCCGGGCGCCGATTGCACGGTCAGCCTGCCGCCGACCCCGCTCGCCCGGTCCCGCATGGAGACCAGTCCCAGGTGGCGGCCCGCGTTGCGGACGATCCGCGGGTCGAAGCCGCCGCCGTCGTCGCTGACCCGCAGCACCGCTCCGCCGCCGCGCCGGTCCAGGGTGACGTCGACGTGGTCGCCCCCGGAGTGCCGCAGGGCGTTGTGCAGCGCCTCCTGGGCGACGCGCAGCACCGCCTCCTCCTGGGCTGCCGGCAGGGCGCGCACGCCGTTGCCGGTGAAGGTGACGCGCGCGGTGTGGGCCCGGTCGAGGACCTGTGTCTGGGTGCGCAGCGTGGCGACGAGTCCGTCCTCGTCGAGGGCGGCGGGGCGCAGTTCGACGACCGCCGCGCGCAGCTCGTCGGCGGCCTCCGCGGCCAGCGCGGCCACCTGCTGGAGCTCGCCCTTGGCGCGGGAGGGGTCGCGGTCCACGAGGCGGGCGGCGGCCTGGGCGGTGAGCCGCAGGGAGAAGAGCTTCTGGCTGACGGCGTCGTGGAGCTCGTGGGCGAGTCGGGAGCGTTCCTCGGCGATCGTCAGTTCGCGGCTGCGCTCGTAGAGCCGGGCGTTGGTGAGGGCGATCGCGGCGTGCTGGGCGAGGATGCCGAGGAGTTCCTCGTCGTCCTCGGTGAAGCCACAGGTGCCCTCCGGCTTGGGACACCGCTTGTTGGCGAGGAACAGCGCGCCGATGACCTCGTCGCCGTCGCGGATGGGCAGGCCCAGGAAGTCGACCAGATCGGGGTGGGCGCTGGGCCAGCCCTCGAAGCGGGGGTCCCGGCGGACGTCGGCGAGGCGCTGCGGGATGGCCTCGTCGATCATCGCGGCGAGGATGCCGTGCTGGCGCGGCAGGGGGCCGATGGCCTTCCACTGGTCGTCGCTGACGCCGTCGACGACGAACTGGGCGAAGCCGCCGTGGTCGTCGGGCACGCCGAGGGCGGCGTACTGCGCGTCGAGGAGTTCGCGGGCCGAGGCGACGATCGTCTTGAGGACGTCGCGCACCTCGAGGTGCCTGCTCATGGCCAGCAACGCGGAACTGACCGCGGCGAGGCCGGACCGGGGGCCGTGGCTCATGTCCTCACGGTACCGGCGGGCGCCGGCGGCGGGATCGGACGTGCGGCGGCCGTCGGGCGGGCCGTGGGACCTAGGGCGGAGGTCCCGCGGTCCCGGCCGGCGGCGTAGGGCCGCGGGACCGGGGACGGCGGCGTAGGGCGAAGGGACCCGGGGCGCTGCGTCCGGGGCCCGAGGCGGTGACGGCGGGCCCGTCCCTAGGTTGAGGGCACGCCGATCAAGCGGCGTCGGACATCGAGGGGACGGTTGCCATGCCGGTCGCGGTCATCACGGGGGCTTCGAAGGGGCTCGGGGAGGCGCTCGCCGGGGCGCTGGCGGCGCGGGGGTGGGATCTGGTGCTCGACGCGCGGGATCCGGTGCCCCTCGCGGAGGCGGCCGGGCTGGTCTCGGCGCACGGTACGCGGGTGACGGCGCTGCCCGGGGACGTCACGGACGCGGCGCACCGCGCGGAGCTGGTGGCGGCCGCGTGGCGGCTGGGCGGAGTGGATCTGCTGGTGCACAACGCCAGCGCGCTGGGTGCCGAGCCCCTGGTCGCCCTGGAGGAGCTGCCGCTGGAGGGGCTGCGGCGGGCGCTGGAGGTGAACGTGGTGGCGGCGCTGGGTCTGGCGCAGGAGGCGCTGCCGCTGCTCAGGTCGGCGCCGGCCGGGTCGGTGCTGGTGGTCAGCTCGGACGCCGCCGCCGAGGCGTATCCGACGTGGGGCGGGTACGGGGCGTCCAAGGCGGCGCTGGACCAGCTGGCGGCGGTGCTGGCGGTGGAGGAGCCGGGGCTGCGGGTGTGGGCGGTCGATCCCGGGGACATGGCGACGGACCTGTACGCGGCGGCCGTGCCGGACGACGATGCCCCGCGGCCGGAGCCGGCCAGTGTGGTGCCCGCCTTCCTGCGGTTGCTGGACGAGCGGCCGGCGAGCGGTCGCTACACGGCCCCCGCGCTGCTGGAGGAGCGGCGGTGACCGTGATCGCCGGGGTGCCGGAGGAGCTGTCGGCGCGTGTGCCGGTCGAGCAGCGGGGGCCGGGGCTGGACCGGGACTCGGTGCGGCTGCTGGTGTCGCGGGGCACGGCGGTGTCGCACCACGCGTTCGTGGAGCTGCCGAGGCTGCTGCGGGCGGGGGACCTGCTGGTGGTGAACACGTCGCCGACGCTGGCCGCGGCCGTCGGGGGGTGGATCGGGCACGGGCGGGTGGTGGTGCACTTCTCCACGCGCGGTGACGACGGCCGGTGGGCGGTCGAGCTGCGCGATCCCGACGGGCACGGGACCACGCGTGCGCGCGCGGGGGCGCCCGCGGGTACAGAGGTGCGGCTGGCCGGGGGCGTGCGGCTGGTGCTGGAGGAGCCGCTGAGCGCGCGCGGGGAGCGACTGTGGTGGGCGCGCGCGTCGGGGGACGTGCGCGGGGCGCTGCGGGAGTACGGGCGGCCGATCCGGTACGCGTACACGGAGCGGGACCAGCCGTTGTCTGCGTACCAGACGGTGTTCGCGCTGCCGTCGCCGGACGGGGCGGGGAGTGCGGAGATGCCGAGCGCGGGGCGTCCGTTCACCGCGCGGATGGTGACGGAGCTGGTGAGCCGGGGGGTGCAGTTCGCCCCGGTCACGCTGCACTGCGGGGTGGCCTCGCAGGAGGCGCACGAGCCGCCGTACGCGGAGCGGTTCGTGGTGCCGGAGGCGTCGGCGCGGCTGATCGGGGCGGTGCGGGCGGGTGGCGGCCGGGTGATCGCGGTGGGGACGACCGCTGTACGGGCGGTGGAGTCGGCGGCCGGGGCGGACGGTGTGGTGCGGGCCCGCGCGGGGTGGACGGATCTGGTGGTGACGCCCGAGCGGGGGGTGCGGGTGGTGGACGGGCTGCTGACCGGGCTGCACGAGCCGGAGGCCTCGCATCTGCTGATGCTGGAGGCGGTGGCGGGGCGGGCGGCCGTGGGCCGCGGGTACGAGGAGGCGCTGGGCGGGCGCTACCTGTGGCACGAGTTCGGGGACGTGCATCTCGTCCTGCCGGGGTAGGGCCGGTTCCGGCCGCCCGGAGACCCCTCACACAGTGCATTGCTTCAGCAACCTGCGGTGACACCTGGGGGTGTGCTGTGTGAGGCCGGGCATAGGGCGCACGTCACGTACGAAGCGGAGTAGGAGAGACATACCGACCGCGTGAGCGGCCCATACTGCCCAAACTGCCCTGATTTGACCGGCCCTGATCCACTACCCGGCTTCGTACGTCACACCTTTGCTCTGCCATTTTGCGGCCGCTAAGAATGGCTGCGTCGCTCAGCGCCGTGGGTTCTCCCCCGCGGCGTTTGTGCCGGAAGCACCCTGTCCCCACCGGACGTTGAGCGACCTCCGCGCTATTCGAAGAGGTCCACTCCGCATGTCGAAGAACTTCCTCATCCGTGGTCGCAGTCTTGCCCTGACCCGTCACCACAAGATCGCCGCCGCCGGTGTCGCCACCCTCGGCGCCGCCGCCATCGGGTTCTCGGCCATCCCGAGCAACGCGTCCACGGCCACCACGACCGAGGTTGCCGCCCCGACCGCGAAGGTGGCGTACAGCACCGAGCAGATCAAGGGCGTCCACGCCAGCATCACCGACCAGATGGCCGGCGCCAGCCTCCAGGCGGAGCAGATCGCGGCGAAGAAGCAGGCCGCAGCCGAGGCCGCCGCCAAGAAGGAGGCCGCCGCTGCCGCCGCCGAGGCCAAGGCCGAGAAGGCCCGCCAGGCCAAGGAGGCCGCCAGCCGCGCCGCCGAGCGCGCCCAGGTGAAGAAGGCCGCCGCTCCGAAGTCCTACAGCGACAACCTGGACGGCTGGATCCGTGAGTCCCTGGACATCCTGAAGAAGCACGACATCCCCGCCTCCTACGAGGGCATCCACCGCAACATCATGCGGGAGTCCTCGGGCAACCCGAAGGCGATCAACCTCTGGGACATCAACGCCCAGAACGGCATCCCGTCCAAGGGCCTGCTGCAGGTGATCCCGCCGACCTTCGACGCGTACCACGTCCCCGGCACGCCGAAGGACATCTACGACCCGGTCGCCAACATCACTGCCGCCTGCAACTACGCGGCCGACAAGTACGGCACCATGGACAACGTCGACAGCGCGTACTGAGGTCGGCGCGGACCTCTTCTCGCGTATCCGACGACAGAAACGCCGAAGGGCGGCACCCTCCTGACGGGGTGCCGCCCTTCGGGGGTCGTACGGCGATTACTTGCGCATGACCTCGGGCTCGTGCCGGCGCAGGAAGCGGGCCACGAAGAAGCCGCAGATCACGCCGAGGACGATCAGCGCGCCCATGTCCATCGCCCAGGCCCCGGCCGTGTGCTCCCACAGCGGGTCGGTGTCGCCTGCCGTCTCCGGCGGGCTGATCCTGTTGAAGTCCAGCGTGGCGCCCGAGGCGGCGACCGCCCAGCGCGACGGCATCAGGAACGAGAACTGGTTGACGCCGATCGAGCCGTGCAGGGCGAACAGACAGCCGGTGAAGACGACCTGGATGATCGCGAACATCACCAGCAGCGGCATGGTCTTCTCGGCGGTCTTCACCAGCGAGGAGATGATCAGGCCGAACATCATCGAGGTGAAGCCGAGCGCCATGATCGGCACGGAGAGTTCCAGCAGCGTGAAGCCGCCGAAGACCAGGCCCTCCTCCGGGATCTCCCGGCTGGAGAAGCCGATCACGCCGACCAGCAGGCCCTGCAGCACGGTGATCATGCCGAGCACGAACACCTTTGACATCAGGTACGCCGAGCGGGACAGGCCGGTGGCGCGCTCCCGCTCGTAGATGACCCGTTCCTTGATCAGCTCACGCACGGAGTTGGCGGCGCCCGCGAAGCACGCGCCGACCGCGAGTATCAGCAGCACCGTGGTGGCCGTGCCGTTCGGGATGATCCGGCCGGTCTGCGGGTTGGGCGGGTTGGGCAGCAGGCCCTTGTCCGCGTCGATGAGCAGGCTGACCGCGCCGAGCACGGCCGGCAGGATCACCATCAGGGCGAGGAAGCCCTTGTCGGAGACGATCACCGAGACGTAGCGCCGCACCAGTGTCACGAACTGCGACATCCAGCCCTGCGGCTTCGGCGGCTTCATCGCCTGCATCGACGGGACCTGTACGGACTGCGGCGCGACCGCGTCGATGTCCGCGGCGTACATCTGGTAGTGCTGCGAACCCTTCCAGCGGCCCGCCCAGTCGTAGTCGCGGTAGTTCTCGAAGGCGGAGAAGACGTCGGCCCAGGTGTCGTAGCCGAAGAAGTTCAGCGCCTCCTCGGGCGGGCCGAAGTAGGCGACGGAACCGCCGGGCGCCATCACCAGGAGCTTGTCGCAGATCGCCAGCTCGGCCACCGAGTGGGTGACGACGAGGACGGTGCGGCCGTCGTCGGCCAGTCCCCGCAGCAGCTGCATGACGTCGCGGTCCATGCCCGGGTCGAGGCCGGAGGTCGGCTCGTCCAGGAAGATCAGCGACGGCTTGGTGAGCAGCTCCAGGGCGACGGAGACGCGCTTGCGCTGGCCGCCGGAGAGGGACGTGACCTTCTTGTCCTTGTGGATGTCCAGCTTGAGCTCGCGCAGCACCTCGTCGATGCGGGACTCGCGCTCGGCGGCCGTGGTGTCGGCGGGGAAGCGGAGCTTGGCCGCGTACTTGAGGGCCTTCTTGACGGTCAGCTCCTTGTGCAGGATGTCGTCCTGCGGGACCAGACCGATGCGCTGGCGCAGCTCGGCGAACTGCTTGTACAGGTTCCGGTTGTCGTAGAGCACCTCGCCCTGGTTGGCGGGGCGGTAGCCGGTGAGGGCCTTGAGCAGCGTGGACTTGCCGGATCCCGACGGGCCGATGACCGCGATCAGCGACTTCTCGGGGACGCCGAAGGAGACGTCCTTGAGGATCTGCTTGCCGCCGTCGACGGTGACCGTCAGATGACGGGCGGAGAAGGAGACCTCACCGGTGTCGACGAACTCCTCGAGCCGGTCGCCGACGATCCGGAACGTCGAGTGACCGACGCCCACGATGTCGGTGGGACCGAGCAGTTGGGCGCCGCCCTTGGCGATCGGCAGACCGTTGACGTACGTGCCGTTGTGCGAGCCGAGGTCGCGGATCTCCATGCGGCCGTCGGGCGTCGAGTGGAACTCGGCGTGGTTGCGGGAGACCTGGAGGTCGGAGACGACGAGTTCGTTCTCCAGGGCACGGCCGATGCGCATCACACGGCCGAGGGAGAACTGGTGGAACGTGGTGGGGCTGCGGTCGCCGTAGACGGGCGGCGCCCCCGCGCCGCCGGGGCCCTGCTGCTGCGGGATGTGCGGCGCGGGCTGCTGCGGCGCCTGCTGCTGAGGCTGCTGCCAGCCGGGCTGCTGCGCGGGCGGCTGCTGCTGTTGGGGCGCCTGCTGGGCCCAGCCGGCGTTCGCGCCCTGGGCCGCGTACGGCTGCTGGGGCGCGGCGGCCGGGGCCGCGGCTCCGGCGCCGGACAGCGTCACACGCGGGCCGTCGTTCGCGTTGCCCAGGTTCAGCACCGTGTCGGAGCCGAACTCCAGGTGGTGGATCCGCTGTCCCTGCACGAACGTGCCGTTGGTGCTGCCGTGGTCCTCGATGACCCAACCGCGCCCGTTGAAGCTGATGGTGGCGTGACGCCAGGAGACCCTGGCGTCGTCCAGCACGACGTCACCCTGCGGATCGCGTCCGAGGGTGTATGCCCTGGACGGATCGAGCGTCCAGGTCCGTCCGTTTGATTCCAGTACGAGTTCCGGCACTCCATGCCCCACTGAGTTGTCCCCCGAATTTCCCCCATCGCAGGGAGTCTAGGGATGTCGAACATCGGGGGGAACTATTTCAGGCTCGGCCCTCCGACCGAAAGTCGGGCCTTGTCACGAGCGCGCACCAAGGTGTTCACCGTCTTTCGCGGACGAGGGTTGAAATCGGCTCGGAGAGTGGTAAACCACGCGAGGGGGACACGCGCGGTCGTCTCGCCGCGCAGCGGATCGGGGGGTCTGCCATGAGTGCTGCCACGAACGTCCGTTCCGCGGGGCGGCGGGCGCCGGTGCCGTGGGGCGACGTGGTGATGTCGGCGGTCGCCGCGGTGAGCTGGGCGCTGATCGGGATGGCGGGCACGGCCGCGCTCGGACTGCGTCTGCTGGACGCGGACGCGGCCGGCTCGCCGGCACCGATGACCGCCGCGGTAGTGGCGCTGGGGGCGGGCGGTTCGGTCACGCCGTCCGGTGACGTGTCGGCGTTCGGGCTGTCCGGCGCGGAGGCCGGTACGGCCCTGGAGGTCACGCCCCTGGGTGTGGGGCTGGTGGGCGCGCTACTGCTCTCGTTCTTCTTCCTGCGGTCCCTGCGGGCGGCGGGAGTCGTGGTCTCCCTCACCGAACTCCTCGCGCGCGCCGGGGCGGTGGTCGCGCTGTTCGTGGCGTTGGCGGGCGGGCTGGCCCGGGTCGGCCACGACGTGATCACCATCGACGGGGGCGCTCTGGCGCCGGACGACCTGCCGGGTGTGGGCGGGGTGGAGATTCCGGGGCTGGGGGATGTCGGGGGGCTGCTGCCGGACCGGGTGGGTGATCTCGTGGACGCCGAGGCGGCCGTCGGATTCACCGTCGACACGGCGCCGACCCTGCTCGGCGGCCTCTGCTGGGTGGCCGGGGTCCTGCTCGTCGCGCTGCTGGCGTCCCGACGCACTCCCCTGCCGCCCGGCTGGGACGCGGTGCACCGGGTCGTACGGCCGGTGGTGTCCGCCCTCGTCACGGTGCTGCTTGTGGCGGTGGCGGCCGGGCTCGCGGCGGCGGCGTACGCGGCGGTCGGCGACGACCACCCGCGGCGGATCGCGGGGGCGGCGCTGCTGGGGGCGCCGAACGGGGTGTGGACCGGGGTGCCGCTCGGTCTGTTCGTGCCGTGGGACGGGCGGGCGAGCGGGGCGCTGCTCGGGGTGCTGCCCCATCCGGTGGACGACCTGCTGCGGGCCGGCCAGGACCGGCCCGTCACGCTGGGGCGGCTCGCGGAGTACGACGGGCGGGTGTGGCTGCTGGCGGTGGCCGCCGCGCTGATGATGCTGCTGGCGGGGGTGCTGACGGGAGTGCGGACGCCGGTGGGGGTCGCGGCGGACGGCGGGGCGGCCGGTTTCGCGGGGCGGTGCGCGCTGCGGCTGGGCGCCGCTACGGCGGCGGCTCTGCCGTTGCTGGTCTGGCTGACGCAGGTGTCCGCGAACGCCTCGCTGTCCGTGCTGGGCCTCGACGTGTTCGGCGCCGGCGTCGAACTGCGCGGCCGGCTCGGCACGGCGTTCCTGCTGGGCGCGGTGTGGGGGGCCGGCGCGGGTGCGGTGGGGGCGCTGCTGGCACGGGCCTGCGAGGCGGCGGGGGCGCGGGCGGCGCCACTGGCACGGGGTGACACGGGGGCGGCGGAGGGGGTGGCCGGCCGGTGGCCGGAGCAGGTTTTTGAAGGCGGGGTGTCCGGAGGTTCCGGGGGGCCCGGGGCGGGGCCGTATGCGCCGGGGGCGTCCTACCGGCCGCCGAACCCGGACACCAATCCGTATCTGCGGGTGGGACGGGAGCGGTGGGGGTCCCGGGAGCCGGAGGACGCGGTGCCGTCACCGGGTGCCGGTGACCCGCACGGCTCCGGAGAGCGTGACGGGGGCGGCGACGTCTACGGGGCGCCCACCGTGATCGGGCCGGTCGGGCCGCCCCGGCGGGGGTCCGGGCCCGCGGGGCGGAACCGGTCGCCGCTGTGGCCCGACGAGCCACCTCCGCCACCGCCTCCTCCTCCGCCGCCCTCTCCGCGGGCGCCCCGGAAGCCGGACGGCGCGTAAGGTCCGGGACATCCACGCGCCTGCCGCTGTTCACCGTCCGGCAGGCGGACCTCGGAAGCGACGGGCACTGGGTGCCGGATACGGTGGGAGCACCATGAGCGCATCGCAGACCTCTGACGTCCCCACCCTCCTTGTGAAGATCTTCGGCAAGGACAGGCCGGGCATCACGGCCGGCCTCTTCGACACCCTCGCCGCGTACTCGGTCGACGTCGTCGACATCGAGCAGGTCGTGACGCGGGGCCGCATCGTGCTCTGCGCGCTCGTGACCGAGCCGCCCAGCGGCCTGGAGGGGGACCTCCGGGCGACCGTCCACAGCTGGGCGGAGTCGATGAAGATGCAGGCCGAGATCATCTCCGGTCTGGGCGACAACCGTCCGCGCGGGCTCGGCCGCTCCCTGGTCACCGTGCTGGGCCACCCCCTCACCTCGGAGGCGACGGCGACGATCGCCGCGCGGATCACCAAGGCAGGCGGCAACATCGACCGCATCTTCCGGCTCGCCAAGTACCCGGTGACGGCGGTGGAGTTCGCGGTGTCGGGCGTGGAGACGGAGCCGCTGCGGACCGCGCTGGTGACCGACGCGGCGCGGTTCGGGGTGGACATCGCCGTGGTCGGCGCGGGGCTGTACCGCAGGGCGCAGCGCCTGGTCGTCATGGATGTGGACTCCACCCTCATCCAGGACGAGGTGATCGAGCTCTTCGCCGCGCACGCCGGCTGCGAGGGCGAGGTCGCCGAGGTGACGGCGTCCGCGATGCGCGGGGAGCTGGACTTCGAGCAGTCGCTGCACGCGCGGGTGGCGCTGCTGAAGGGGCTGGACGCCTCCGTGGTGGACAAGGTGCGCAGCGAGGTGCGGCTGACGCCGGGCGCGCGCACCCTGATCCGTACGCTGAAGCGCCTCGGTTACCAAGTGGGCGTGGTCTCGGGTGGCTTCACCCAGGTGACGGACGACCTCAAGGAGCGGCTGGGGCTGGACTTCGCCCAGGCCAACACCCTGGAGATCGTCGACGGGAAGCTGACGGGGCGGGTCACCGGGGAGATCGTGGACCGGGCGGGCAAGGCCCGGCTGCTGCGGCGGTTCGCCGCCGAGGCGGGCGTGCCGCTGTCGCAGACGGTGGCGATCGGTGACGGTGCGAACGATCTGGACATGCTGAACGCGGCGGGGCTGGGCGTGGCCTTCAACGCCAAGCCGGTGGTGCGGGAGGCGGCGCACACCGCGGTGAACGTCCCCTTCCTGGACACGGTCCTCTACCTGCTGGGCGTCACCCGCGAGGAGGTCGAGGCGGCGGACACGCTGGACGTGGACTGAGCCGCCGGACCGAGCCGCCCGTCCCCGGAGCAGGGGAACGGCCGGGGCCCGCCCACCGACGTCCGTCGGTGGGCGGGCCCCGGCCGTGCGGGTGTCACTCGGTCGGCGCCCAGTAGTCGGCCAGCGTGCCGACGCCGGGCTCGAGGGACTTCCAGGAACCGGTGAAGGACAGGACCGCGAATGCGGCGGCCGGGTAGCCGCGCCGGCTCATGCGCTCGCGGGCGTCGCCCTCCGCCGCGCCGGCTAGGACGTCGGCGAGCGCCTGGACGCCTGGGTTGTGGCCGACCAGGAGGACGTTCTGCGCGTCGTCGGGGGTTTCGTTGAGCAGGGCGATCAGCTCACCGGGCGAAGCCTCGTAGATCCGCTCCTCGTAGACGGTCTTCGGGCGCTCCGGGAACTCGTGCACCGCGAGCTTCCAGGTCTCCCGCGTCCGGACCGAGGTGGAGCACAGGGCCAGATCGAAGGCGATGCCGGTGTCGGCGAGCTTGCGTCCGGCGACGGCGGCGTCCATACGGCCCCGCTCGGCGAGCGGGCGCTCGTGGTCGGACACCGGGGGCCAGTCGGCTTTCGCATGCCGGAAAAGGACAATCCTGCGAGGTTCTGCGACGCTCATGTGACCCAGCTTCGCATGAAACAGGCCACGAGGCGCAGGGAGTTGACCGGCGCCTCCGGGAGGGTTCAGCGGGCTATGAGCTGCTGCGCACGCTCGACGAGGTGGGTGAGCGCGGGCTCACCCGTGGCGGCGTGGGCGTCGGAGGGGTTGAGGACCAGGGTGAGCAGGGCGACGAAGGCGAGGGTGGGCAAGGCCAGGGCCCACCACGGCAGCCGGGTGTCGACGCCGCCCCGGGGGGCCGGGTGGGGCCGGGTGTGCGTGTGCGCCGACATGGGGCCTCCGCTCTTCGCAACGGTCCGTGGCCGGCCGTGCGCGGCCACATCTCGAAGGTACGGATCGTCCGGGCCTCAACCCATCCGGTGATCCACCCACTTGACCCTGAGCCTGGCCCCCTAGGGGATGGGGGTGCTGGCACCACCATGGGGCGCGGGGGTGCCCCCGAAGGTGCCCCCGGGGGGTGTCATGGCGCGAGGATCGTCGCGATCACGCCGATGACGATGAAGATGGCGAAGAACGTGCCGAAGACGAGGAGCATCTTCTTCTGGCCGTTTTGCGGATTCGGGTCGAGGACTGGCATGGGGTCAGTCTCGCACCTTGTTCGCCTGCGGCGGGCTTCGGGGGTGTTGCGGCGGGGCGTGCGCCGGGGCGGTCCGCTGACCGGTGTGCTGCCGGGCGCGGGGGTCGGTGCGGGGCGGGGGGTGTCGCGCAGCCCGGCGCTTGCGGGGTGCCGTCGCGCCCACCCGTGCCGCCCCAGCGGCACGACTGCCCGCGGGAGCGGTGGGCTGCGCCGCGGACGCCGGGCGGCGGGGCGCTGCCCCACGGAGCAGCCCTGCGGCACGACTGCCCGCGGAGTGCGGTGGGCTGCGCCGCGGAGGCCGGGCGGCGGGGTGCTGCCCGCGGGTCCGGAGGGTGGGGGTGGCGCCCGGGGAGGGCCGGAGGCCGGGGCGGTGCCCGCGGAGCCGGTGGGTGGTTAGTGGGAGGGGGTGGGGGGTTGGGATTCGTCTTCTACTGTGCGGGGGCGGCCGGCGAGGACGCCTACGGCCATCTGCGGGATCATCAGGGCGGCCATCAGGGCGATCGGCAGCCCCCAGCCGCCGCTGTGCTGGTAGAGCACGCCCACCAGGAGCGGCCCGGGGATGGAGATCAGATAGCCGGTGCTCTGCGCGAAGGCCGACAGCTGGGCCACGCCCGCGCCGGTCCTGGCCCGCATCCCGACCATGGTGAGCGCCAGCGGGAACGCGCAGTTCGCGATGCCCAGCAGCACCGCCCAGACCCAGGCCCCGGCGGCCGGAGCGAGGTACAGGCCCGCGTATCCGACGAGACCGCTGACGCCCAGCGCGAGCGCGATGGGCCCCTGGTGGGGCAGCCTGGTGGCGAGGCGTGGGATGACGAAGGCCAGCGGCACGCCCATCACCATGGTCACCGCGAGGAGCAGCCCGGCGGTGCCGGCCGGCACGCCCGCGTCCCGGAAGATCTGCGCCATCCAGCCCATGGTGATGTAGGCGGCGGTGGCCTGGAGCCCGAAGAAGACGGCCAGCGCCCAGGCGGTGCGGCTGCGGGTGATGCGCAGCGGCGGCGCGTCCGCGGGGGTGACAGGCTCGGTCCGTGCGCCGTGTGCCCCGTCCCGCTGCCGGTCCCGGCCGCGCACGAAGGGGACCCACGGCAGTACGGCGGCGACCGCCAGGGCCGCCCAGACGGCGAGGCCCGACTGCCAGTTCCCGCCCAGCGCGCCGGTCAGTGGCACGGTCGCCGCCGCGGCCGTGGCGGTGCCCAGGGCGAGGGCCATGGAGTACAGGCCGGTCATGGAGCCGACCCGGTCGGGGAACCAGCGCTTGACGATGACCGGCATCAGCACGTTGCTGACGGCGATGCCCATCAGCGCCAGCGCGCTGGCGGCCAGGAAGGCCGCCGTGCCGCCGACGTACGGGCGTATCAGCAGGCCGGCGCCGATGGCGACCATGCCGGCGCAGACCACCGCGCCCGCCCCGAAGCGGCGGGCCAGCCGGGGCGCGGTGACACCGAAGACGGCGAAGCACAGCGGCGGCACGGAGGTGAGCAGTCCGGCCACGCTGCCGCTCATGCCGAGCCCGTCCCGGACCTCCTCGAGGAGTGCGCCGAGGCTGGTGATGGCGGGGCGGAGGTTCAGGGCGGCCAGCACGATGCCGATGACGAGCAGCCGCGTCCGCCAGGGGCGCGCGGCGGGCGTCCCGGGGGCGGTCCGGGCCGCATGCGGGGCCGGCGTGCGTACGGTCGTGGACGTGAGCGTCCGGGTTTCCTCGCGAGCCATGCGGACCATCATAGAATCATTGGATGATTGGTTGTCCATGTCGAAGCCGCCGTGCGGCGCCCCCGTCGTGCGAAGGTGAGTCATGCCGCTGAGTCATCCGCGCCGTTCGGCACTGTCCGAGCAGGTCATCGCCGCCCTCCGCACCCAGATCACCTCGGGCGAGTGGGCGGTCGGCACCCGCATCCCGACCGAGCCCGAGCTGGTCGAACAGCTGGGGGTGGCCCGCAACACGGTCCGTGAGGCCGTCCGCGCGCTGGCGCACAACGGGCTGCTGGACATCCGCCAGGGATCGGGCACGTACGTGGTGGCCACGAGCGAGCTGGCGGGCGTGATGCACCGCCGTTTCGCGGGCGCGGACCCCCGGCACATCGCCGAGCTGCGTTCGACGCTGGAGTCGTCGGCGGCGCGGCTGGCCGCCGAGCGGCGCACGGAGAAGGACCTCAAGCAGATCGACACCCTGCTGCTGCGCCGGGAGGAGGCCTGGGAGTCGGGCGAGGAGGAGGCGTTCGTGGCGGCGGACGCGACGTTCCACCTGGCCGTGGTGGCCGCCTCGCACAACGACGTGCTGACCGCGATGTACGCGGATCTCAGCGAGGTGCTGCGGGACTGGCTGCGCGGCGACGTGAACGGGGACATGTCCCCGCGGTCGCACATGGACCACGGGCGGCTGGTGGACGCGATCCGCGCGGGTGACGCGGCGACGGCGGCCGAGGAGGCCGCCGCCTATCCGTTCGTGTGCCGTCCCGGGCGGATCGGGCCGCCCTCCGCCGCGCGGGGATGAGCCGGGGGGGGCGGACGAGCGGGGGCGGGCGACGCGAAGGGCCCGCGCCCCTTCCGGGACGCGGGCCCTCGTGGGGCGTACGGTCAGGCGCCGATGGCGTGCAGACCGCCGTCGACGTGGACGATCTCGCCCGTCGTCTTCGGGAACCAGTCGCTCAGCAGGGCGACGACACCGCGGCCGGCCGGCTCGGGGTCCTTGAGGTCCCACTCCAGCGGGGCGCGGCTGTCCCACACGGAGGCCAGCTCGCCGAAGCCCGGGATGGACTTGGCGGCCATGGAACCGAGCGGACCCGCCGAGATGAGGTTGCAGCGGATGTTCTGCTTGCCCAGGTCGCGGGCCATGTAGCGGTTGGTGGCCTCCAGGGCGGCCTTCGCCGGGCCCATCCAGTCGTACTGCGGCCAGGCGTACTGCGCGTCGAAGGTGAGGCCGACGACGGAGCCGCCGTTCTGCATCAGCGGCAGGCAGGCCATGGTCAGCGACTTCAGGGAAAACGCCGAGACGTGCATGGCCGTGGCGACGGACTCGAACGGGGTGTTGAGGAAGTTGCCGCCGAGCGCGTCCTGCGGCGCGAAGCCGATGGAGTGCACGACGCCGTCGAGGCCGCCGAGCTCCTCGCCGACGACGTCGGCCAGCCGGCCCAGGTGCTCGTCGTTGGTGACGTCGAGCTCGATGACCTTGGTGGGCTTGGGCAGCCGCTTGGCGATGCGCTCGGTCAGGGTGGGCCGCGGGAACGCGGTCAGGATGATCTCAGCGCCCTGCTCCTGGGCCAGCCGGGCGGTGTGGAAGGCGATGGAGGACTCCATCAGCACACCGGTGATCAGGACGCGCTTGCCCTCGAGAATTCCGCTCATGGTGTTTCAGTGACCCATTCCCAGTCCGCCGTCAACGGGGATGACGGCTCCAGTGATGTACGAGGCGTCGTCCGAGGCGAGGAACCGCACCGCCGCGGCGATCTCGTCCGGCTTCGCGTACCTGCCCAGCGGCACCTGCGACACGATCTTCGCCCGCTGGTCGTCGGTGAGCGCCTTGGTCATGTCGGTGTCGACGAAACCGGGCGCGACGACGTTGAAGGTGATGTTGCGCGAGCCCAGCTCACGGGCGAGGGAACGCGCGAAGCCGACCAGGCCGGCCTTGGAGGCGGCGTAGTTCGCCTGCCCCGCGGAGCCGAGCAGGCCGACCACCGAGGAGATCAGCACGACGCGGCCCTTCTTGGCGCGCAGCATGCCGCGGTTGGCGCGCTTGACGACCCGGAAGGTGCCGGTGAGGTTGGTGTCGAGGACCGTGCTGAAGTCCTCCTCGGTCATGCGCATGAGGAGCTGGTCCTTGGTGACACCGGCGTTGGCCACGAGCACCTCGACGGTGCCGTGCGCCTCCTCGATCTCCTTGTAGGCCTGCTCCACCTGCTCGGGGTCGGTGATGTCGCACTTGACGGCGAGGAAGCCGGCCGGCGGCTCCCCCGAGCGGTACGTGACGGCGACCTTGTCGCCGGCGTCGGCGAACGCACGGGCGATGGCGAGGCCGATGCCCCGGTTGCCTCCGGTGACGAGAACCGAGCGGCTCAACGGATCACCCTTTCGATAGCGGTCTGGTTCACCCGCCCGGACACCCTGATGACAGGCGGCTTCCCCGAAAACCTATCGGTCCGGGCCCGCCCCGGGACATTGGGGCACCGACAGTGGCTCCCGTGGCCTCCTGTCGGGTTCCTACAGTTCGCGTAGTTCGTGGACCCGGTCAGTCCGTCATCCCCGGTGCGTGAGCGGACAGCCCTTCGGCGCGAGCGGTCTCGAGCATCCTGCGGTCGTAGGTCACCAGGGCGGTCAGGTCGTCCCTCAGGGAGAGCGCGCTGGCCACGTGAATCGCGTCCAGCGTCCTCAGGCGCCCGACCAGCGGAGCCGCCGAGTCACGCACCTCACGGGTGAGGAGGATCTCGGTGATCCGGGCGTCCAGGTCCTCCATGGCCTTCGGAAAGTGCCCCATGAGGTCCAGGGTCCGTGCGGTCTCCACGAAACCGAGCGTGCTGGTGGCGAGCGGCTCCGTGGCCCGTGCCTGGAGGAAGGCGTCCAGCGCGTCCCAGTGACTGCGCCGGGTCATCCAGGTGACCAGCGCGGTCGTGTCCATGTAGATCAACGGTCGTCGTCTTCGCGCTCGGCCATCAGCAGCGCCACGGGATCGACGTCGTCCGGCACCTCGTAGTGCGGCATGCTGTGCCGCTCGGCGGCGGTGACCGGCTTCAGCTTGATCTTCCCCTGCGCCACCAGGTGCGCGTACCGCTCCATGGGGCTACCGGCCGGTGACAGTATCGCGATCACGTTGCCGTGGCGGGTGACCTCGATCGCCTCGCCCTTCTCGACGCGGGCGAAGACGGCGCTGGGGTTGTACGAGAACTCGCGGACGGAAATGGTGCTCACACCGCGCTCCCCTCATGGCAAGCAGGTTGTGCGTACATGCACCCGGGAGTACCTACATCTGACCCGTCGCGGTCGCCTTCACAGGGTGCCGCCGGGCATCGGACACTTCGACGCCGACGAGGCCCGCGGTCCAGGCATTTCGGGGGAGCACGGCACCTGGGACGTGGTTCACTGCCTGACGACGGCCACCGCAGGCAAGCCCCCGAAGGGATCCCTACCCGTGCCCCATGAAGTCGATCAGTCATTTCTGGCGCTGCCGCTGAGGCCGCTCGCCGACGCCGCGCTCGCGCGGGCGCGGGCGCTCGGGGCGGAGCACGCGGACTTCCGCCTGGAGCGGGTGCGCAGCGCGTCCTGGCGGTTCCGGGACGCCAAGCCGGCCGGGTCGTCGGACACCACCGACCTCGGGTACGCGGTGCGGGTGGTGCACGGCGGGACCTGGGGGTTCGCGTCCGGGGTGGACCTGACCCTGGACGCCGCCGCCAAGGTCGCCTCGCAGGCGGTGGCGATGGCGAAGCTGTCCGCGCAGGTGATCAAGGCGGCGGGGTCGGACGAGAGAGTCGAGCTGGCCGGTGAGCCCGTGCACGCCGACAAGGTCTGGGTGTCGTCGTACGACGTCGATCCGTTCGCCGTGCCCGACGAGGAGAAGGCGGGGCTGCTGGCCGACTGGAGCGCGCGGCTGCTGGCGGCGAACGGGGTGGACCATGTCGACGCCTCGCTGCTCACGGTGCACGAGAACAAGTTCTACGCGGACACCGCCGGGACCGTGACGACGCAGCAGCGGGTGCGGCTGCATCCGGCGTTCACGGCGGTGTCGGTGGACGACTCCAGCGGCGAGTTCGACTCCATGCGCACCGTCGCGCCGCCCGTCGGCCGTGGCTGGGAGTACCTGCGGGGCACCGGCTGGGACTGGGACGAGGAGCTGGCGCGGATCCCGGAGCTGCTCGCCGAGAAGATGCGGGCGCCGAGCGTCGACCCGGGGCTGTACGACCTGGTGGTGGACCCGTCCAACCTGTGGCTGACGATCCACGAGTCCATCGGGCACGCCACCGAACTGGACCGCGCGCTCGGCTACGAGGCGGCGTACGCGGGCACGTCGTTCGCCACCTTCGACCAGCTGGGGAAGCTGAAGTACGGCTCCGAGCTGATGAACGTCACCGGTGACCGCACCGCCGAGCACGGCCTGGCGACCGTCGGCTACGACGACGAGGGCGTCGAGGCGCAGTCCTGGGACCTGGTGAAGGACGGCACGCTGGTCGGCTACCAGCTGGACCGGCGGATCGCGAGGCTGACCGGGTTCGAGCGGTCCAACGGGTGCGCGTTCGCGGACTCCCCCGGCCATGTGCCGGTGCAGCGCATGGCCAACGTGTCGCTGCGGCCGGACCCGGCGGGGATGTCGACGGAGGATCTGATCGGGGGCGTGGACCGGGGCGTCTACGTGGTCGGCGACCGCTCGTGGTCGATCGACATGCAGCGGTACAACTTCCAGTTCACCGGGCAGCGCTTCTACCGGATCGAGAACGGGCGGCTGGCCGGGCAGCTGCGGGACGTCGCCTACCAGGCCACGACCACCGACTTCTGGGGCTCCATGGCCGCCGTCGGCGGTCCGCAGACGTATGTCCTGGGCGGCGCCTTCAACTGCGGCAAGGCCCAGCCGGGGCAGGTCGCGGCGGTCTCCCACGGCTGCCCGTCCGCCCTCTTCAAGGGAGTCAACATTCTGAACACCACGCAGGAGGCCGGTCGATGAGCGTCAGCACCGAGTCCGGCCGGGGGTCCGGGGGTCGCCCCCCGGGACAGCACAGCCTGAACACCACGCAGGAGGCCGGGCGATGAGCGCGCGAAGCAGCAAGCCGCACGAGATCGTCGAGCGCGCCCTCGAGCTGTCCCGGGCCGACGGCTGCGTCGTGATCGCCGACGAGCACTCGACCGCCAATCTGCGCTGGGCGGGCAACGCGCTCACCACGAACGGCGTCACCCGCGGGCGCACACTCACCGTGATCGCCACGGTGGACGGCGCGCGGGGCACGGCTTCCGGGGTGGTGTCCCGGTCCGCGGTGACCGTGGACGAGCTGGAGCCGCTGGTGCGGGCCGCCGAGGCCGCCGCGCGGGGCGCCGGTCCGGCCGAGGACGCGCAGCCGCTGGTCACCGGAGTGGCGCCGTCCCCCGAGTTCACCGAGGCGCCCGCGGAGACCTCCTCCGCGGTGTTCGCCGACTTCGCCCCGGCGCTGGGCGAGGCGTTCGCCCGCGCGCGCGGCGGCGGCCGGGAGCTGTACGGCTTCGCCAACCACGAGCTGGTCTCCAGCTACCTCGGCACGTCGACGGGGCTGCGGCTGCGGCACGACCAGCCGAACGGCACGCTGGAGCTGAACGCCAAGTCGCCGGACCGTACGCGCTCGGCCTGGGCCGGGCGTTCCACGCGCGACTTCAAGGACGTCGACCCGGCGGCGCTCGACGCCGAGCTGGCAGTGCGGCTGGGCTGGGCGCAGCGGCGGCTCGAGCTGCCCGCGGGGCGGTACGAGACGCTGCTGCCGCCGACCGCGGTGGCGGATCTGCTGATCTACCAGCTGTGGTCGGCGTCGGGGCGGGACGCCGCGGAGGGGCGCACGGTGTTCTCCAAGCCGGGCGGCGGCACCCGGGTCGGCGAGCGGCTGACCGGGCTGCCGCTGACCCTGCGCAGCGACCCGAACGAGCCGGGCCTGGAGTCGGCGCCGTTCGTGCTCGCGCACTCCTCGGGCGGCGACCAGTCGGTGTTCGACAACGGGCTGCCGCTGGCGGCCACGGAGTGGGTGAGCGGCGGCGAGCTGAACCGGCTGACCACCAGCAGGCACAGCGCGGCGCTGACCGGGCTGCCGACGGCCCCCGGGATCGACAACCTGATCCTCGACGGAGGCGACGACCGCTCCCTGGAGGACATGGTGGCGGCCACCGAACGCGGGCTGCTGCTGACCTGCCTGTGGTACATCCGCGAGGTCGACCCGGCGACCCTGCTGCTCACGGGGCTGACCCGGGACGGCGTCTACCTCGTGGAGAACGGCGAGGTCACCGGCGAGGTGAACAACTTCCGGTTCAACGAGTCGCCGGTGGACCTGCTGGGCCGGGCCGCGGAGGCGGGCCGTACGGAGAAGACGCTGCCCAGGGAGTGGAGCGACTGGTTCACCAGGGCCGCGATGCCTGCGCTGCGCGTCCCCGATTTCAACATGAGCTCTGTCAGCCAGGGCGTATAACCTCGTAGGCATTCCCACCGGCCGTCACCCGGCCGGCCGAAGATCATCGAGGAGACACGAGAACCGTGACGGACATCGTCGACGAGCTGAAGTGGCGCGGGCTGTTCGCCCAGTCCACCGACGAGGACGCTTTGCGCAAGGTGCTCGCGGACGGTCCCGTCACGTTCTATTGCGGCTTCGACCCGACGGCGCCGTCCCTGCACGTGGGGCATCTGGTGCAGGTGCTCACGCTGCGCCGGCTCCAGCAGGCCGGTCACCGGCCGCTGGCGCTGGTCGGCGGGGCGACGGGCCAGATCGGTGACCCGCGCCCGACCGCGGAGCGCACCCTGAACGCGCCGGAGACCGTCGCGGGCTGGGTCGAGCGGCTGCGTGGTCAGATCGAGCCGTTCCTGACCTTCGAGGGTGAGAACGCGGCCACGATGGTCAACAACCTCGACTGGACGCAGAACCTCTCCGCGATCGAGTTCCTGCGGGACATCGGCAAGCACTTCCGCGTCAACAAGATGCTGACCAAGGACTCGGTCGCCCGGCGGCTGGAGTCCTCCGAGGGCATCAGCTACACGGAGTTCAGCTACCAGCTGCTGCAGGCGATGGACTTCCTCCAGCTGTACCGGAGGTACGGCTGCGTCCTCCAGCAGGGCGGCAGCGACCAGTGGGGCAACCTCACGGCCGGCCTGGACCTGATCCACAGGCTGGAGCCGGAGGCCTCCGTCCACGCCTACGCCACTCCGCTGATGACGAAGGCGGACGGCACCAAGTTCGGCAAGACCGAGGGCGGGGCGGTCTGGCTCGACCCGGAGATGACGACGCCGTACGCGTTCTACCAGTTCTGGCTGAACGTGGACGACCGGGACATCTCCGGCTACATGCGGATCCTGTCGTTCAGGTCCCGTGCGGAGCTGGAGGAGCTGGAGAAGCAGACGGCGGAGCGGCCGCAGGCCCGCGCAGCGCAGCGCGCGCTGGCGGAGGAGCTGACGACGCTGGTGCACGGCGCCGGCCAGACGGCCGCCGTGATCGCCGCGTCCAAGGCCCTCTTCGGGCAGGGCGAGCTGGGTGAGCTGGACGACCGCACGCTGGCCGCGGCGCTCTCCGAGGTGCCGCACGTCCGGGTGAGCGAGCTCGGCCCGGTGGTCGACCTGTTCGCCGAGGTCGGCCTGGTGCCGAGCAAGTCCGCCGCGCGGCGCACGGTGAAGGAGGGCGGCGCCTACGTGAACAACGTCAAGGTCACCGCCGAGGACGCCGTCCCCGCCACGGAGGACCTGCTGCACGGGCGCTGGCTGGTGCTGCGCCGCGGGAAGAAGAACCTGGCCGCGGTCGAGGTCACGGCCGGCTGAGCCGGCGGGCTCGCGGAAGGGGCGGTCTCCGGCGCGTGCCGGAGACCGCCCCTTCGGCGCCTCGGGGGTGTCAGACCCGTTGCTGCTCGTGCCGCTTGCGCTTCATCGAGGTGTACAGCATGTCCACGATGAAGACGATGACGATCGCCGCGCCCAGCTGGAAGATGTGCCGGCCCCAGTCGAAGCCGGGGGTCTCCTCGATCCCGAAGCCCCGCGCCATCGAGTTGCCCACGATGGCGCCGAGGATGCCGCAGATGGTGGTCAGCCACAGGGGACTGTGCTGCTTGCCGGGAATCACCGCTTTGGCGATCAACCCCAGCACGAAGCCCACGATGATCGCCCACAACCAGCCCATGACTGCCTCCTCGTACGGCTTGACGCGAGCATTACGGCCAGTGTCGGCCCGGACGCGGTACGCCGCATGTCGGACAAGCCGCGCGCGCCGCGGCGCGGCCCCGGTGTCCCACGGGCGTGCCGACCCGCCCTCGTGACGGGCGCGGACGCGGCGTAACGTGGACATGTTCGGACCCGGCGGCACGGAGCGGGTCACGGGCGGTCAGGTACGGGCAAGTCCCGATGCGGGCGGACGGTGGAATGTGATGCGGAAGCAGCATGGCGGCGGCAGCGTCCAGGTGTTCCGGATCACCGGCGCGCGGACGGGTCTGCAGGATGACGTACGGGCGCGGCAGCGCCGGTATGTGATCTCGATGGCCGTCCGCACGATCTCGGTCATCCTCGCGGCGACGCTGTGGAACGTGGAGCGGCATGTCGCGATCGTGGCGCTGGTGCTCGGCGCCGTGCTGCCGTACGTCGCGGTGGTGATCGCCAACGCCGGGCGCGAGAACGCGCCGTCACTGCCGTCGACCTTCGTGACGACGCCGATGAAGCCGATGATCGCGCCGGCGCGGACGAATGACGGCTCCGCGGAATCCGATGCGGAAGATGTGGCGTCACAGGCGGCGCCGGGCGCACGAACGGAGCGGCCCGAGCGGTCGTGAGGAGCGGGGCGGGAGCGGGAACGCCGGCAAGCGGAAGGCAGTTCCCCGCCAAGCTCAAGAAAACCTCAGATCAATCATGTCCATCCGGGGGCGGTGGCGGGGTGTGCCGTGACATACTTCGTACGCGCTCCGCATCCCCCGTCGGAGCGACAGACCGACGCCGGGCAGCTCCCCCCGTGGCTGCTCGGCGTCGCCTTTTCCGGCCGGGTTAGGGTCGGCGTGTGATGGTCCCTGATCCCGAGACGCCGATCTGTTCCGCCAAGGGCTGCCGTGCCGCCGCCGTGTGGGTCCTGGCGTGGAACAACCCGAAGCTGCACACCCCCGAGCGCCGTAAGACATGGCTCGCCTGCGAGGAGCACCGCGAGCATCTGTCGCAGTTCCTCGGGGTGCGCGGCTTCCTGAAGGACGTCGTCCCGTTCGACGACTGGAAGGCCCCCGAAGGGGCCTAAGGCCTGTGCGGCTCAGCCGCCGATGGCGGACATCGGGCGGTCCGGCTGGACGAAGGTCGGGTCGTCCAGGCCCGCTCCGGCCTTCTTGCCCCACATGGCGAGCCTCCAGAGGCGGGCGATCTCCTCGTCGGGGGCGCCGGAGCGCAGCGCCGCGCGGAGGTCGGTCTCCTCGGTGGCGAACAGGCAGGTGCGCACCTGTCCGTCGGCCGTCAGGCGGGTGCGGTCGCAGGCGGCGCAGAAGGGGCGGGTGACGGAGGCGATGACGCCGACGCGGTGCGGGCCGCCGTCGACCAGCCAGCGCTCGGCCGGTGCGGAGCCGCGGGCCTCGTCGCCCTCGGGGGTCAGTTCGAAGCGGGTGCGCAGGGAGGTGAGGATGTCCCCCGCGGTGATCATGCCGTCGCGCTTCCAGCCGTGCTGGGCGTCCAGCGGCATCTGCTCGATGAAACGCAGCTCGTAGTCCTGCTCCACGGCCCAGGCGAGCAGGTCGGGGGCCTCGTCGTCGTTGAGCCCCGGCATCAGGACCGAGTTGACCTTCACGGGCGTCAGACCGGCCTCGCGGGCCGCGGACAGGCCGTCGAGGACGTCCTGGTGGCGGTTGCGGCGGGTGAGGGTCTTGAAGACGTCCGGGCGGAGCGTGTCGAGGGAGACGTTGACCCGGTCCAGGCCCGCCGCCTTCAGCGCGGCCGCGGTGCGCCGCAGGCCGATGCCGTTGGTGGTGAGGGACATCTGCGGGCGGGGGTCCAGGGCGGCGACGCGCTCCACGATGCCGACCAGTCCGGGGCGGAGCAGCGGCTCGCCGCCGGTGAAGCGGACCTCCTCGATGCCGAAAGAGGTGACGGCGATGCCGACGAGGCGGACGATCTCGTCGTCGGTGAGCAGGTCGGGCTTGGCCAGCCACTGCAGCCCTTCCTCGGGCATGCAGTAGGTGCAGCGCAGATTGCACCGGTCGGTCAGTGAGACTCTCAGGTCGGTGGCCACTCGGCCGTAGGTGTCGATGAGCACGTGGGCCCCCTCCCTCGACGCGGATCACTCGTTCCCGGCTACCTGCGAGCCTACGTGACGCCGCCGACAACCCACAGTGTCCCCGGCCGGCGGGATGACGCACGGCCGCGCCGTACGGACCGGTCGGGGTCCGTACGGCGCGGCCGCGGGGGTGGGTCAGTGGGCGCCGGTGCCGGTCAGGGACCGGACCTCCAGCTCCGCGTACTTCTTGGCGTCCGGCTCCTCCTTCGACAGGACGGTGCCGAGCCAGCCCATCAGGAAGCCGAACGGGATGGAGATGATGCCCGGGTTCTTCAGCGGGAACCAGGCGAAGTCGACGTCCGGGAACATCGCCTTGGGGTCGCCGGAGACCACGGGCGAGAAGAGCACCAGGCCGACGGCGACGACGAGACCGCCGTAGATCGACCACAGGGCGCCCTGGGTGGTGAACCGCTTCCAGAACAGGCTGTAGAGGATGGTCGGCAGGTTGGCGGACGCGGCGACCGCGAAGGCCAGCGCGACCAGGCCGGCCACGTTCAGGTCGCGGGCGAGGGCGCCGAGCCCGATGGAGACGATGCCGATGAGGACCGTCGCCCAGCGGGCCGCCCTCATCTCCTCCTTCTCGGTCGCCTTCCCCTTGCGGATGACGTTGGCGTAGATGTCGTGCGCGAAGGACGACGACGAGGCCAGGGTGAGTCCGGCGACCACGGCGAGGATGGTCGCGAAGGCGACCGCCGAGATGGTGGCGAGCAGGATCGCGCCCCAGGCCGATTCGACGCCGCCCAGGTGCAGGGCGAGCAGCGGGGCCGCCGTGTTGCCCGACGGGTTGGACGCGATGATCTCGTCCTGGGAGATCAGTGCCGCGGCGCCGAAGCCGAGGGCGATGGTCATCAGGTAGAAGCCGCCGATGATGCCGATGGCCCAGTTCACGGACTTACGGGCGGCCTTGGCGTTGGGCACCGTGTAGAAGCGGATCAGGATGTGCGGCAGACCGGCGGTGCCGAGCACCAGGGCGATGCCGAGGGAGATGAAGTCCAGCTTGGTGGTGCCGTCGGCGCCGTACTGCAGGCCGGGCTCGAGGAAGGCCTCGCCCTTGCCGCTGTTCTCGGCGGCGCTGCCCAGCAGGTCGGAGATGTTGAAGTTGAACTTCAGCAGGACCAGGAAGGTGATGAGGAGCGTGCCGCCGATGAGCAGCACGGCCTTGACCATCTGGACCCAGGTGGTGCCCTTCATGCCGCCGATGGAGACGTACACGATCATCAGGACGCCGACGAGGGCGACGATGAGGATCTTTCCGGCGTCGGAGGTGATGCCGAGCAGCAGCGAGACCAGGACGCCGGCGCCCGCCATCTGGGCCAGCAGGTAGAAGATCGACACCACGATGGTGGAGGTGCCGGCGGCGGTGCGCACCGGGCGCTGGCGCATGCGGTAGGCGAGGACGTCGCCCATCGTGTAGCGCCCGGAGTTGCGCAGCGGCTCGGCGACCAGGAGGAGGGCGACCAGCCAGGCGACCAGGAAGCCGATGGAGTACAGGAAGCCGTCGTAGCCGAAGAGGGCGATGGCGCCCGCGATGCCGAGGAAGGACGCGGCCGACATGTAGTCGCCGGAGACCGCGAGTCCGTTCTGGAAGGCGCTGAACTGCCGTCCGCCCGCGTAAAAGTCGGCGGCGTCCTTGGTCTGCCGGCCCGCCCAGACGGTGATGCCGAGGGTCGCGACGACGAACAGCGCGAACAGCGTGATGATCAGCGTGCGGTGTTCGCTCGCCTCGTTCGCGGCGAGGGTGACATGGGTGATCGCGGGGCTCATGCGCCGCCCTCCATACGGGTCTTGATGGCCTCGGCCTTGGGGTCGAGCTGGGCGGCGGCGTGCCGGGAGTACCACCACGCGATGAGGAACGTGGTGACGAACTGCAACAGGCCGAAGACCAGGGCGACGTTGATGTTGCCGAACAGCTTGGTGCCCATGAAGCCGCCCGCGTAGTTGGAGAGCAGGACGTACAGCAGGTACCAGACGACGAAGGCGATGGTCAGCGGGAAGGCGAAGGAGCGGTGGGAGCGGCGCAGTTCACCGAACTCAGCGCTCTCCTGCACCTCGGTGAACTCCTCGGGGGTGGGGAGTTTGTGTTGTTCCTTCGAGGGGGGCGGTGCTTCGGCGGCCACGGAGTCTCCTCGCGGTGCGGGTGCGGGTCGGACGGGGACGGAAGGCGAGTGTCCTCGCGCTTCCTGCCCAAGGGCACGGCGCCACGCGAGGACCGGTTCAACTCTCCGGCGTTCTTTTCCGGTGCCGTTTTCCGAAGACGTTCCCGGCAAAACATTGCTGGCCAGCGAGAGCGCGGGATAGCTTCACCCTGCACCACCCCGTCATGTACCTGCCCGAGCAGCACCATCTCCTGTTCGGGCCGGTTTCGTTTCCGGATGATGTGGAGACCCCATGGCTCATCTGCGTTCCAGACGCCGGCTCGTCCTCGCCGTGCCCGTCGTGCTGTCCCTGACCGCCTCTCTCGGCTTCATTCCGGCGGCGGCCTCGGCGGCCCCGCGGACCGCGGCGGCCGAGCAGGCGGCGGACGCGCCCGCCCTGGCGTACGTCGTCAACACCAAGGCGGACCACCGCACCATCGCGTCGGTGAAGCGGGCGATCGCCGCCGCCGACGGGAAGGTCGTCGCCACGTACGACCGCATCGGCGTGATCGTCGTGCACTCGGCGAACCCGGACTTCGGCAAGGAGATCCGCGCGGTGCGCGGCGTCCAGTCGGCCGGCGCCACCCGTACCTCGCCGCTCACCCCGGCCGGGACCACCGACGCGGGCGCCGCCGACTTCGTGACGGCCGCCGAGGCCGCCAGGACGCGGGCCGCCTCCGCGCTGACCCCCGGCAGCGAGCCCCTCGAGGCCGACCAGTGGGACCTGCGGGCGATCGGCGCCGACAAGGCCGCGAAGATCAACCCGGGCAGCGGCAAGGTGACCGTCGCCGTGATCGACACCGGCGTCGACGACACCCACCCGGACCTCGCCCCGAACTTCTCCGCCTCCCAGTCGGCCAACTGCGTCGGCGGCAAGGCGGACACCAGCGAGGGCGCCTGGCGGCCGTACACGGCCGACGACTACCACGGCACCCATGTCGCCGGTGAGATCGCCGCGGCCCGCAACGGTGTCGGCGTCGCCGGCGTCGCTCCCGGCGTCAAGGTGGCCGGCATCAAGGTCAGCGACCCGGACAGCGGCCTGTTCTACCCGGAGAACGTCGTCTGCGCGTTCGTCTTCGCCGCCGACCACGGCGTGGAGATCACGAACAACAGCTACTACGTGGACCCGTGGCTGTACAACTGCATGGACGACCCGGACCAGAAGGCGATCGTCGACGCGGTCAACCGGGCCCAGCTGTACGCCCAGAAGAAGGGCACGCTGCACCTCGCCTCGGCCGGCAACTCCAACCACGACCTGGCCTCCGACGCCATCGACGACGCGTCCAGCCCGAACGACAGCACGCCGGTCGAGCGCACCATCGACCCGTCCGAGTGCTACGACATCCCGACCCAGCTGCCGGGCGTCGTCACGGTCAGCGCGACGGGCGTGCAGAACCTCAAGTCGTACTACTCCACGTACGGCAAGGGCGTCGTCGACGTCGCCGCGCCCGGCGGCGACCGCCGCTACCAGCTGCCGGACACCCCGTCGAAGGACGGCCGCATCCTGTCCACCATGCCGAACGGCCAGTACGCCTGGCTGCAGGGCACCTCGATGGCCTCCCCGCACGCCGCCGGCGTCGCCGCGCTGCTGAAGTCCAAGCACCCGCGGGCCACCCCGGCCCAGCTGCAGGCGCTGCTGAAGGCCCAGGCGAACAACCCGGGCTGTCCCGAGTCCTACGACCAGGACGGCGACGGCGTGCAGGACGCGACCTGCGAGGGCGGCAGCCGGGTCAACGGCTTCTACGGCTTCGGCATCGTCGACGCGCTGCGCGCCGTCAAGTGAGCGCCGTCAGACCGCACTTTCCGCCCGCATTCGTGAACGAACTGGAGACTTCATGACAGCGTCCCTCCCGCGTCACCGCCGCGCGCTCGTCATCCCGGCCGGGATGGCCATGGCGACGGCGCTGGCGTTCCTGCCGAACACCGCGGCCACGGCCGCACCGGCCGACGCGGCGCCGGCCGCGGTCTCCGCCGACGCCTCCTCGCTCAGCTACGTGGTCAACGTCAAGGGCGGGCACGCCACGTCGGCGTACGTGAAGAAGGCGATCGCCAAGGCCGGCGGCACCGTCGTGACGTCGTACGACAAGATCGGCGTCATCGTCGTCCACTCGTCGAACGCCGACTTCGCGAAGACCATCCGCACGGTGCGCGGGGTGCAGTCGGCCGGCGCCACCCGCAACGCGCCGCTGCCGTCGGCGGTCACCGCGGACATGGGCGCCCCGAAGGCGCTCAGCGCCGCCGAGATCGCCCGGGCCGAGTCGGCCGCGGCCGCGGACCAGGACCCGCTCCAGGGCCTGCAGTGGGACCTGCCCGCCATCAAGGCGGACAAGGCGCACGAGAAGTCGCTTGGCAGCTCCAAGGTGACCGTCGCCGTCATCGACACCGGCGTCGACGACACCCACCCGGACATCGCGCCCAACTTCGACCGGGCCGCGTCGGTCAACTGCGTGACGGGCAAGCCGGACACGAGCGACGGCGCCTGGCGGCCGGGCGCGCAGGAGAGCCCGCACGGCACGCACGTCGCCGGTGAGATCGCCGCCGCCAAGAACGGCGTCGGCATGACCGGTGTCGCGCCCGGCGTGAAGGTCTCCGGCATCAAGGTGTCCAACCCGGACGGCTACTTCTACACCGAGGCCGTGGTGTGCGGCTTCATGTGGGCGGCCGAGCACGGGGTCGACGTCACCAACAACAGCTATTACACCGACCCCTGGTACTTCAACTGCAAGAACGACCCGGACCAGACGGCGCTCCTCGAGGCCGTCACCCGGGCCACCCGGTACGCGGAGCGCAAGGGCGCGGTGAACGTGGCCGCGGCCGGCAACGAGAACTACGACCTCGCCGCCGACGAGATCACCGACCCGGTCTCCCCGAACGACGGCACCCCGTCGGACCGGGTGATCGACCCGACCGAGTGCCTCGACATCCCGACGCAGCTGCCGGGTGTCGTGACGGTCGCGGCGACCGGCGCCAAGGGCCTGAAGTCGTCGTTCTCCAACTACGGCCGGGGTGTCATCGACATCGCCGCGCCCGGCGGCGACTCCACGCGCTACCAGACGCCGGAGCCGCCGGCCACCAGCGGCCTGATCCTGGGCACACTGCCCGGCGGGTCGTGGGGCTACATGGCGGGCACGTCGATGGCGTCCCCGCACGTCGCGGGCGTCGCCGCGCTGATCAAGTCGACGCACCCGAAGGCCTCGCCGGCGCTGGTCAAGGCCATGCTGTACGCGCAGGCCGACGCCACCGCGTGCACGGACCCGTACGACATCGACGGCGACGGCAAGGTCGACGCGGTGTGCGAGGGCCCGAAGAACCGCAACGGCTTCTACGGCTGGGGCACCGCCGACGCGCTGGACGCGGTGACGCGGTAGTCACGCTCACCCGGCAGTCACGCGGGAACGGTTCGAGAGGGGGCCGGGCGCTCCGCCCGGCCCCCTCTCGCGGCATAGTGCGGTCATGACCGACATCACGTCCGTGTGGTCCGCCCTCGGCGGCGACCCCGCCCTGCTCGCGCGCGTGTCCCGGGTCGAACGGCCCGGCACGCTCCCCGCCCGCCTGCCCGTACGGGAGTCGGCGCGCTCCTGCGTCGGCGCGTGCGCGCTGGCCGCCGCCGAGCTGGGGGCCCGGCGTACGGGCGGCGGGGTGCCGGCGGTGACGGTGGACGACGGCGCGGTGGCCGCCGCGTTCACCAGCGAGCGGCATCTGCTGGTCGGCGGGCGGGCCCCGGAGACCTTCGCGCCGCTGTCGCGGTTCTGGCGGACCGCCGACGGGTGGGTGCGCACGCACGCCAACTACCCGCACCACCGGGCCCGGCTGCTGGCCGCGCTGGACGTGCCCGGGGACCCGGACGCGGTGGCGGCGGCGCTCGCGGAGCGCTCCGCGCGCGAGGCCGAGGAGGCGGTGTACGCGGCCGGGGGTCTCGCCATCGCCCTGCGGACGCCCGAGGAGTGGGCGGCGCACCCGCAGGGCGCGGAGGTGGCGAAGCGCCCCCTGGTGGAGCGGGAGCGGCTGGACTCGGCAGCCGCGCGGGACCTCCCGCCGCTGGGGACGGGCGCGGGTCCGCTGCTGCCCGCGGCGGGGCTGCGGGTGCTGGACCTCACCCGGGTCATCGCGGGCCCGGTCGCCACCCGGACGCTCGCCCTGCTCGGCGCGGACGTGCTGCGCCTGGACGCGCCGGGGCTGCCCGAACTCCCCGGGCAGCACGCCGACACGGGGTTCGGGAAGCGGTCGGCGCTGCTGGACCTGACGGCCGACCGGGAGGTGTTCGAGGAACTGCTCGCGACGGCGGACGTGGTGGTGACCGGGTACCGTCCGGGCGCCCTGGACCGTCTCGGGCTGACCGCCGGGGCGCTGGCCGAACGGCGGCCCGGGGTGGTGGTGGCGCAGCTGTCGGCGTGGGGCGCGTACGGGCCGTGGGGCGGGCGGCGGGGGTTCGACAGTCTGGTGCAGGTGGCCACGGGGATCGCGGCGACGGAAGGGTCGGCGGCGGGGCGGCCGGGGGTGCTGCCGGCGCAGGCGCTCGACCACGGCACGGGGTATCTGCTGGCGGCGGGGGTGTTGCGGGCGGTCGGTGAGCAGGTGGAGGCGGGGGGCAGCAGGGTGGTGCGGGTGGCGTTGGCGCGGACCGCGGGGTGGTTGCTGGCGGGGGCTTCCCGGGGGGACGGGGTGTCCTCTTCCGGTGACGTGGCTGTCGGGGGGTGGCTGTCGGAGCGGGAGAGTGCGCTGGGGAGGCTGCGGTACGCCTTGTCGCCGGTGGTGTTCGAGGGTGGGCCGCGTGACTGGGGGCGGGGGCCGGGGGGTTGGGGTGCCGATCCGGCGCGGTGGGTTTGAGCGGGCGGGTGGGGTGTCGCTTACCGGCGCTTACAGGGTGCCGCTGCGCCCACCCGTGCCGCCCCAGCGGCACGACTGCCCGCAGCTGCGTGGGGGAGGGCGAGTTGTGCGCGGCTGCGGGCTTGCCCTGGTCTGGGGGGCTTGTGAAGATTCCGGGGTGAGTTTGATGAGAACCGGGGTCGGGGTGGACGGTGGGCGGCGGCGGGCCGTCGGGGTGCTCGTGCTGGTGGGGGTGGGCGCCTTGATACCGCTGCTCGGGCCGTCGCCCGCGCTGCACGGCACCGGGGAGGCCGACGCGCCCGGCACCGGTGGCATAGCCCTGCTGCGGACGGTGCTGTTCGCCGCGCTGTCCGTACCCGTCGGCGAGCTGTTCGTGAAGCGGATGGCGCGTTCGGTGCCCGGCGCTCCCGCCGCCGCGCCCCGGAGTTGGTCCACCGCGGCGAACTCCGTCGGCTTCGTGGCCGCCCTCGGACTCGCCTCCGTCGTGGCCACCGGCAACCTGGTTCCCGGCGGCCTCGCCGACATCGACGTCGGCGGTCTCTACGGCTCCAGGGACGGCAAACTCGCCCTCCTGGAGGTCAACGCGTTCCTCGCGGCGGCCCTGTGCGCGGCGTCCGGCCGCCCCGGCACCCAGGCGTGGCCGCTGGCCGCGGTGATCGTGGCGGAGGCGCTGCGGGCGCATCCGACGACCGAGTACAGCCCGCTGATCGGCTCCGGGCTGACCCTGGTGCACCTGGTCTGCGCCTCGCTCTGGGCGGGAGGCCTGCTGCAGGTGCTGCGCACCCTGCGACGGTGGCCGCGGGGGGAGGCGGCCGTCGCGCTGCTGGGGCGCTACGCCCGGGTGGCCGCCGCCCTCCTCGTCGCCATCACCGCGACGGGCGTGGGCAGTTCGCTGCGCCGGATGCCGCCGGAGACCGTCCTGGAGCAGCTGACGGACACGGCGTACGGGCGCGTCCTGCTCGCCAAGGTGGTCCTGATGGCGGGGGTCGCCGCGCTCGCCCTGTGGTCCCGGATCCGGCTGGCCCGCGCGGCGGATCCGCTGACCGCCTGCTCCCCCGCGCGGGCCGAGGTGTACGCGCTCGGCGCGGTGGTCGCGGTGTCGGGACTGCTGACGGCGCTTCCGGTGCCGATCCGCTGGTGAACGGGCGCCGGGAACGGGTCTTCGTGACGCGTACGGACATTCCCGGCATCCGAACGTCCGTGCCCGGCAGGGGACCTGACGGGCCGGGGTGTCGGTCCCGGCCCGTATCCTCGTGAACCATGCTCGATGACCTCACGACCGCAGCGCCCTCCCCCACCGTGTGGCCGGCCGCGTATCCGGAGGGATACGCGGTCGTCGACGTGGAGACCACGGGGCTGGCCCGGGACGACCGCATCATCTCCGCGGCCGTCTACCGCCTGGACGCGCGCGGCGAGGTCGAGGACCACTGGTACACGACGGTCAACCCGGAGCGGGACCCCGGCCCGGTGTGGATCCACGGCCTGACGAGCGACGTGCTCGAGGGGGCGCCCCTCTTCAAGGACGTCGCCGCGGAGTTCGCGGCCCGGCTCGAGGGCCGGGTGCTCGTCGCGCACAACGCGGTCTTCGACTGGCAGATGATCGCCCGGGAGTACGCCCGCGCGCGGGGTGAGGCGCCGGTGAGGCAGCGGCTGTGCACCATCGCGCTCTCCAAGGAGCTGAAGCTCCCGCTGCCCAACCACAAGCTGGAGTCGCTCGCCGCGCACTTCGGCGTCGTACAGCGGCGGGCGCACCACGCGCTGGACGACGCCCGTGTGCTGGCGGAGGCGTTCCGGCCCAGCCTGCGGGCCGCGGCGGCGGGGGGCGTACGGCTGCCGCTGCACGAGTGCCGGCCGCTGACGGAGTGGACGGAACGGCCGCGCATCGGGCAGCAGGCGGGCCCCGGCGGCTACCGTCCGGCCAGTTGGCGCCCGTCCCGCAAGCGGCCCGCGTGCCCGTACCCCAACCCGGGCCGGTACGAGCCGGGCGGGCGGCTCAGGCAGGGCATGCGGGTGGCGTTCTCCGGGGACACCTCGACCGAGCGGGACCTGCTGGAGGACCGGGCGGCCGAGGCGGGCCTGCACGTGGCCACCAGCCTGTCCCGGCTCACCAGCCTCCTGGTCACCAACGATCCGGAATCCGGCACCTCCAAGGTGGTCAAGGCCCGGCAGTACGGCACGCCGGTCGTCGACGAGGCCGCGTTCGGCCAGCTGCTCGGCGACGTCGAGGCGGCGCGGGAGAACTGACCGCGACACCGGAGGGACGACCGTACGGACGGGTGATTGGCGGGCGACTCGCCCGCCGCCCGCTCGCCCGCGCCGGGCCGACGGCTCACCCTGTGGCCCATGGCGACATGCGAAGTTTGCGGCAACAGTTACGGAATGACCTTCGAGGTCCACGCACAGGGCTCGGTGCACGTCTTCGACTGCTTCTCCTGTGCGATCCACCGCATGGCCCCGATCTGCGAGCACTGCAGGGTGCAGATCATCGGCCAGGGCGTCGAGGCGGACGGGCACTGGTACTGCGGCGCCCACTGCGCCCGCGCCGAGGGAAATGCGGGGATCATCGACCGGGTGTGAAGGGACGTACCCGGCTGAAGGCACCCCGCGACCGAGTTGTACGGTCGTGGGGTGTACCGCTTTCTGTTGTCCCGCCAGTGGGTGATCATCACACTGGTCGCCCTGCTCCTCGTTCCTACGATGATCTGGCTGGGCTTCTGGCAGATGGACCGCCACGACGAGCGCGCCGCCCGCAACCAGCTGGTCGCCGACGCGCTGGCCGCCGACCCGGTGCCCGTGGAGCGGCTGGCCGCCCCGGGCCACCGCATCACCCGCACCGAGCGGTACCGCACCGTGACCGCCAAGGGGCACTTCGACACCGCTGACGAGGTCGTCGTCCGCCGCCGCGTCAACGCCGACGACGAGGTCGGCTTCCACGTCCTGACCCCGTTCATCCTCGAGGACGGCAGGGTGCTGCTGGTCAACCGGGGCTGGATCCCCGCGGACGGACCGAGCCAGACCGCGTTCCCCGAGGTGCCCGCGCCGCCGCGCGGCGAGGTCACGGTCGAGGGCCGGCTGATGCCCGACGAGACGACCGAGGCGAGCGGGATCAAGGACCTCGAGGGGCTGCCGGACCGGCAGATCATGCTGATCGACAGCGAGCGGGAGGCGGAGCGGCTCGGCGCCCGGGTGCTCGGCGGCTACGTGGCGCAGACGGCGCCCGAGCCGAAGGGCGACGTCCCGCAGCGCCTGGGCGACCCCGGCAAGGAGAACGCGGCGCTGAACTACGCGTACGCCGTCCAGTGGTGGCTGTTCGCGGCGGCCGTGCCGGTCGGCTGGGTCGTGCTGGTCCGCCGCGAGACCCGGGAGCGGTCGCGGACGGCGGGCGAGGAGACGGGCGCCGAGGAGACGGAACCGGCGGCGGTGTAGCCGGGGCCGGGCACGGCCGGACGGCCGGCGCCGTGCCCGTGAAGGGCCGCTCCCTGCTGTGACCTGCGCCGCCCCTCCCGGTTCCGGGCGGTCTGTGCGAGAGTGACGCGGCGCGCCGGACGGATGTGCCCCTCGTCCGCTGTCATCCGGACGGGCCGTCCGCGCAACTCTCCCCCGAGGGCACAGCACACCAAGGACGGTGATTCATGGCCGACGCCGCCATGACCACGACGTTCCTCGCCGTGATCGGCGGGGCGTCGCTGCTCGCCGTCACCGCGCGACGGCTACGGCCGAGCGACCGGCTGCCCTCGCTGGAGGGCTGGGCGCTTGCCGACCGGAGCCTCACGACCGGCTGGACCTGGCTGCTGCTCGGCGGGACGGTCTACACGGCGTACACCTTCACCGCCGTCCCCGGTCTGGCCTACGGCAACGGCGCGCCCGCCTTCTTCGCGGTGCCCTACACGGTGATCGTCTGTCCGCTCGCGTTCGTGCTGCTCAGCCGGCTGTGGAGCGTGGCCCGGCGGCACGGCTACATCACCGCCGCCGACTTCGTGCGCGGCCGGTACGGGTCACCGCCGCTGGCCCTGGTCGTCGCGCTGACCGGCATCCTGGCGACGATGCCGTACCTGGCGCTGCAACTGCTGGGCATCCGCGCGGTGCTCACCGCGGGCGGGCTGTACCCGCACGGCGCCACCGGGGACCTGGTGATGGTGGCGGTGTTCGCGGGGCTCGCGGTGGCCACCTACCGGCACGGGCTGCGGGCCCCCGCGGTGATCTCCGCGCTGAAGGCGGTGGCGGTGTTCGTCTCGCTCACCGCCGTCTGCTGGCTGGTGCTGCGCCGGTTCGGCGGGCCCGGCGCGGTCTTCGACGGCGCGGCGCGCGCCCTCGGCGGCACCGACACGGCCCACTCCCCGCTGCTGCTGACGCCGGGACAGCAGCCCGCCTACGCCACGCTCGCGCTGGGTTCCGCGCTCGCCCTGCTGATGTACCCGCATGTGCTGACCGCCGGGTTCGCCGCCGACGGGACGCGCACCCTGCGCAAGGTGTCGGCGGGGCTGCCCGCCTGGACGGCGCTGCTGGCGCTCTTCGGGTTCCTCGGCATCGCGGCCCTGGCGGCCGGGGTGCGGGCCCCCGAGGGCGGCGCCGAGGCCGCCGTGCCGATGCTGGTCGACCGGCTGATGCCGGGCCCGCTGGCCGGGCTGGTGTTCGGTTCGATCGTGGTGGGCGCGCTGGTGCCGGCCGCGGTGATGTCGATCGCCGCGGCGACGAGCTTCGTACGGAACGTGTACGTCGAGTACGTCCATCCGACGGCCACGCCGAAGCGTCAGGTGCGGGTCGCCAAGGCGGTGTCGCTGACCGCGAAGCTCGGGGCGGTGGCGTTCGTGTTCGGGCTGCGCGACCAGGACGCCATCAACCTCCAGCTGCTCGGCGGGGTGTGGATCCTGCAGATCTTCCCGGCGGTGGCGGTCGGCCTGTACAGCCGGTGGCTGCACCCGCGGGCGCTGCTCGCCGGCTGGGCCGTGGGCATGGCAGCCGGGACGTACCTGGTGGTGCGTGAGGGGTTCTCCTCGATCGTGCCGCTCGACGCCGGGGCGGGACCGCTGGAGATCTACGCCGGGGTCGCCGCCCTGCTGCTCAATCTGACCGTCGCGGTGGCCGGCACCCCGGTCCTCGCACGCCTCGGCGTCCCGCGCGGCGCCGACGCCACCGACCTGCCGTCCCGCCTGATGGTCGGGCGACGTCCACAGACGGGAGCGAACCACCCGTGAGACGCAGACAGCACTCCCAGGCCACCCTGCCGCCCGCCCCCACCCCCGCGGCGGCAGCGGCGGCGGGGCCGCTCGGGCCGGCGGTCACCGGCCCGGCCGATCTGGAGCGGGAGGCCGGCGTCGCCCGCCTCTTCGAGCTGCACTACTCCTCGATGCTGCGGCTGGCCGTGCTGCTCGGCGCGGACGACCCGGAGAACGTGGTGGCCGAGGCGTACTACCAGATCTACCGCAAGTGGCGGCGGCTGAAGGACGTGGCCGCGGCGGAGGCGTATCTGCGCTCCACGGTCTGCAATCTGACCCGGATGCGGATCCGCCACCTCCAGGTCGCCCGCCGGCACGAGGAGCGTCCGCCGGCGCCGGCGGACGAGATCGTGGCGTCCGCCGAGAACACCGCGCTGCTCCACGACGACCAGCGGGTACTGCTCGACGCGCTCCAGCACCTTCCGGCCCGGCAGCGCGAGGCACTGGTGCTGCGCCACTGGCTCGGGCTGAAGGAGAGCGAGATAGCCGCCGCGATGGGGATCTCCCGCGGCTCGGTGAAGACCCACACCTCGCGCGGGATCGCCGCGCTCACCCAGGCGATGGAGGCGCGGCGATGACGCATCGAGATGCGACTCCGTCGCGTGGCACCGGCCCGGACCGCACGGACAACGAGCCGGTCCAGCCGCGTCCGCCGGGCGCCGACCGCACCGAACGGGAACTCCGGGACGCCCTGCGGGCCCTGGCCGGCGGGGTGCTGCCCGACCCGGACGCCTACCGCACGGCCCGCGGCGAGTGGCTGCGCCGCGAACGCAGGCGGCGGCTGGTCCTCACCGTGCTCGTCGCGGTGGTGTTCGCGCTGGCCACGCTGATCGGCCTGTGGGTGCTCAACCAGGCCCCGGCGAACCCCGGCGTGATCTTCAACGGCGACGGCGCGGCGGCGGCCGACGGCCCGTCACTCCCCCGGCGCCTGCCCTGATTGCGGCCCCCTTCGGCCGGGAACCCGCACCCCGTGCACCGTATCGAGGACTACGCGCTCATCGGCGACGAACAGACCGCTGCCCTGGTGGGCGTGGACGGCTCCGTGGACTGGCTCTGTCTGCCCCGCTTCGACTCGGCGGCCTGCTTCGCCCGGCTGCTCGGGAACGAGGACAACGGGCACTGGCGCATCGCCCCGGCCGGCGCGGACCGGTGCACCAGGCGGTCCTACCGCAAGGACACGCTGGTCCTGGACACCGAGTGGGAGACCCCCGACGGGGCGGTGCGGGTCACCGACCTGATGCCGCAGCGCCACCGGGCACCCGACCTGGTGCGGATCGTGGAGGGCGTACGCGGTGAGGTGACCGTGCGCAGCACGCTGCGGCTGCGCTTCGACTACGGCTCGGTCGTGCCGTGGGTGCGCAGGGCGGACGGCCACCGGGTGGCGGTGGCCGGGCCGGACTCGGCGTGGCTGCGCAGCGTGCCGGAGGTGGACACCCGGGGCGAGGACCACAGCACCGTCTCGGAGTTCACGGTGCGGGAGGGCGAGCGGGTGGCGTTCGTGCTCACCTGGCACCCCTCCCACGAGCCGCGGCCCCCGCTGGTCGACCCGTACTCCTCGCTGCGGCACAGCGTCACGGACTGGCGCGCCTGGGCGGCCCGCTGCCGCTACGACGGGCCGTACCGGGACGAGGTCGTCCGGTCGCTGATCACCCTCAAGGCGCTCACCTACCGTCCCACCGGCGGCATCGTCGCCGCGGCCACCACCTCGCTGCCGGAGGAGCCGGGCGGGGTGCGCAACTGGGACTACCGCTTCTGCTGGCTGCGCGACTCCACACTGACCCTGAACGCGCTGCTGGCCGCCGGCTACCAGGACGAGGCGGAGGCCTGGCGCAACTGGCTGTTGCGCGCGGTCGCGGGCGACCCGGGGGACCTGCAGATCATGTACGGGCTCGCGGGCGAGCGGCGGCTGCCGGAGTTCGAACTGCCGTGGCTGTCCGGCTTCGACGGCGCCGTGCCCGTGCGGATCGGCAACGACGCGGTGAACCAGCTCCAGCTGGACGTGTACGGCGAGGTCGTGGACTCCCTGGCGCTGGCCCGGCGTTCGGGGCTGTCCGCGCATCCGGACGTGTGGGCCCTGCAGTCGGTGCTGCTGACGTTCCTTCGCTCGGCCTGGCGGCAGCCGGACGAGGGGCTGTGGGAGGTGCGCGGCGGCCGGCGCCACTTCGTGCACTCCAAGGTGATGGTGTGGGTGGCCGCCGACCGCGCGGTGCGCGCCATGGAGGAGGACCCGGACCTCGAAGGGGACCTGGAGGGCTGGCGGGAGCTGCGCGAGGAGGTCCACCGGGAGGTGTGCGAGAAGGGGTACGACCCCGAGCGGAACACCTTCACCCAGTCCTACGGCTCACGCGAACTGGACGCCGCGCTGCTGCTGATCCCCCGGGTGGGGTTCCTGCCGCCGGACGACCCGCGGGTGCTCGGCACCATCGAGGCGGTCCGCGCGGAGCTGGGGCAGGACGGCTTCGTGCGCCGTTACACCCCGGACGCCGCCACCCTCGACGGGCTGCCCGGCGCGGAGGGCACGTTCCTGGTGTGCTCGTTCTGGCTGGCGGACGCCCTGCACATGACGGGGAGGACCAAGGAGGCACGGGAGCTGTTCGAACGGCTGCTGGGCCTCACCAACGACGTGGGGCTGCTGGCGGAGGAGTACGACCCGGCGGCCGGGCGGCTGCTGGGCAACTTCCCGCAGGCGTTCAGCCACATCGGCCTGGTGAACACCGCTCTCGCCCTGTTCGGGGACGAGGAGGCAGGATAGGGCCATGGATCTTGGACTGAAGGACCGGGTGTACGTCGTGACCGGGGCGACCCGCGGGCTGGGCAACGCCTCGGCGCGGGAGCTCGTCGCGGACGGGGCGAAGGTGGTCGTCACGGGGCGGGAGGAGGAGTCCGTCGCGGAGGCGGCGGCCGCGCTGGGGCCGGACGCGGTCGGGGTGGCCGTCGACAACGCCGATCCCGGTGCGGCGGCGCGGCTGATCGCCACCGCGCGGGAGCGGTTCGGGCGCTTCGACGGCATTCTCGTCAGCGTGGGCGGGCCGCCGCCGGGGTTCGTCGCCGACACCACCGACGAGCAGTGGCAGGCCGCGTTCGAGTCGGTGTTCCTGGGTGCGGTGCGGATGGCGCGGGCGGCCGCGGCGGAGCTGGGCGAGGGGGGTGTCATCGGGTTCGTGCTGTCGGGGTCGGTGCACGAGCCGATTCCGGGGCTGACGATCTCGAACGGGCTGCGGCCGGGGCTGGCCGGGTTCGCCAAGTCGCTGGCGGACGAGCTGGGGCCGCGGGGCATCCGGGTGGTGGGGGTGCTGCCGGGGCGTATCGACACGGACCGGGTGCGGGAGCTGGACGCGTTGTCCGCCGATCCGGAGGCCACTCGGCGGGCGGCGGAGTCGCGGATTCCGTTGCGGCGGTACGGGACTCCTGCGGAGTTCGGGCGGGCGGCGGCGTTCTTGATGTCGCCGGCGGCGTCCTATGTGACGGGTGTGATGGTGCCGGTGGACGGTGGGGTGCGGCACGGGTTCTGATGCCGGTGCGGGGCCCTGCGGGGGCGGGTGCCGGTGCCGGTGCTGGTGCTGGGCGGGGGGTGTTGCGCGGCCCGGCGCTTGCGGGGTGCCGTCGCGCCCACCCGTGCCGCCCCAGCGGCACGACTGCCCGCGGAGTGCGGGGGCGGAGGCGTGGAGTGCGGGGGCGCGGAGTGCGTGGTGCGGGGGTGAGGTGGGTCAGGTGACTCGTTCTGGGGGGTGTTTTCGGGTGTGCAGGTGGAGGGTTGTGGGGAGGGCGGGGAGGGTCGCCGAGGTGCGGGCGTGGGTGAGGGGGCCCTCGGCGAAGGTGCGCAGGGCCGTCGCCGGGTCGATGTGAGGTTCCAGATGGAGGAGGATCCTCGCCTTCGGCGTGCCTCTGCGGCCGGTGAGCAGGACGCGGGCCCGGGCGACGCCGTCCAGGTGAGTCGCCTCGTCGGTGAGGGCCTGTTCCAGGGCCCGCCCGCGCAGTGACGCCTCCTCGTCGTCGCCGGTGTCCACCACCACCTCGGCCACTCGCCGCCGGCGGAGCACCGCGAGCAGCCACCACAGGCAGAGCAGCACCAGCACGGCGAGGAAGGCGATCACGGCCGGCCACCACCACCCCTGGTCCCGCCACCGGGTCCGCTCGGAGTCGCTCAGCAGCACGTCGTGCCGCCCGTCGTGCAGCCACCACGAGGGCGCCGGCGCGCCAAGACCGATCGCCAGCACCGACCCGCCGAGGGCGACGAGCACCAGCCCCACGATCCCGGTCAGCACCCGGTTGATGATGCCGAGCACCCCTACCGCCCCTTCCGGCCGGGCCGCCGTACCCGCAGCGACAGCTCGGGCGGCCGGGCCAGGCCCAGCCCCCTCACGGCCTCGTTGAGCACCGCGGCCAAGTCGGCCCGTACGTCGTCCAGTTCACGGAAGTGCGACACCGCGCGGACGTCCGCACGGGCGCGTTTCACCCTGACCCGCACCGCCCGCACGCCGGCCACCTCCATGGCCCGGTCCCGCAGCACCGACTCGGCGGCGTCCCGGTGCAGTCCCGCGCGGACGTCGGGGTCGGCGCGGCTCATGGGGAACACGGAGCGCAGACCGGGCGTGAGCGCGAGCGCCAGCAGCCAGAGTCCGAGCGCGGCCGCGACGCCGGCCCCGGTCAGCACCCAGGGGTCGTCCAGGGGCCGTTCGGCGAGTTGCCGGGCGAGATCCCGGCGCCAGCTCAGCGCGGTACGGCCGGCCCGCACCGCCACGACGTCGTACAGGAACGCGGCCGCGATCACCAGGATCACCAGCGCGACCAGGCCCGCGGGGACCCGGCGCGCCGACCAGAAGCGCCGCCGGCGGCCGGCCTCGCCGGGCACGGCGGTCGCGCCGTCCCCGGCCGGCGGCCTGCCCTCCAGGAGCGTGCCCTCGAGGTCGCTCATCGCGTCCTCCCCCGGGACTCCACCGGCCCGGCCGCCACGTGCAGCCGTTCGACCAGCACGACGACCTCCGGCACGTGCATGTCCGCCAGCGCGCGCACCCGTTCCACCACCCGGCGCCGCACCTGTGCGCACCGGCCGCCGATGTCGCCCGGATAACCGAGTTCGACGTGCACCCGGACGCGGGCGGCGTCGTGCCGTACGACGACGGTGGCGTGCGGTGGCGCCGCGTCCGGCGGCAGGGGGCCGACCGCCTCGCGTGCTGCCTGCGAGGCGATCTTCGCGACCACCCGGTCGGCGATCCTGGTCGCCCCGCGCTCGCCCGGCGCCACGGCGGCCGGACCCCGGCCTGGCTCGGTGACCGTGGTCAACGCCGTCACCGCCGCCGTTCGTCACGGGAGCGGAAGAAGTCGCCGAACTCCAGGTCCCCCTCGAGGAACCGGCCGACGACGAATCCGACCGCACCCAGGGCCGCCACCAGCAGAAATGCCCCGAATCCGCCGAAGTACCCGGCGAAGGCCAGGGCCATGCCGGCGATCATGCCGACCACGGCCATGTTCATGGTGCGCTCCGTTCGCTCGCCGGTTCCTCACTGAAGCCGGGTCTCCGGCTCCTCTTCCTCCTCGTCGGGCAGCTTCACGTCGCTGACCGCGATGTTGACCTCGACGACCTCCAGGCCGGTCATCCGCTCGACCGCCGCGACGACGTTCTCCCGCACGTCCCTGGCGACGTCTCCGATGGACACGCCGTAGTCGACGACGATCTCCAGGTCGAGCGCGGTCTGCAACTCGCCGACCTCGGCCTTCACACCGCGCGTCACCGCCTTGGAGCCACCGGGCACCCGGTCGCGGACGGCTCCGAAGGTCCGCGACAGCCCGCTGCCCATGGCATGCACGCCGAACACGTCCCGCGCGGCCATCCCCGCGATCTTCTCCACCACGCCGTCGGCGATGGTGGTACGGCCACGGGCCCCGGGGGCGCCCGTGCCGCGCCGGGCCTGCCGGCCCTTCTGCGAGGTGCTCTCCGAGAGGGTCTTCTCCGTGTCGGTGGCCCGCGGCGGGCCACCCTCGGTCATGTCGGTCATCGCCGTACATCCCTTCGGTCGTCCCCCAAGGACCACGTTATGCGCGGTTGCCCGGCTTCGCGCCTGAGATGCGTCAGGCTGGAGGAATGACGGCGGACCGGTTGACACGGGCGGTGCGGCAACAGGTGGGGCTGGGCAGGTTCCTGGCCCTCGGCGGACCACGCGACGGCGGGTGGATCGCGGAACGGGCGGCGGAGGTGGTGCTGCGGCGCGCGGTGACGCGGGACGCGCCGGGCGTACGCCTGGACGGGGTGCGGATCGGGCTCGCCGGGCCGGAGGCGGTGGGCCGGGCGGGTGAACCGGCCGTGTCGGTCTTGCCGGCCGTGCCGGCTCCGCCGGGTGCTCTGCCTCCGGAGCCGCTGCGGGTGACGGCGGAGTTCTCGGCCACGGCGGCCCGGCCGCTGCCGGAGACCGCGGAGCGTGTGCGCGCGGTGCTGGCGGAGGGGGCGGTGGAGCGGATCGGGCTGGACGTGGTGGAGGTGGATCTGCGGGTGGCGGAGCTGCTGGAGGTGGAGCCCGTGCCGTCCGCGGAGGGGGGTGGGGAGGCGGGTTCCGGGCCGCCGGAGTCCGGTGAGGGCGGTGTCGGCGGCGACGCGGAGGTGGAGCGGGTGGGGGTGGCGGCGCTTGCCGTGCCGGGGGTGAGTCGGCTCACGGGGGTGCTGGGGAGGTCGGTGCAGGTGAGCGAGCGGGCGTCCGTGGGGGCTCTGCCTCGGCGGCATGTGCGGGTGGATCTCGCGGTTGCGGGGGGTGTGCGTCCGCTGGATGTGGTGCGGGGGGTTCGGGTGGCGGTGGGGGCGGTGCTGCCGGACGGGCCGACGGTGGCGGTGCTGGTCACCGCGGTCGACTGAGCGGTGCCGGGGTGTGCTGGGGCGGGGGTGGGGTGCGCGGCCCGGCGCTTACGGGGTGCCGCTGCGCCCACCCGTGCCGCCCCAGCGGCACGACTGCCCGCAGCTGCGGAGGCTGGCGGGCGGGCGGGGTCAGTCGTCGAGGGTGGCGAGGTCTCGGAGGCGGCGGGTCTGGGCGGCGCGTTCCGCGGTGCGCTGTTCGTCGTAGGTGCGGTGCTGGGCGCCGCGGAGCAGGGACTTGGTCTCGATGACGGCGTCACGCGGGGCGGCCAGCAGCGCCGCGGCGAGGTCCTGGACCGCCGCGTCCAGCTCGGCCGCGGGCACGGCGAGGTTGGCCAGGCCGGTGCTGACGGACTCCTCTGCCGTGACGAAGCGGCCCGTCGCGCAGATCTCCAGCGCGCGGGCGTAGCCGACCAGCCCCACCAGGGGGTGCGTACCGGTCAGGTCGGGGACGAGACCGAGGCTGGTCTCGCGCATGGCAAACTGCACGTCGTCCGCGACGACGCGCAGGTCACAGGCGAGGGCCAGCTGGAAGCCCGCCCCGATGGCGTGTCCCTGGACGGCCGCGATGGACACCACGTCGTTGCGCCGCCACCAGGTGAACGCCTCCTGGTACTCGGCGATGGTCGCGTCCAGCGTGGCGTCGTCGCGGTGCGCGAGGTCGATGAACGACGGCTCGCCCTCGATTCCCTCGGGAGTGAACATCTGCCGGTCGAGACCGGCGGAGAAGGACTTGCCCTCCCCGCGCAGCACCACGACCCGGACGGAGCCGGGCAGCAGCCGGCCCGCCTCGGTCAGCGCCCGCCACAGAGCGGGGCTCTGCGCGTTGCGCTTGGCCGGGTTGGTCAGCGTCACCGTGGCGATCGCGTCGTCGACGGTGAGCCGTACGCCGTCCTTGTCGAGTACCGGACCGAGGTCCTGGGCGGACGAAGCCATGGGGCGCCTCCGATGGGTGCGGTCGTCTAAGTGACTGCACAGTAACCACCCGGCCGGTCAGTCGTCCGACCGGGTGGCCACCATCGGGATCGTGGCGCGCCCGGGTCAGGCCGAAGGGGCCTTTTTGCCCCGTGTCGCCCCGCCACGCCCTCGGAGCGTGACGCCCGACTCGCTGAGCATGCGGTGAACGAAGCCATACGAGCGGCCGGTCTCCTCGGCCAGCGCCCGGATGCTCGCACCGGCGTCGTACTTCTTCTTCAGGTCTGCCGCGAGCTTGTCGCGCGCGGCGCCGGTCACCCGGCTGCCCTTCTTCAGAGTCTCGGCCACCCGTGCCTCCTCATGGGAAGTGCGCTCTGGTCTCCTCATGATCACCCCTCCCGGCCCTCATGGCCACCCATTCGGCAAGGTCGATGAGACAAGGTTGTGACGACGGGAGCGCGTCCCCACATACGGAATGACAGATTCCGCGGGGTGCGAGCGGTACCTCCGAACGGGTTCCTCCGCGAAGTACCAGGTCAGAAAGGTGCGACGGCCGAGCCCCGGTCCACCGGGGACTCGGCCGCGAAATCCGTGTAGGACACACCTCGGGATGAGGAGATCTCACACGAATGATGGATCACCGATGGGCCGAATGATCCATACGCCGTGGATCACGCCTTCGGTCAACCGGTCAGGCGAGGGCGACCAGGTCCGCGTAGTCGGCGCCCCACAGGTCCTCGACGCCGTCCGGCAGCAGGATGATCCGCTCCGGCTGGAGCGCCTCGACGGCGCCCTCGTCGTGCGTGACGAGGACCACCGCGCCCTTGTACGTGCGCAGCGCGCCGAGGATCTCCTCGCGGCTGGCCGGGTCGAGGTTGTTGGTGGGCTCGTCGAGCAGCAGCACGTTCGCGGAGGAGACCACCAGGGTCGCCAGCGCGAGACGGGTCTTCTCACCGCCGGACAGGACACCGGCCGGCTTGTCGACGTCGTCGCCGGAGAACAGGAACGAGCCGAGCACCTTGCGGACCTCGACGAGGTCCAGGTCGGGCGCGGCGGAGCGCATGTTCTCCAGGACCGAGCGCTCGGGGTCGAGGGTCTCGTGCTCCTGCGCGTAGTAGCCGAGCTTGAGGCCGTGGCCGGGGACGACGGCGCCGGTGTCCGGCTGTTCGACGCCGCCCAGGAGCCGCAGCAGGGTCGTCTTGCCGGCGCCGTTGAGGCCGAGGATGACCACCCGGGAGCCCTTGTCGATGGCCAGGTCGACGTCGGTGAAGATCTCCAGGGAGCCGTACGACTTCGACAGGCCCTCGGCCATCAGCGGGGTCTTGCCGCAGGGCGAGGGCTCGGGGAAGCGCAGCTTGGCGACCTTGTCGGACTGGCGGACGTCCTCGAGGCCGGACAGCAGCTTCTCCGCGCGGCGGGCCATGTTCTGCGCGGCGACCGTCTTGGTGGCCTTGGCGCGCATCTTGTCGGCCTGGGCGTTGAGCGCGGCCGCCTTCTTCTCGGCGTTCTGCCGTTCGCGCCGGCGGCGCTTCTCGTCGGCCTCGCGCTGCTGCTGGTAGAGCTTCCAGCCCATGTTGTAGACGTCGATCTGGGCGCGGTTGGCGTCCAGGTAGAACACCTTGTTGACGACCGTCTCGACCAGGTCGACGTCGTGGGAGATCACGATGAAGCCGCCGCGGTAGGTCTTGAGGTAGTCGCGCAGCCAGACGATCGAGTCGGCGTCGAGGTGGTTGGTCGGCTCGTCGAGGAGCAGGGTGTCCGCGTCGGAGAACAGGATCCGCGCCAGCTCGACGCGGCGGCGCTGACCGCCGGAGAGGGTGTGCAGGGGCTGGCCGAGCACCCGGTCGGGCAGGTTCAGCGCGGCGGCGATGGTGGCGGCCTCGGCCTCGGCGGCGTATCCGCCCTTGGTGAGGAACTCCGTCTCCTGGCGCTCGTACTGCTTGAGGGCCTTCTCGCGGGTGGCGCCCTGTCCGTTGGCGATGCGCTGCTCGTTGTCGCGCATCTTGCGGATCAGCACGTCGAGGCCGCGCGCGGAGAGGATGCGGTCGCGGGCGAGCACGTCGAGGTCGCCGGTGCGGGGGTCCTGGGGCAGATAGCCGACCTCGCCGGAGCGGGTGACGGTGCCGCCGGCGGGGATGCCCTGGCCGGCGAGGACCTTGGTGAGGGTGGTCTTGCCCGCGCCGTTGCGGCCGACCAGGCCGATGCGGTCGCCCTTGGCGACGCGGAAGGTGGCGCTTTCGATGAGGACGCGGGCACCGGCGCGCAGCTCGATGCCGGAGGCGGAGATCACGGACAGACTCCAGGGCAGGTGTGGGTGGCGGTGGGCGGCTGAGGACGTTCCCGCCGTCTAATGCGCGAGGAGAATGGCCATGCGAGCCATTCTAACGGGGCGGTGCAAGCGCTTTTTTCTGCGTGCGGGTCCCCCGGCCGTCCTCGGCGGCCGGTGCCAAAATGGGCTACATCCGGACATACGGCTGAGGAGTGATCGCATGGCGGGTACGGGCGGCGGGCGTCCGAGCGTGGTTCCGACACTGCTGTACAGGGACGCGAAGGCGGCGATCCGGCAGCTCACGGAGGCCTTCGGGTTCACGGAGCTGTCGGTGTACGAGGGCGAGGACGGCACCGTGATGCACGCCGAGCTGGTGCAGGGAAACGGTGCGGTGATGCTGGGCACGAAGGGCCGCGGAGGGGTCTTCGACACGGCGATGGAGGGAGCGGGCCCTGCCGGGGTGTACGTCGTCGTGGACGACGCCGACGCACACCACCGGCGCGCGGTGGAGCAGGGCGCGGAGATCCTGATGCCCCCGACGGACCAGGACTACGGCTCCCGCGACTACCTGGCCCGCGACCTCGAGGGCAACGTCTGGAGCTTCGGCACCTACGCCCCGGAGACCGGGGGCTGAGGCCCGGAGCTCCCGTCCGGGTCCGGGAGGCCGGGCGGCGCCCCCGGGGGCCGGTGTCAGCCGCCGGTGTGGACCTGGAAGGCGGCGCGGCGGACCGCCTTGGCGAGGGCCGGATCGGGGTGGGCGGCGGCGAGCGCGACCAGTACCTGGACGGTGCGCGGGTGGCCGACGGCGCGCACCTCGGTGAGCAGCGCGGGGACGGTCGGCTGTATCGCGGACTCAAGATGCCTGACCAGCAGGGGGGCCTCGCCGTGGTCGGCGACGGCGGCCGCCGTGTCCACCCACAGCCAGGTGGCCTCCTCCCGGGTGAGGATCTCGTGGGCGTCCTCGGGATCGGCGCCGTCGTGCTCGGCGAGCCACAGCAGGGCGTAGGGGCGCAGCGTCGGCTCGTCGAGGGCGGCGCGGACCTCGGGCTCGGCGGGGGCGCCGACCACCCGCAGCGCCTCGAAGGCGAGGCCGCGCAGCAGGGCATCCTCGCCGCGTGCGGCGGCGATCAGTTCGGTGACGGCGCTGCCGACGGGGCGGGCGGCGAGCCAGGCGCGGTACTCGGCGCGGGCCGCGTTGGGGCGCAGCCGGCCGCAGCCGCGCAGCATGTCCTCGGCGCCCTGCTCGATGTTCCCGGCGGGACTCTGCGCGGCGACGCAGATCTGCTCCAGCTTGACCCACACCGCCCAGTTGCCGAGCGGGGTGAGCGTGGCCTGCCCGTCGCCGTAGGTGAGGGCGCCGACGGAGGCGAGTGCCCGCAGCGCCCAGTCGAGCAGCGGTGCGAGCGGGGCGTCGGCGGCCGGTGCGGCGAGCGCGGGGCGCGGCCGCTGCAGCGGGACCGCGGGTCTGAGGTCACGGCCGGGGCCGGGGGCCTCGGACGGCGGCGCGTAGTCGACCTCGCACCGCTCCGTGCGCAGTTCCGTCACGCGCTGCTCGAGGAGGTCGAGGAGCTGGGGCACGGGGACCGGGCCGGCGGAGAGCTGGAGGAAGGAGAGGACCTGCGGCATGGCCGTGACGACCTCGGCGACGGCGGCGGCCTCGTACTCCTCGGGCTCCGGGTGGGCGAGCGACCACGCGTCGCAGAGGGCGACCCAGCCGCGCAGTACGGCGCTGTCGTCGCGGTCCCAGGCGCGCAGCCGCCAGCCGGGGCGGGCGCTGTCGCCGTGCACCTCGATGAGACCGGCCAGCCGGGCGGTGTCCCAGTCGGCGCGGACCTGAGCGGAGGTCAGGCCCAGGGCACGGGCCGCCCGTTCGGCGGTCGCGTCGGAGAGGGTGGCCTTGCCGTCGGCGGTGGCGCTGTCCCCGCCGGGGCCGAGGGCGGCGTCGGCCCAGCGGGCGACGCGGGCCGCGGCGGCCAGACCGGAGCGCGCCATTCTGGCCAGCTCCGCCGGTGCCGGCGTGCCCTCCGGGGGGCGGGGCGCGGGGCGGCGCGACCGCCGCTGGTTCATCGCTCTGGGGGCGGCGGCCAGGGGTCGCGGTCGGACGAGTCGAAGCCTGGAGTCGCGCGGGATACGGGACGTCACGGGTGCAGTCTTCCGCGTGACGGTCCGAAAACCCAAACGGAATGTCGGCGGGGGCCGTGGAACGGCCCTCGCCCCGGGCCCGGATGCAGCCGGAGGGAAGGATTCAGGCCACTGGTTCGACGGTAAACGGAATCCCCGGCACCGCCTCCCCCGCCTCCGGGCCGCCGTCACATGAGGGGGGTGAGGAAGCGCCGCAGGATCTCCTCGTAGGAGTGCGGGTCCGCGTTCCACATCGCCGCGTGCGGGGCGCCCCTGACGGTGTGCAGGGTGATGGTGTTCGGGTGGGCGGCGGCCAGCCGGCGGGAGAACCGCCAGGGGGCCACCGTGTCGTCGGGGCCGTGGAAGATCTGGGTGGGCACCGTGATCCGGTTCGTGTGCGCGGCGCCGGGCCTGCGGTCGCCGTACAGGCCGGTGCGGCCCTGGGCGGCGCGCACCGCGAGCGGCAGCAGCGGGGCCGGGGTGCGCCGGGCCGCGGCGAGGGCGCGCAGGGTCGCCTCCCAGTTGAGCACCGGGGAGTCCAGGATCAGACCGGCGACGCGAGCGCGCACCTCGGAGCGGGCGGCGGCGCGCAGCGCCATGGCCGCGCCGGTGGACCAGCCGTAGAGGATCACCTGCCGGGCGCCGGAGTCCACGGCGTGGTGGAGCGCGGCGTCGAGATCGCGCCACTCGGTCTCGCCGAGGTGGTTGAGGCCGTCCGGGGAGCGGGGCGCGCCGGGGTCGCCCCGGTAGGCGGGGGCCAGCACCGGGATGCCGTGGCGGTGCAGGTACGCCATGAGGTTCATGGTGTGTTCCCGGGTGGCGCCGAGGCCGTGGACGGCGATCACCCAGGTGTCCCGGGCCCCGGGGACGAACCACGCGGGCAGCGGTCCGAGTTCGCCGGGGATGTCGAGGGCGGTGCTGTCCAGGCCGAGGGCGGTGCCCGGCTCGCCGGTGTACAGGTTCGGGACGAGCCAGGCGCGGTCGCCGGGCTCCACGGTGCCGTAGGTGACGCGTTCGAGACGGCGTGCCACGGTGTCGGCGGACTCCGGGGCGCCGGCCAGCACGGGTCCGACCACGGCGTGGAACGCGTCACCGGCGAGGCCGTAGGTGCCCGGGCGCAGCGCGGCGAAGTCCCGGGTGAGGCTGATCCGGCCGGCGGCGGTGGCGTGGACGGTGAGTCTGGGCTCGGTGGGGAGGGGGCCGCCCGGGGGCGTCCTGAGGGCGGCGTCGCTGGCGAACCGGCCGGCGGCGACCGCGGCGGCCCCGGCCCCCAGCACGGCGGTGACGGCAGCGGCCGTCGCTCTGACAGTGCGCACGCTCTCCAGTGTCATGTCGGAACGGGTACCCGGCCAGCGGGCGAACGTGCGGGGTGGCGGGCGGGCGGTCCGGGAGCTCAGCCCCGCTGGCCGTAGTCCCGCAGGCGTTCGCCCACCTCCGCCAGCTGCTCCGGGGTCAGCAGACTCGGGGACAGGGCCGGCAGCGAGGACGCGGTCAGCCAGAGGCGGCACATCCACTCCAGCTGGGCCGTGCGGTCGTAGGCCAGGTCGAGCGTGGTGCCGTGGGTGACGGTGCCGTGGTTCTGCAGGAGACAGCCGGTGCGGCCGTCGAGCGCGCGGAGCATGTTCTCGGCCAGCTCGTCGGTGCCGTACGTGGCGTAGCGGGCGACCCGGACGGGTCCGCCGAGCGCCGCGGCCATGTAGTGGATCAGCGGCAGTTCGTCGACGAGCGTGGAGACGGCCGTCGCGTGCACGGCGTGGGTGTGCACGACGGCGCGCGCCCCGGTCGTGCGGTAGACGGCCAGGTGCATGGGCAGCTCGCTGGTGGGGACGAGCGTGCCGAGGACCTGCCGGCCGGTGAGGTCGACACCGGTCACGTCGTCCGGCGTCAGCCGGTCGTACGGCACACCCGACGGCGTGACCAGGACGGTCTCGCCGACCCGCACCGAGACGTTGCCGGAGGTGCCGACCACGAGTCCGTCGGTGACCGTCCGGCGCGCGGCCCCGACGAGTTCCGCCCAGGCGCGCACCTCCTCCCCGCCCGCCCGCCTTCGCTCGGTCATGCCGCGATCCTGCCAGGCGCGGCACGCTTCCGGGTGACGGACGTCTCTTCTGCGGGCCCTCGGCCGGCCGGGAAAGATCCACCGGAGGCGGCCGGGCCCCCGGGCGCCGGGCCGCCCACGGGGACACGGCCCCGGCCCCGCCATCCGGCGGAGCGCCCACCCCCTCTTACGGTCACCACGATGCCCATTCCAGTTCATCTTCCGTTCACCCTGGTTACCTACGTTCGACCAGCCAATGACCTCGAACGATTGCCTGGGTAAATGGAAAGCTTCTCGCTGATCCTCGCGATTGTGGTGGTAACCGCTCTCGCGTTCGATTTCACGAACGGTTTCCACGACACCGCGAACGCGATGGCAACGACCATTTCGACCGGTGCGCTCAAGCCCAAGGTCGCGGTGGCCATGTCCGCCGTGCTGAACCTTGTGGGCGCCTTCCTCTCGGTGGAGGTCGCCAACACGATCTCCAAAGGCCTCGTAGACGAGGCCGGCATCCGTCCCGAGGTCATCTTCGCCGCCTTGGTCGGCGCGATCCTCTGGAACCTCCTGACCTGGCTGGTCGGCCTGCCGTCCAGCTCCTCGCACGCACTGATGGGCGGCCTGATCGGCGCCACCGTCGCCTCCGCCGGCTTCGGCGCGGTGCACGGCGACGTGCTCGTCACCAAGGTCCTGATCCCCGCCATCGCCGCCCCGCTGGTGGCCGGCCTCGCCGCGATGCTCGCGACCCGGCTGACCTACCGCATGGGCAAGAAGGCCAACGGCAAGGCCGCCGAGAAGGGCTACCGCGCCGGACAGATCGCCTCCGCCGGCCTGGTCTCCCTGGCCCACGGCACCAACGACGCCCAGAAGACGATGGGCATCATCACCCTCGCCCTGGTCGCCGGCGGCACCCTCGCCCCCGACTCCGACCCGCCGATGTGGGTCATCCTCTCCGCGGGCATCGCCATCGCGCTCGGCACCTACCTCGGCGGCTGGCGCATCATCCGCACCATGGGCAAGGGCCTCACCGACCTCCAGCCGCAGCAGGGCTTCGCCGCCCAGACCAGTGCCGCGACGGTCATCCTGGCCTCCTCGCACCTCGGCTTCTCCCTCTCCACCACGCATTCCGTTTCCGGTTCCGTGATGGGTGCGGGCCTGGGCCGCAAGGGCGGTGTCGTCCGCTGGTCGACGGCCACCCGGATGTTCGTCGCCTGGGGCCTGACGCTGCCGGCGGCGGCCCTGGTCGCGGCGCTCGCCGAATGGGTCTGCGGCTTCGGCAGCTGGGGCACCGCCGTCGTGGCCGTCTTCCTCGTCTCCTCCAGCGCGGCGATCTGGAAGATCTCCCGGCGCGAGGTCGTCGACCACACCAACGTCAACGACCACGACGTGCCGGGCGAGGAGCCGTCCGGCGTGGTGACGCAGGCGATGGCCGCCGTGAGCCCGCCCCCGGCGGGCGCCGTGACCGAGGAGTTCGCCACGATCCCGGCTCCCGCCGACACGGCACCGCCGGCCAAGACCACCGTCTGACCGCGACCCGGTAGACCCCGGCACGAAGGAAGAAGAGCACCATGAAGATCGACTGGGCGGCCCTCGGTTCCGTCTTCGGCGTCAGCCTCGTGGTCACCGTGGCCCTGGTGGCCCTGTTCACCCTCGGCATCAGCGGCCTGTCCCGCCGCGAGCGGGCCGCCGCGCAGGGCCAGTCCGCGGCCCTGGCGGTCACCGGCGCCTACGCCTGCTTCGCCGCGTGCGCGGCGGCGGTGGCGTACGGCATCTACCTGATCATGGCCTGATCCCTCCCCGGTCACCGCGACCGCGGAAGGTCTCCGTCCCACGGGCGGTGCGGGAGCCCCGGCTCCCGCACCGCCCTTCGGCGTGCGCGCGCCCCGCGGTTCCCCCACCGAAGCCCCTCTGTGGGCCTCGGCACACTTCAGCCTCGCAGGTCAACGGCAAGTTGACGGCCCTTCCGGAGCCGTGGTGGACTGCCTCAGCCAATACGGCGGCAGGAGAGGAAGCCGGTGCGATTCCGGCGCGGTCCCGCCACTGTCACCGGGGTGCAGATGCACCCCGGGAGCCAGGAACTCTCGCCGCCGGTCTCGTCGAACCAGGGCGTGGACACCCTGAGTGAGGACATATCGCCATGCGCGGCTGCCTGTTGAGGTCGACCAGCGAGACACCGCCCCGCTCCGGGGCCGTTCCCTCCGGATCCGTCACCGGCTGAACCCATGGGTGCCGATCGCGTGTTCGCGTACGGCGCCGCCGCCGGCCTCCTCGGCGACCTGCTCCTCGGCGATCCCCGCCGCGGTCATCCGGTCGCCGCTTTCGGACGGGCCGCGGCCGCCGTGGAACGGGTGCTGTGGCGGGACGACCGGGGCCGGGGCGCCGTGCACACCGCCGTGTGCGTCGGCGGGACCGTCGTCCTGGGAAGCCTCGCCGCCCGCTCCGTACGCTCCTCCCCCGCCGCCTCCGCCGCCCTGACCGGCGTCGCCACCTGGGCCGTCGTCGGCGGGACCTCGCTGGCCCGGGAGGCCCGCGCCATCGGGCGGGCGCTGGACGCCGGGGACGTCGAGGCGGCCCGGGCGTGGCTGCCGCACCTGTGCGGCCGCGACCCCCAGGCGCTGGACGCCGACGGGATCGCCCGCGCGGTGGTCGAGTCCGTCGCCGAGAACACCTCCGACGCCGTGGTGGGCGCGCTGGTGTGGGGCGCCGTCGCCGGGGTGCCGGGACTGCTCGGGTTCCGGGCCGTCAACACGCTCGACGCGATGGTCGGCCACAAGTCCCCGCGCCACCTCCGCTACGGCTGGGCCTCCGCCCGCCTCGACGACGTGGCCGGCTGGCCGGGGGCGCGGCTGACCGCCGTGCTCGCCGCGCTCGCGGGCCCCGACCCGCGCGGCGCCGTACGGGCGTGGCGCGCCGACGCCGCGAAGCACCCCAGCCCCAACGCCGGGCCCGTGGAGGCGTCGTTCGCCGGCGCGCTCGGCGTGCGGCTCGGCGGGACCCTCTCCTACGGCGGGCGGGTCGAACACCGGCCCGTCCTCAACGGCGGCGGACGTGCCGTGTCCGTGGCCGACATCGACCGGGCGGTACGGCTCTCGCGGCGGGTCGGCTGGCTCGCGCTCGCGGCCGGTGCCGCCGCGCGGAGGGTGACGAAGGGACGTGCATCGTGAACGGTGGGGGGCTGCTGGTCGCCGGGACCACCTCGGACGCCGGCAAGAGCGTGGTGACCGCCGGGATCTGCCGGTGGCTGGCGCGGCAGGGCGTCAAGGTCGCGCCGTTCAAGGCGCAGAACATGTCGCTGAACTCGTTCGTGACGCGGGAGGGCGCCGAGATCGGGCGGGCGCAGGCCATGCAGGCCCAGGCCTGCCGGGTGGAGCCCACCGCGCTGATGAACCCGGTGCTGCTGAAGCCGGGCGGCGAGCAGTCCAGCCAGGTGGTGCTGATGGGCAGGCCGGTCGGCGAGATGACCGCCCGCGGCTACCACGGCGGACGCCAGCAGCGGCTGCTGGGCACGGTGCTGGACTGTCTGGAGCAGTTGCGGGGCACGTATGACGCGGTGATCTGCGAGGGGGCCGGCAGCCCGGCCGAGATCAACCTGCGGCGCACCGACATCGTGAACATGGGGATCGCCCGGAGCGCCGGGCTTCCCGTCCTCGTCGTCGGCGACATCGACCGGGGCGGCGTCTTCGCCTCCTTCTTCGGTACCGTCGCCCTGCTCTCCCGCACGGACCAGGAGCTGGTCGCCGGGTTCCTGGTGAACAAGTTCCGGGGCGACGTGTCGCTGCTGGAGCCCGGACTGGAGATGCTGCACGGCCTCACCGGGCGCCGGACCTACGGCGTGCTGCCCTTCCGGCACGGGCTCGGCATCGACGAGGAGGACGGGCTCCGGGTGTCGCTGCGCGGCGCCGTCCGCGAGTCGGCGGTGGCCGCCCCGCTCGGCGAGGACGTGCTGCGGGTCGCCGTCTGCGCGGTGCCGCTGATGTCCAACTTCACCGACGTGGACGCGCTGGCCGCCGAACCCGGTGTGGTGGTGCGGTTCGTGGACCGGCCCGAGGAACTCGTCGACGCCGACCTCGTGGTCGTGCCCGGCACCCGCGGGACCGTCCGGGCCCTCGACTGGCTGCGGGAGCGCGGCCTCGCGGACGCCCTGCGGCGACGGGCGGCCGAGGGGCGGCCGGTGCTCGGCATCTGCGGGGGCTACCAGCTCCTCGGGGAGTCCGTCGAGGACGACGTCGAGAGCCGGCGGGGCCGCGTCGACGGGCTCGGCATCCTGCCGGTGCGGGTGCGGTTCGCCCGCGAGAAGACGCTCACCCGCCCCGTCGGCGAGGCGCTCGGCGAGCCCGTCGAGGGATACGAGATCCATTACGGCGTCGCCGAGGTGCTGGGCGGGGAAGTGTTCATCTCCGACGACCGGGGACGCGGCCTGGACGGCTGCCGGGTCGGGAAGACCTGGGGCACGCACTGGCACGGCTCGCTGGAGTCGGACCGCTTCCGGCGGGCCTTCCTGCGCAAGGTGGCCGCCGCCGCGGGACGCCGCTTCGTGCCGGCCCCCGACACCTCGTTCGCCGCGCTGCGCGAGGAGCAGCTCGACCGGCTCGGCGACCTGATCGAACAGCACGCGGACACGGACGCGCTGTGGCGGCTCATCGAGTCCGGCGCGCCGCAAGGACTGCCCTTCATTCCACCGGGAGCACCCGCATGAGCACTGTGTTGTTGTTGTCGACCGCCGACACGGACCTCCTGGCGGCCCGTGCCTCCGGGGCCTCCTACCGGATCGGCAACCCGGCCCGCGTCGACGTCGCGGACGAGCTGCCCGCGCTGCTCGACGGGGCGGACCTCGCCGTCGTACGGCTGCTGGGCGGCAAGCGTGCCTGGGAGGACGGGCTCGCGGCGCTCAGGGCGTCCGGGGTCCCGGCGGTGCTGCTCGGCGGCGAGACCGTGCCGGACGCGGAGCTGATGGCCGAGTCGACGGTGCCGGCCGGAGTGGTGGCGGAGGCGCTGCGCTACCTCGTCGAGGGCGGCCCGGAGAACCTGACCGAGCTGGCCCGGTTCCTCTCGGACACCGTGCTGCTGACCGGCGAGGGCTTCGAGGAGCCGCGGAGGATGCCGGAGTACGGCGTCCACGGCGCCCGCGCCGTGCGGGCCGGCCGCCCGACGGTCGGCGTGCTCTTCTACCGCGCGCACCACCTGAGCGGCAACACCGGCTTCGTGGACACCCTGTGCGACGCGATCGAGGCGCGGGGCGCCAACGCCCTTCCGGTGTACTGCGGTTCGCTGCGCGGCGCCGACGCAGGGCTGTACGAGCTGCTGGCGAAGGCGGACACCCTGGTCGCCACGGTGCTGGCGGCCGGCGGCACCCACGCCTCACAGGCCTCGGCGGGCGGTGACGAGGAGGCCTGGGACATCGGGGCGCTGGCCGACCTGGACGTGCCGGTGCTGCAGGGGCTCTGTCTCACCTCCTCGCGGGCCGCCTGGGAGGAGTCCGACGCCGCCCTGTCCCCCATGGACGCGGCGATGCAGGTCGCCATCCCGGAGTTCGACGGACGGCTGATCACGGTCCCCTTCTCCTTCAAGGAGCAGGGCCCGGACGACGTCCCGGTGTACGTCGCCGACCCGGAGCGGGCGGCCCGGGTGGCCGGCATCGCCGTGCGGCACGCGGTGCTCGGGCACCGGCCGAACGCGGAGAAGAAGCTCGCGCTGGTCTTCACCGCGTACCCGACCAAGCACTCGCGCGTCGGCAACGCGGTGGGCCTCGACACCCCGGCCTCCGCGGTGCGGGTGCTCGACGCGCTGCGCGACGCGGGGTACGGGGTGCACGGGTACCCCGACAACGGCGACGAGCTGATCCACCGGCTGATCGAGGCGGGCGGCCACGACGTGGAGTGGCTGACGGAGGACCAGCTGGCCGCCGCGCCCGCGCGGGTGCCGCTCGCGGACTACCGCGCCTGGTTCGAGAGGCTGGACCCGGCGCTGCGGGACGCCATGACCGAGGCGTGGGGGGAACCGCCGGGCTCGCTGTACGTCGACGGCGACGACATCGTGCTGGCCTCCCTCCGGTTCGGGAACGTCGTCGTGATGATCCAGCCGCCGCGCGGCTTCGGCGAGAACCCCATCGCCATCTACCACGACCCCGACATGCCGCCGTCGCACCACTACATGGCCGCCTACCGGTGGCTGGAGGCCGCGACGTCGGAGGGGGGCTTCGGCGCCGACGCGATCGTGCACATGGGCAAGCACGGCACCATGGAGTGGCTGCCGGGCAAGGGCCTCGGACTGGGCGCCGGCTGCGCACCGGACGCGGTGCTCGGCGACCTGCCGCTGATCTACCCGTTCATCGTCAACGACCCCGGTGAGGGCACCCAGGCCAAGCGGCGCGGGCACGCGACGGTGGTCGACCACCTCGTCCCGCCGATGGCGCGCGCCGACACGTACGGCGACCTCGCGAAGCTGGAGCAGCTCCTCGACGAGTACGCCCTGGTCTCCGACCTGGACCCGGACAAGGCCCCGGCGGTACGGGCGCAGATCTGGACGCTGGTCAAGGCGGCCGAGCTCCACCACGACCTGCACGTGGACGACCAGCCGGACGACGACGACTTCGACTCGTTCGTCATGCACATCGACGGCTATCTCTGCGAGATCAAGGACGTGCAGATCCGCGACGGGCTGCACGTGCTCGGCGGCGGTCCGGTCGGTGAGCCGCGCGTCAACCTGGTGCTCGCGGTGCTGCGCGCCTCGCAGGTGTGGGGCGGCCGGGCGAACGCGCTGCCGGGTCTGCGGGCCACCCTGGCCGCGCACTTCGGTCTGGTGGAGAAGGAGCTGCTGGCCGAGCCCGGCGCCCCGCTGAAGGTGCCGGCGGAGCTGACCGACCTGGTGGACGGTCCGGCCCGGTCTGCCTCCGACGCGGTCGACCTGCTGGAGCAGCTGTGCCGGCGGATCGCGGAGGGCATGGAGGAGCGCGGCTGGGCCGCCGGGGAGAGCGCGCCGCTGCTGCGGGAGGTGCTGGGCGCCGAACTCCCGGACGCGGTGGCCGTGGTGGAGTTCGCCTGCACCGAGGTGGTGCCCCGGCTCGCCCGGACCACGGACGAGATCGGCCACATCCTGCGGGCCCTGAACGGCGGTTACGTCCCGGCGGGCCCCTCGGGTTCACCGACGCGCGGGCTGGTCAACGTGCTGCCGACCGGCCGGAACTTCTACTCCGTCGACCCCAAGGCGATCCCGTCGAGGCTGAGCTGGGAGGTCGGGCAGTCACTGGCGGACTCGCTGGTGCAGCGCTATCTCCAAGACACCGGTGAGTACCCGAAGTCCGTGGGCCTGACGGTGTGGGGTACGTCCGCGATGCGCACCCAGGGCGACGACATCGCCGAGATCCTGGCGCTGCTGGGCTGCCGGCCGGTGTGGGACGACGCCTCGCGCCGGGTGACCGGCTTCGAGGTGGTCGGGCCCGAGGAGCTGGGCCGGCCGCGCATCGACGTCACGGTCCGCATCTCCGGCTTCTTCCGGGACGCGTTCCCGCACGTCGTGGGGCTGATCGACGACGCGGTGCGGGCGGTGGCGGAGCTGGACGAGCCGGCCGACGTGAACTACGTACGCGCCCACGCCGACGAGGACACCGCCGGGCACGGCGACCGGCGGCGGGCCACGGCCCGCATCTTCGGCTCCAAGCCGGGCGCGTACGGCGCCGGTCTGCTGCCGCTGATCGACGCCCGCAACTGGCGCTCCGACGCGGACCTCGCCGAGGTGTACGCGGTGTGGGGCGGCTACGCCTACGGGCGCGGGCTCGACGGGCGGGCCGCGCGGGGCGACATGGAGACGGCGTTCCGGCGGATCGCGGTGGCGGCGAAGAACGTCGACACCCGCGAGCACGACCTCGTCGACGCGGACGACTACTTCCAGTACCACGGCGGGATGGTCGCCATGGTGCGGCATCTGACGGGTGCGAGCCCGGAGGCGTACGTCGGGGACTCGGCGACTCCGGACCAGGTGAGGACGCGCACCCTGGGCGAGGAGACGCACCGGGTGTTCCGGGCGCGGGTGGTCAACCCCCGCTGGATGAGCGCCATGAGGAGGCACGGCTACAAGGGCGCCTTCGAGATGGCCGCGACCGTCGACTACCTCTTCGGGTACGACGCCACGGCCGGGGTCGTGGACGACTGGATGTACGAGAAGCTGAGCGCGGAGTACGTCTTCGACCAGGAGAACCGGGACTTCATGAAGAAGTCCAACCCGTGGGCGCTGCGCGGCATCACCGAGCGGCTGCTGGAGGCCGCCGACCGGGGCCTGTGGGCCGAGCCGGACGCGGACACCCTCGAGCGGCTGCGCGCCACCTATCTGGAACTCGAAGGCGATCTGGAGGGCGACGACAAGTGAGTACCCCGTTCCCGTTCACGGCCGTCGTCGGCCAGGACGACCTGCGGCTCGCGCTGCTCCTGAACGCCGTGTCCCCGGCGGTCGGCGGCGTGCTGGTGCGCGGCGAGAAGGGCACCGCGAAGTCGACGGCGGTGCGCGCCCTGTCGGCGCTGCTGCCGGAGGTCGATGTCGTCTCCGGGTGCCGGTTCTCCTGCGCCCCGGGCTCCCCCGACCCCGCCTGTCCGGACGGACCGCACGCGCCGGGGGCCTCCGGGTCCCGTCCGGCGCGGATGGTCGAACTGCCCGTCGGCGCCTCCGAGGACCGGCTGGTGGGTGCGCTGGACATCGAGCGGGCCCTGTCGGAGGGCGTGAAGGCGTTCGAGCCGGGTCTGCTCGCCGACGCGCACCGCGGGATCCTCTACGTCGACGAGGTCAATCTGCTCCACGACCATCTGGTCGACCTGCTGCTGGACGCCGCCGCGATGGGCGCCTCGTACGTGGAGCGCGAGGGGGTGTCCGTGCGGCACGCCTCGAGGTTCCTGCTCGTCGGCACGATGAACCCCGAGGAGGGCGAGCTGCGGCCGCAGTTGCTCGACCGGTTCGGGCTCACCGTCGAGGTCGCCGCCTCCCGCGAGCCCGACCAGCGGGTGGAGGTCGTACGGCGCAGGCTGGCGTACGACGACGACCCGGCCGGTTTCGCCGCCCGCTGGGCCGGCGAGGAGGCCGCCGTGCGGCAGCGCGTCGTGGCCGCCCGCGCGCTGCTGCCGTCGGTGCGGCTGGGCGACGGGGCGCTGCGGCAGATCGCGGCGACCTGTGCCGCCTTCGAGGTGGACGGCATGCGCGCCGACATCGTGATGGCGCGCACGGCGACCGCGCTGGCCGCGTGGGCCGGGCGGAGCGACGTGCTGGCGGAGGACGTGCGGCAGGCCGCGCTGCTGGCCCTCCCGCACCGGCGGCGGCGGAACCCGTTCGACGCTCCGGGTCTCGACGAGGACAAGCTCGACGAGACCCTGGAGGAGTTCGGCGGGCAGGACCCGGGCGACGGCGACGACGATCCGGAGGACCCGGGTCCCGGCGGTGGCCCCGGCGGGCAGCCGGAGCCGGGGGACGCGCCCGGCGGCGACGGTGACACCGCCGCGCGTCCCGAGGCCGGGGAGGGCGGGGAGCCGCGGCCCTCCGGCGCCGGCGAGCAGTCGCCCGTGCGGGCGGCCGAGCCGTTCCGGGCGAAGGTGCTGAGCGTGCCCGGACTCGGCGAGGGCGCCGCCGGGCGGCGCTCGCGGGCGCGGACCGAGCACGGGCGGACCACCGGGGCCCGGCGGCCCCGGGGAGCGCTGACCAAGCTGCACCTCGCGGCCACCGTCCGGGCCGCCGCCCCGCACCAGCGGGCGCGGGGGCGCAGCGGGCCCGGGCTGGTGGTGCGCCGGGACGATCTGCGGCAGGCGACCCGCGAGGGGCGCGAGGGGAACCTCGTGCTGTTCGTCGTGGACGCCTCGGGTTCGATGGCGGCGCGCCAGCGGATGGGCGCGGTGAAGGGCGCCGTGCTGTCGCTGCTGCTCGACGCCTATCAGCGGCGGGACAAGGTGGGGCTGGTGACCTTCCGCGGGTCGGCGGCCGAGGTGGCGCTGCCGCCGACGTCGTCGGTGGACGCGGCCGCCGCCCGGCTGGAGTCGCTGCCGACCGGTGGCCGTACGCCGCTGGCGGCCGGGCTGCTGAGGGCGCACGAGGTGCTGCGGGTGGAGCGGCTGCGGGACCCGGCGCGGCGGGCGCTGGTCGTGGTGGTGACGGACGGGCGGGCCACCGGTGGTCCCGAGCCGGTGGCGCTGGCCTCGCGGGCCGCGCGGCTGTTCGCGGCCGAGCAGGTCGCCTCCGTGGTCGTGGACTGCGAGTCGGGGCCGGTGCGGCTGGGGCTCGCCGGGCGGCTCGCGGATGAGCTGGGCGGTACGGCGGTGACGCTCGACGAGCTGCGGGCGGACTCGATCGCCGGGCTGGTGAAGGACGTGCAGAGGAGGGCCGCGTAATGCCCAAGGGGCAGCCGAGTGTGGTGCCGGACGACGGTCTGACGACACGTCAGCGGCGCAACCGTCCGCTGGTGGTGGTGCACACGGGCGTCGGGAAGGGCAAGTCGACGGCCGCCTTCGGGCTGGCGTTGCGGGCCTGGAACCAGGGGTGGCCGATCGGGGTGTTCCAGTTCGTCAAGTCGGCGAAGTGGAAGGTCGGCGAGGAGAACGCGCTGCGGGTGCTCGGCGCCTCCGGTGAGGGCGGGACCGTCGACTGGCACAAGATGGGCGAGGGCTGGTCGTGGGTCCAGCGGGACGCGCAGATGGACAACGAGGAGAAGGCCCGGGAGGGCTGGGAGCAGGTCAAGCGGGACCTCGCCGCCGAGACGTACCGGCTGTACGTGCTGGACGAGTTCGCCTACCCGATGCACTGGGGCTGGATCGACACCGATGAGGTGGTGTCCGTGCTGCGGGAGCGGCCGGGGACGCAGCATGTGGTGATCACGGGGCGCAACGCGCCCGGCGCGCTGGTGGAGTTCGCCGACCTGGTGACCGACATGTCCAAGGTCAAGCACCCCATGGACGCCGGGCAGAAGGGGCAGAGGGGCATCGAGTGGTGACCTCCGTTCCCCGGCTGGTGATCGCCGCGCCCTCTTCGGGCAGCGGCAAGACCACCGTCGCCACCGGGCTGATGGCCGCGCTCACCGCGCGGGGGCTCGCCGTGTCGCCGCACAAGGTCGGGCCGGACTACATCGACCCCGGCTACCACACGCTCGCCACCGGGCGGGTGGGGCGGAACCTCGACGCGTACCTGTGCGGACCGGAGCTGGTCGGGCCGCTGTTCGCACACGGCGCGCGGGGCTGTGACATCGCCGTGGTCGAGGGTGTGATGGGGCTGTACGACGGGGCGGCCGGTGAGGGGGAGCTGGCCTCCACCGCGCAGGTGGCGAAGCTGCTCCGGGCGCCGGTGGTGCTGGTCGTGGACGCGTCCTCGCAGTCCCGGTCGGTGGCGGCGCTGGTGCACGGGTTCGTGTCCTTCGATCCGGAGGTGCGGATCGGGGGCGTGATCCTGAACAAGGTCGGCTCGGACCGGCACGAGGCGTTGCTGCGGGAGGCGTTGGACTCCGTCGGGGTGCCGGTGCTGGGGGTGTTGCGGCGGGCCGCGCCGGTGGAGACGCCGTCCCGGCATCTGGGGCTGGTGCCGGTGGCCGAGCGGGGTGCCCTGGCGGTCGAGGCTGTCGCGGCGATGGCCGCGCAGGTCGCCGGCGGGTGTGATCTGGCGGCGTTGGTCGCGTTGGCGCGGAGTGCGGGTCCCTTGGCGGGTGCGGGGTGGGACGCGGGTGAGGCCTTGGTTTCCTCGCCCCCGCCGCCCCTTCCCTTGCCGTCCCCGGGGGCTCTGCCCCCGGACTCCCGTTCGGCCCTGGACGGGCCTCGTCCTCAAGCGCCGGACGGGCTGGTGGATGCCGGGCGGCCTGTCAGGGTGGCCGTTGCCGGTGGGGCCGCGTTCACGTTCTCGTACTCCGAGCACGCCGAGTTGCTGACGGCGGCCGGGGCCGAGGTCGTCGTCTTTGATCCGCTGCGGGACGAGGAGTTGCCCGAGGGGACCGCCGGGCTGGTCGTCGGCGGGGGGTTCCCTGAGGTGTACGCCTCCGAGCTGTCCGCCAACGAGGGGCTGCGGAAGTCCGTCGCCGAGCTGGCGCTGAGCGGGGCTCCCGTCGCCGCCGAGTGCGCCGGGCTGCTGTACCTGTGCCGGGACCTGGACGGGCTGCCCATGTGCGGGGTGCTGGACGCCTCCGCGCGGATGTCGGAGCGGCTGACCCTGGGGTACCGGGACGCCGTGGCGGTGAGCGACAGCGCGCTGGCCGGCGCCGGGACCCGGATGCGGGGGCACGAGTTCCACCGGACCGTCGTCGAGCCCGGCGCCGGAAGCGCTCCCGCCTGGGGGATGCGGGGGCCCGAGCGGCGTGTCGAGGGATTCGTGGAACGCGGTGTGCACGCGAGCTATCTGCACACGCACTGGGCGTCCGAGCCCGGTGTCGCCCGTCGGTTCGTGGAGAGGTGCCGGACGTCATGAGCAGCAGGCTGGTCGGGGTCGGGGTGGGGCCCGGGGACCCGGAGCTGGTGACCGTCAAGGGGGTCAACGCGCTGCGGGCCGCCGATGTCGTCGTCGTCCCCGTGCTGGACACCGGTGAACGCGGGCGGGCCGAGGCGACCGTGCTGCACTACGTGCCGGCCGCGAAGGTCGTCCGGGTGGTGTTCGCGCTGAACGAGCGGACCGACCGGGCGCGGCGCGAGGCCGCCTGGGACGCCGCCGGTGAGCGGGTCGCGGAGCTGCTGCGGGAGCACGGGGCCGTCGCCTTCGCGACCATCGGGGACCCCAATGTGTACTCGACGTTCACCTATCTCGCCCAGACCGTCGCCGAGTCGGTGCCGGAGCTGGTCGTCGAGACCGTTCCGGGGATCACGGCGATGCAGGACCTCGCGGCGCGGTCCGGGGCCGTGCTGACCGAGGGGACGGAACCGCTCACGCTGGTTCCGGTGACCGCCGGGGCGGCCGTGCTGAAGGACGCGCTTGCCGGGCCGGGGACCGTGGTGGCGTACAAGTTCGGGCGGCAGGCCGGTGAGGTCGCCGAGGCGCTGCGGGAGACCGGGCGGCTCGGTGACGCGGTGTGGGGGTCGGCGCTCGGGCTGGCCGAGGAGTCGGTACGGCCGGCCGCCGAGCTGGACGGGGCTCCGCTGCCGTATCTGTCGACGCTCATCGCGCCGCCGCGGCGTGACGGCGGGCGGGGCGGCAAGTTGTGAGCCGGGCAGGGTCGTCCTCAGTGCGCGACGCCCACCACCAGCCAGATGAACAGCACCCCCGCGATCGTGCACAGCAGTGTGGAGCGGGCCGGGTGCTCGTGGTGGGCCTCGGGCAGGATCTCGGCCGCCGCGAGGTAGAGCAGCGCGCCGCCGAACAGGCCCAGGTAGCCGCCGAGCAGCGGTTCCGGGAGGGTGAAGAACAGGGTCGACGCGGCGCCCACGACCGGTGCCGCCGCGTCCGCGAGGAGCATTCCCAGCGCGCGGCGGCGGGCGTTGCCGTAGACGCGCGTGAGCGTGTACGTGTTGAAGCCGTCCGCGAAGTCGTGGGCGATCACGGCCACCGCGACGGCGGCGCCCATGCCGCCGCCGACCTGGAAGGCGGCGCCGATCGCCACGCCGTCCATGGCGCTGTGGCCGACCATCGCTGCGGCGGCCGTCAGGCCCACCTCGGGGGTCCGGCCGTTCCTCTCCTCGGCGCCGTGCGCGGCCTGCCGGTGGGCCAGCAGGCGTTCCGCCAGGTGGGCCAGGAGGAACCCGGCGACGAAGAGCAGCAGCGCCGCGGGCACGCCGTACACCTCGTCACCGGCGGCCTTCAGGGACTCCGGGAGGAGTTCGAGGCCGACGACGCCGAGCATCAGACCGCCGGCCAGGCCCAGCACCAGGTGGCGGCGGTCGGTCACGCGGTGTGCCGACCAGCCGCCGGCCAGCGTCATCAGGAACGCGCCGAGCGCGACGAGGACCGCCATGCGTTCTTCGTATCCGATCGGCGGCCCGTCGCGCACGCGTGACAGCCGCTCACCGCCCACCGACTTTGACCACCCTCAGGAGAGGACCGATTTCCATGGCCGACGCCCCCACCGGCAAGGTGACCTTCGTCGGGGCCGGCCCCGGCGCCGCAGATCTGCTGACCTTCCGTGCCGCCCGCGCCATCGCCGAGGCCGATGTCGTCATCTGGGCCGCCAGCCTGGTGCAGGAGGAGGTCCTCCAGCACGCGCGCGAGGGCGCCGAGATCCTCGACTCGGCGACGATGTCCCTGGAGGACGTGGTGGCCGTCTACGAGCGGGCCCGTGCGCGGGGGCTCAGGGTCGCGCGGATCCACTCCGGTGACCCCGCGCTGTGGGGCGGCACCCAGGAGCAGGTCGACCGGTGCGCGGAGCTCGGCATCGCGACCGAGATCGTGCCCGGAGTGTCGTCCTTCTCCGCCGTCGCGGCGCTCGCGCAGCGCGAGCTGACCATTCCGGAGGTGGCGCAGTCGGTCGTGCTGACCCGGCTCGGCGGCGGCAAGACGCCGATGCCGCCGGGCGAGGAGGTCCGCGAGTTCGCGCGGCACGGCACCACCATGGCGGTCTTCCTGTCGGCCGCCCGCAGCGGGCAGCTGGTGCGGGAGCTGCTGGAGGGCGGCTACCCCACGTCCACGCCGGTCGTCGTGGCGTACCAGGCGACCTGGCCGGAGGAGCTGGTGGTCAGGTGCACCATCGGCACGCTGGAGGAGACCGTCAAGGAGCACAAGCTGTGGAAGCACACGCTGTTCCTGGTCGGCCCGGCGCTCGAGGCGCACGGCACCCGCTCGCACCTGTACCACCCCGGTCACTTCCACGGCTTCCGCAAGGCCGACCCCGAGGCGCGCAGGGCGTTGCGCTCGGGGGGCGCGCGCACATGATCACCGTGGTCGGGATGGGGGCCGGGGCGCCGGTCGACGAGCGGTGCGCGGACGGGGCGGAGCTGGTCGTCGGCGGGCGGCGGCACCTGGACGCCGTACGGGTGCCGGAGGGGGCCGAGCGGGTCGTGCTCGGGCCCCTCGCGCCCGCGCTCGACACCGTCGGGGAGTACGTCGCCGGGGAGCGGCCGGTGGTGGTGCTGGCGTCCGGGGACCCGGGGTTCTTCGGGATCGTGCGGGCGCTGGCCGAGCGGTTCGGGCCGGAGCGGCTCGACGTCCGGCCCGGTGTCTCCAGCGTGGCCGCCGCGTTCGCGCGGGCCGGGCTGACGTGGGACGACGCCGTGGTGGTCAGCGCGCACGGCCGGGACCCGCGCACGGCGGTGCATCTGTGCCGGGCGCATCCGAAGGTGGCCGTGCTGACGGGGCCGGGGGCCGGTCCCGCGGAGCTGGGGGCCGCGTTGCGCGACACCGCGCGGGTGCTGGTCGTCGCCTCCGCGCTCGGTTCCGCCGGGGAGCGGGTGGAGCGGGTGACGCCCGCCGAGGCCGCCGTGCGGGACTGGGGCACGGCGGTGAGCGTGGTGCTGTGCCTGGACGAGGCGCGGGCGCTCGGGCCGGTGCGGACGGTCGCGGGCGGGGTGGTGCGGCCCGCCGGATGGGCGCTGGACGAGGCGGAGTTCGAGCACCGCGACTCCATGATCACCAAGTTCGAGGTGCGGGCGCTGGCCCTGGCCCGGCTCGGGCCGCGCCCCGGTGAGCTGGTGTGGGACGTCGGCGCGGGCTCGGGTTCCGTGGCCGTGGAGTGCGCCCGGCTGGGCGCCGCCGTCACCGCCGTCGAGAAGGCGCCCGACGGGGTGGAGCGGATCCGTGCCAACGCCGCCGCCCACGGGGTGGACGTGCGCGTCGTGCACGGCACGGCGCCGGGGGCGCTGTCCGGCCTCGGCGAGGACCCGGACGCCGTGTTCGTCGGCGGGGGCGGCCGGGAGCTGCCCGCCGTCGTCGCCGCCTGCGCGCGGCGGGCCCGGCGGACGGTGGTCGTCGCCGTGGCCGCACTCGACCGGGTGCCGGCGGCCCGCGCGGCGCTGACGGACGCCGGGTTCACCTGCGACGGAGTGCTGCTGCAGTCGTCGCGGCTGGCGCCGCTGCCCGGGGACGTGACCCGGCTGGCCGCGGCCAATCCCGTTTTCCTGCTGTGGGGCGTGAGGCCCCCGGCGCTCGACGAAGGAGTTTCCCAGTGATCGGCCTCATCTCCGCCACCGCGGCGGGAGCGGCCGCGCGGGACCGGCTGGCCGCCGCGTGGCCGGACCGTACGCGCGTGTACGAGGGTTCCGTGCCGGACGCCGTCCGGGCCGCGTTCGCCGAGTGCGAGCGGCTCGTCTGCTTCCTCGCCACCGGGGCCGTGGTGCGGCTGGTGGCACCGCTGCTGCGCGACAAGGCGAGCGACCCGGGCGTGGTCTGCGTCGACGAGGGCGGGCGGTTCGCGGTGTCGCTGGTCGGCGGGCACGGCGGCGGGGCGAACGAGCTGGCCCGTGCGGTCGCCGAGGTGCTGGGCGCCGAACCGGTGGTGACGACGGCGACCGACGCGGCCGGCCTGCCGGGTCTCGACACCCTCGGCCTGCCGGTGGAGGGCGAGGTCGCCGCCGTGTCACGGGCCCTGCTGGACGGGGCGGCGGTGGCGTTGCGGGCCGAGGTGAGCTGGCCGCTGCCGCCGCTCCCGGTCACCGGCGAGGGCCCGTACACGCTCCGGGTCACGGACCGTCTGGTGGAGCCGGGCGAGCGGGAGGCGGTGCTCCGGCCGCCCACCCTCGTCGTCGGCGTGGGCGCCTCTAGGGGCGCCCCGGCGGACGAGGTGCTGGACCTGATCGAAGGCGCCCTGCGGGAGGCCGGGTTGTCGGCGGCGTCGCTCGCGGAGCTGGCCACCGTGGACGCCAAGGCCGGCGAGCCCGGCATCGTGGAGGCGGCCCGGCGGCTCGGGGTGCCGCTGGTGACGTACACCGCCGGGGAGCTGGCGCGCGTCGAGGTGCCGAACCCGTCCGAAGCGCCGCTGGCCGCCGTCGGCACACCGTCGGTCGCCGAGGCCGCCGCGCTGGTCGGCGGGGGCGAACTCCTGGTGCCCAAGCGGAAGTCGGCGGGCCGGCCGGCGACGGCGACCTGCGCGGTCGTACGGCGGCCGGGGCGGGGACGGCTCGCGGTCGTGGGTCTCGGCCCCGGCGCGCGGGATCTGCTCACCCCGCGCGCGAAGGACGAACTGCGGCGCGCCTCCGTGCTGGTGGGACTCGACCAGTACGTCGACCAGATCCGCGATCTGCTGCGGCCGGGCACGCGGGTGCTGGAGTCCGGTCTCGGCGCCGAGGAGGAACGGGCGCGCACGGCCGTCGCGGAGGCCCGGCGCGGGCAGGCGGTGGCGCTGATCGGCAGCGGGGACGCCGGCGTGTACGCGATGGCCTCGCCGGCGCTCGCGGAGGCGTCCGACGACATCGACGTGATCGGGGTGCCGGGTGTGACGGCGGCGCTGGCGGCCGGGGCGATCCTGGGCGCGCCGCTGGGGCACGACCATGTGTCGATCAGCCTGTCCGACCTGCACACGCCGTGGGAGGTCATCGAGCGGCGGGTGCGGGCGGCGGCCGAGGCGGACATCGTGGTGACGTTCTACAACCCGCGCAGCCGGGGCCGCGACTGGCAGCTGCCGAAGGCCCTCGCGATCCTCGCCGGGCACCGGGATCCGGCGACACCGGTCGGGGTGGTGCGCAACGCGTCCCGGCCCGACGAGTCGAGCCGGCTGACCACGCTTGCCGCGCTGGACCCGGCGACGGTCGACATGATGACGGTGGTGACCGTGGGCAACACGGCGACCCGTGAGATCGCGGGGCGCATGGTCACCCCGCGTGGCTACCGCTGGCAGGAGGAGACCCGGTGAACCGCGTGGTGCACCCCATCGAGCAGGAGTCCTACCGGCGGCTGCGCGCCCGGCTGGACACCTCGCACTTCCCGCCGCTGACCCGGGCCGTCGTGGAGCGGGTCGTCCACTCCGCGGCCGACCTGGAGTACGCCTCCGATCTCGTCATGGACGAGGGCGACCTGGTGGCCGCGCACGCCGCGCTGCACGCCGGGGCGCCGGTCGTGACGGACGTGGAGATGGTCGCGGCCGGGATCACCCGCCGCGAGACCGTGTGCCGGCTCGGGGACGCGAAGTCCGGTGCCGGCCTGACGCGTTCGGCGCACGCCGTGCGGCTGGCGTACGAGGAGGTCGGGCCCGGCGCCCTGTGGGTGATCGGCTGTGCGCCGACCGCCCTGGAGGAGCTGCTGGCCCTGGACGTCTCCCCGGCGCTGGTCGTCGGGCTGCCCGTCGGTTTCGTCGGGGCGGCCGAGTCGAAGGCCGCGTTGCGGGAGAGCGGACTGCCCGCCGTGAGCAACGTGTCCGAGAAGGGCGGGTCGGCGGTCGCCGCCGCCGCGCTCAACGCCCTGCTGTACCACCCTGTTCCCCCCGCATCCGAGGAGATCCTGTGACCACCCCGCCCGCCCTGCTCATCGCCGGTCACGGCACCCGGGACGACGCCGGAGCGGAGGCGTTCCGCGACTTCGTCCGGGAGCTCGGGCGCCGTCATCCCGAACTGCCCGTCGCCGGCGGCTTCATCGAGCTGTCCCCGCCGCCGCTGGGCGACGCGGTCGCCGAGCTGGTGGAGCGGGGGGTGCGGCGGTTCGCCGCGGTGCCGCTGATGCTGGTGTCCGCCGGGCACGCCAAGGGGGACATCCCGGCCGCGCTGGCCCGCGAGAAGGAACGCCACCCGGGGATCTCGTACACCTACGGCCGTCCGCTGGGCCCGCATCCGGCGCTGCTGAGCGTGCTGGAGCGGAGGCTGGCGGAGGCGGTGGACCCCGCCTGGGACCCCGCCGACGTGACCGTGCTCCTGGTGGGGCGCGGGTCGACGGACCCGGACGCCAACGCGGAGGTGCTGAAGGCGGCGCGGCTGCTGTGGGAGGGGCGCGGTTACGCGGGCGTGGAGACGGCGTTCGTGTCGCTGGCGGCGCCGGACGTGCCCGCCGGTCTGGACAGGTGCGCGCGGCTGGGGGCGCGGCACGTCGTCGTGCTGCCGTACTTCCTGTTCACGGGCATCCTGCCGGATCGGGTGCGGCTGCAGACGCGGGAGTGGGCGGCGGCGCACCCGGAGACCGGGGTGCGGTCGGCGGACGTGATCGGTCCGGAGCCGGAGCTGCTGGATCTGGTGTGGGAGCGGTACGAGGAGGCGGTCAAGGGCGATCTGCGGATGAACTGCGACTCGTGCGTGTACCGGATCGCGCTGCCGGGCTTCGAGGACAAGGTGGGGCTGCCGCAGCAGCCGCACTTCCACCCGGACGACGACGACCACCACCACGGACACGGCCACGGGCACGGCCACGCGCACTCCCATGCGCACTGATCCGGCGGCCGCCGGGCACGATCTGCGCCACCACGGGGACGCCGAGGTCCGCGACGACGGCTCCGCGCTGACCGACCTGGCGGTGAACGTCCGCGCGGACACCCCGCCGGGGTGGCTGCGGGACCACATCGCCGGGTCGCTGTCCGGCCTGGCCGCCTACCCGGACGGGCGGGCCGCCCGCGCGGCGGTCGCGGCGCGGCACGGGCTGCCGGTGGAGCGGGTGCTGCTGACGGCCGGGGCGGCGGAGGCGTTCGTGCTGCTGGCGCGTGCGCTGGAGGTGCGCAGGCCGGTGGTGGTGCATCCGCAGTTCACGGAGCCGGAGGCGGCGCTGCGGGACGCCGGGCACACGGTGGACCGGGTGCTGCTGCGGGAGGCGGACGGTTTCCGGCTGGACCCGGCGGCGGTGCCCGGGGACGCGGACCTGGTGGTGCTCGGCAACCCGACGAACCCGACGTCGGTGCTGCACCCGGCCGGGGTGGTCGCGGGGCTGGCCCGGCCCGGGCGGACGCTGGTGGTGGACGAGGCGTTCATGGACGCGGTGCCCGGCGAGCGCGAGGCGCTGGCAGGGCGTACGGACGTGCCGGGTCTGGTGGTCCTGCGCAGCCTCACCAAGACGTGGGGACTGGCGGGGCTGCGGATCGGCTACGTGCTGGCGGCCCCGGAGACCGTCGCGGAACTGGAGCGTGCGCAGCCGCTGTGGCCGGTGTCCACGCCGGCGCTGGCGGCGGCGGAGGCGTGCGTGGCGCCGCGGGCTCTCGCGGAGGCGGCGGACGCGGCTCGGGGCATCGCCGCGGACCGGGATCATCTGGTCGCGGGGCTGCGGGTGTTCGCGGGCCATGGTCTGCGGGTCGTGGCCCCTGCCGAGGGGCCCTTCGTGCTGATCCGGGTGGAGCGGGGGGCGGCGGTGCGGGGGTGTCTGCGGGGCCTCGGCTACGCGGTGCGGCGCGGGGACACGTTTCCGGGGCTGGACGAGGAGTGGCTGCGCGTGGCGGTGCGCGACCGTGGGACGACGGACGGCTTCCTGCACGCGCTGAGCCGGGCGCTGAACACCGTGTAGTTCGCCCCCGCCAGGGGCGCTGCCCCCGGACCGGAGGGGCTGATTCCAGCCCCTCCGGCGTTTGAGGAGCGGGGTCTGGGGCGGAGCCCCAGGTGGGACTGACCCCCTCAGTTCCGGTGGCCCCGGCGGGCCAGGGCCACCGCTGCGCCGCCCGCCGCGAGCAGGGCGACCGCGCCGCCCGCGACGTACGGGGTCTTCGAGGAGCCGCCCGTCTCGGCAAGGTTCGCCTCCTTCGGCTCGGCCTGCTCCGCCCTCGCCCCCTGGGGCCGGACATCGGCGGCTTCGTCAGGAGCGGCCGCAGGAGCCTCGCACCTGGCCTCGGCCAGGGTCACCGTGCCCTCCACCTCGGCCACGTTGAGCTTCAACGGGTTCACGGACACCGTCAGCCGCAGCGCCGTCGCGGCCGCCGTCCGCGAGGTGGTCTCGGTCTTCGACAGGTCCAGAGCGACCTCCCCGACGCCCGGCACCTCGACGCGGGTGGGACCGGCGGCGGTCAGCCCGACCCGCTTGCCGAGCACCGTCACCGAGGCGGGCAGGGTCGCCGAGGCGTGCGGGGTCTTCCCCGCCTCGCAGACCGCCTTGGACGCGACCGCCTCCAGCTCGACCACCGACAGCAGCGGCAGACCGGGCACGTGCAGCCGCGCCCCGGCGAGGGTCGTGGACGCCTCGGCCCGGTCGCCTTCCACCGTCGCCGTCGCGTCGGCGGCCTCCGCCCGCAGCACGCTGAAGGGCCTGCCGCCGTCGACGCCGTCGAGGCCGGCGGTCAGGGCCGTCTTCCGCGCGCTCCCCGGCGCCCGGACCTCGTTGAGGGAGAGGGCGAGCGGGGCGTGCACGGTCTTGTTGAGCAGGGACACGTCGAGCTCGGTGCGCAGCACGGCGGCGCTCGCGCCGCCGTGTCCCTCGGTGGCGTGCGCGGAGCCCGCTCCGGCCAGCGCGGCGGGACCCGCGGCGAGGGCGCCGGCCGCGGCGACTGCGGCCCAACGGCGTGCGGGCATGCGGAAGTCGGTGCTGTTCAAGGTGGTGGAACCCCCAGGAGACATGTGTGGGACCCCGAAAGAATGTCCGCGCCGGGAGCGGGCCGTCAGCGTTCCATGCCTTCTTCACCCCTTCGGGGCGTCTTGGCGCACACATACGATTTCCGGGGCACGGCTGTTCCCCGCCGTCACCCTCGTGCGCACGTACGGCGCACGGTTGTCACCCGACCACGCGCCCGTTCAGTACCACCCGGCGCGGATCCCTGAGCGTGCGGACGTCCGCGCGCGGGTCGGCCGCGTAGACCACCAGGTCCGCGGGGGCGCCTTCGTCGAGTCCCGGCCGGCCGAGCCACTCACGGGCCGCCCAGGTGCCGGCCGCGAGCGCCTCGGCCGGCGGGATGCCGGCCTTGGTCAGTTCGACGACCTCGTCGGCCGCCAGGCCGTGCGGAAGGGTGCCGCCGGCGTCCGTGCCGACGAAGACGGGGATGCCGGCGTCATGGGCCGAGCGCACGGTGTCGTAACGGCGCTCATGGAGCCGGCGCATATGGGCCGACCAGCGCGGGAACTTGGACTCGCCGCCGTCGGCGAGAGCGGGGAAGGTGGCGATGTTGACGAGGGTGGGGACGATCGCGACGCCCCGTTCGGCGAAGAGCGGGATGGTGTCGTCGGTGAGGCCGGTGGCGTGCTCGACGCAGTCGATGCCGGCCTCGACCAGGTCCCGCAGGGAGTCCTCGGCGAAACAGTGCGCGGTGACGCGGGCGCCCAGCCGGTGCGCCTCGGCGATCGCCGCCTCGACCGCGCCGCGCGGCCAGCAGGCCGACAGATCGCCCAGGTCGCGGTCGATCCAGTCGCCGACCAGCTTGACCCAGCCGTCGCCGCGCCGGGCCTCCTGGGCGACGTACGCGACGAGGTCGCCGGGCTCGACCTCCCAGGCGTAGCCGCGGATGTAGCGGCGGGTGCGGGCGATGTGCCGGCCGGCCCTGATGATCTTCGGGAGGTCGTCGCGGTCGTCGACCCAGCGGGTGTCGGACGGCGAGCCGGCGTCGCGCAGCAGCAGGGCCCCGGCGTCGCGGTCGGTGAGGGCCTGCTTCTCGGCGACGTCCTCGGGGACCGCGCCGTGCCGGTCGAGGCCCACATGGCAGTGGGCGTCGACCAGCCCGGGCAGCACCCAGCCGTCGACAGTGCGGATGTCGCGGGCGCCGGACGGACGGTCGTAGGAGATCCGGCCGCCGACCACCCACAGTTCGTCGCGGACCTCGTCCGGGCCGACGAGGATCCGCCCCTTCACGTGCAGCACCGCGCGTTCGCTCATACCCGGCACACTAGTCAGGCGCTACTCGGATCCGCCCACCTGGTCCGAGGTCTCCTCCTCCACGTCCGCCATGGCCGGGTCGAGGAGGCGGGAGAGGAAGTGGCGGGTGCGTTCGTGCCGGGGGGCGCCGATGACCTGCTCGGGGGCGCCGTCCTCGACGATCACTCCGCCGTCCATGAACACGACCCGGTCGGCGACCTCGCGGGCGAAGGTCATCTCATGGGTGACGACCATCATCGTCATGCCCTCGTCGGCCAGCATCCGCATGACCGCGAGGACGTCGCCGACCAGCTCGGGGTCGAGCGCCGAGGTCGGCTCGTCGAACAGCATCACCGCGGGGCCCATGGCCAGCGCGCGGGCGATGGCGACGCGCTGCTGCTGACCGCCGGAGAGGGAGGACGGGTAGGCGTCCGCCTTCTCGGCGAGGCCCACCCGCCGGAGGTTCTCGGCGGCGGCCTTCGCGGCCTCCGCCTTGGTCCTGCGCAGCACCCTGCGCTGCGGCAGCGTGAGGTTCTCGGTCACGGTGAGGTGCGGGAACAGGTTGAACTGCTGGAAGACCATGCCGATACGGCGGCGCGCGGCATCGATGTCGACGTCCGGGTCGGTGAGTTCCGTGCCGCCGACGAAGACCTGGCCCCGGGTGGGTTCCTCCAGCAGGTTCACGCACCGCAGCAGGGTCGACTTGCCCGACCCGGACGGGCCGATGACGCAGACGACCTCGCCCTGGCCGATCTCCAGGTCGATGCCGCGCAGCACCTCGTTGCTGCCGAAGGACTTGTGCAGTCCGCTGACGCGGATCTCCGGTCGGCTCATTTCACGGCCTCCTGGGCCTTGGCCTCCATACGGCGCACGACGAAGCCGAGCGGGACGGTGATGAGGAGGTAGCACAGGCCGGCCACCAGGATCGGCGTGGAGTTGGCGGTCTGGCTGGCCAGGTCGCGGCCGTACTTGGACAGCTCGCGCTCCTCCAGGGTGACGCCGAGGAACAGCACCAGCGAGGAGTCCTTGAACAGCAGGACGAGTTCGTTGGTGAGCGGGGGCAGGATGATCCGGAAGGCCTGCGGGATGATGATGGAGACCATGGCCCGGGCGGGCGAGAAGCCCAGGGAACGGGCCGCCTCCATCTGTCCCTTGGGCACCGCCTGGATGCCGGCCCGGATCGTCTCCGCCATGTAGGCCGCCGCCACCAGTCCGAGGGCGAGGGCGACCTTGCCGTAGGTGCCGCCGACGATCTCCGTGCCGGGGAAGGCGAGCGGCACCGCGACGCCGATGAAGATGAAGATCAGCAGGGCGGGCAGACCGCGGAAGATCTCGATGTAGATGCCCGCCAGCCAGCGGTACGGACCGACGGACGACAGCCGCATCAGCGCGATCAGCATGCCGAGGGCGAGGCCGACGGCGAAGCCGGTGACCGTGTAGAGCACGGTGTTCTTCAGCGCCAGCGTGATGACGTCGGGGAACATGCGCTCGGCGATGTCGGCCTGCGCGAACTGGTTCTTCAGCCGTCCCCAGTCGGCCGAGACCGCGAAGGCGATCACGGCCGCGACGAAGACGACGTACTGGGCGCCGCGCGACAGACCGCGCTTCTGGCGCCGCGTCAGGCCCTTCCTCCTGGGCTGGAGCTGCGGCTTCTCCGTGTCGGTCATCGGATCAGGACGCGGCCGGGGAGGCGGCGGACTCGTCGTAGGGGCCGATCCACTTCTCGTACAGCTTCTTGTACGTGCCGTCGGCCTCGGCGTCCGCGAGGGCCTTGTCGATGGCCTCGCGCAGCGCCGTGTTGCCCTTCTTCACCGTGAAGCCGTACTCCTCGCCGGTGTCGATCTGCTCGGCGACCCGGAAGGCGTCCGCGTTGGCCTTGTCCTTCAGCCAGCCCTGGACGACCGGGTAGTCGATGACGACGGCCTTGACCTGGCCGGTGCGCAGGCCGTTGAGGACGGCGTCGGAGGACTCGAAGGAGACCGGGTCGAAGCCCTGTCCCTTGGCGTAGTCCTCGCCGGTGGTCTGGGCCTGCGCGCCGAGCTTCACGTTCTTCGCCTTCACGTCGGCGAGGGAGCCGACGCCGCTGCCCTTGTCCACGAGGACGGCCTGGGTGGCGTTGAAGTACGGGTCGGAGAAGTCGACGTTCTTCTTCCGCTCGTCGGTGATGGTCATGCCTGCCGCGGCCAGGTCGCACTCGCCGGAGTTGAGGAAGGCGCCGGTCTTGAAGTTCTCGAACGGCGTGTCGAGGATCTGCTGCTTCACTCCGAGGTCGTCGGCGACCAGGTCGATCAGCGCGACGTCGAAGCCCTGCACCTTGCCGTCGATCTCCGACTGGAACGGCGGGTACGGGAGGTGGGTGCAGGTGGTGAGCTGCCCCGCCTTGACGAGCTCGACACCGCCGGCGGCGGTCTTGGAGCCACTGCCTCCGTCGTCGGTGGAGGTGCAGGCGGCCAGAAGGACCAGCCCGGCCGTCGCGGTGGTGGCGGCCAGGACACGGGTCCGGCGGCCGGGGAGCGTCTTCAAGGGAGCCTCCTGTCAGGGAACTGTGGGTTCTGATTATAAGGAGAGGTTTGAGCACCTCAAACCAAAACCTTGGTCACGGGGCCTCCGGACCTGAGAACCCTCCGGTCGAGCGGCGCCCGGAGGGACGGATACCCTCGACTGCGTCGTCCCCACGCAGCCGCGAAGCGAAGAGAGCACCGCCGTGACCCACCTCCTCCTCGATCTGCCCCCGCTGGGCGCCGCGCACTTCGCCTCGATCGAGGACCGGGTGGCACGGCTGCTGAGCACCGGCCAGGACGTCGTGATCATGCAGGGTGAGGCGCTGCTGCCGCTGGAGGGCGCGATCCGCGCGACCGCCGGGCCCGGCACGACCGCGCTGAACGTCATCACGGGCCCCTACGGGCAGACGTTCGGCGACTGGCTGCGCGACTGCGGCGCCACCGTGATCGACCTGACGGTGCCGTTCCACACGGCGGTGACGGCCGAGCAGGTCCGGGCCGCCTTCGTGGAGCACCCGGAGATCGACTTCGTGTCCCTGGTGCACGCGGAGGCGGCCACCGGGAACACCAACCCGGTCGCCGAGATCGGCGAGGTGGTCCGCGCGCACGGGGCGCTGTTCTACCTGGACGCGGTGGCGTCGATCGGGGCGGAGCCGGTGCTGCCGGACGCGTGGGGCGTGGACCTGTGCGTGATCGGGGCGCAGAAGGCGATGGGCGGCCCGGCCGGCGTGTCCGCGGTGTCGGTGAGCGCGCGCGCGTGGGCGCGGATGGCGGCGAACCCCCGGGCGCCGCGCCGGTCGTACCTGTCGCTCCTCGACTGGAAGGAGCGCTGGATCGACGGCGGGCGCAAGGCGCTGCTGCACGCCCCGGCGCAGCTGGAGATGCTGGCGCTGGAAGCGTGCGTGGAGCGGATCGAGGCGGCGGGGCTCGACGCGGTGATGGCGCGGCACGCGTCGGCCGCGGCGGCGACGCGTGCGGGCGCGGCCGCCATGGGCGGGGGTCTGGAGCCGTACGTGCGGGACGCGGGTGAGGCGGCCCCGGTCGCGACGACGCTGCGGGCGCCGGCCGGCACGGTGGCCTCGGAGCTGGTGGCCCGCGCCCTGGCCGTCGACCCCGCGCTTCCGCTGGCCGCGGGCGGGGGCGCCCTCGCCAAGGAGATGATCCGGGTCAACCACTACGGGCCCCAGGCGACGGCGGGTGCGGTGCGGGCGTGCCTGACGGCGCTGGGCACCGCTCTGACGGACGCGGGCGTGACCGTGAACACACAGGCCGCCCTGAAGGCGGCCGAGGAGGCCTGGCACTGACCGCCGGCCGGGGTCCGCGGTCCACCGCGCCCGGCACCACGCTCCTCCTCGCAGGCAGCGGGTTCGTTCGACGCCCGCCGGGGCTCCGTCCCCCGGCGGGCGTCGTGCTGTCCGCCCCCGCGCGGGGATGGGCGGCGGGACGGATTCACAGTGCGTGAATTCATGGGGCACATAGAGTTTCCGGAATCATTCGCACGCATTACCCTGCGAATATTCTCCCGCTTATTTCGATATTATCCGGCGAGCGGCTTCCCAGATTCTTCTGCCCGGTTTTCCGGACCCTAAACGCCACGGTTTCGCAAGCGTTTCAGGCACCGTCACCGGAGTTACATACTTGTGACCGGCTTCACACACTGACCGTTTCGCACCGTTTTATGCCGGGACAAATGGTACACCTCGTCGGCTCCTCGCGCAGCGCGCCCGCTCGCGCGATAACACAGAACAAGCCAGCGCGTAACCCCGCCACAAGATGCATTTTCGAATTTACCTCGGTAAGTTCAATTGCCATGACTGCCGCACAAGCAGACCTGCAAATCGACCGCCCCACCGTGGCGGACGGAGCCGTGCTGTGGCGGATAGCCAAAGACTCGAAGGTCCTCGACCTGAACTCGTCGTACAGCTATCTGCTGTGGTGCCGTGACTTCGCCGCCACCTCGGCCGTCGCTCGCGACGAGAGCGGCGAGCCGATCGGCTTCGTCAGCGGATACCTCCGGCCGGACAGCCCGCGCACCCTGCTCGTGTGGCAGGTCGCGGTCGACGCGTCGTACCGCGGACGCGGCATCGCCGCCGCCCTGCTCGACGGACTGGCCGCCCGGACCGCCGCGGAGCACGGCGTGGACACCGTGGAGACCACCATCACACCGGACAACACCGCGTCCGAGCGACTGTTCACCGCGTTCGCCGAGCGTCACGGCGCCCTGCTGGAGCGCGAGGTGCTGTTCGACGCGGGCCACTTCCCCGACGGACCGCACGACCCCGAGGTGCTGTACCGCATCGGCCCGCTCGTGCGCTGAGCGCGCGGCCCGGCCCCCTGATCTTCCGACTCCCTCTGACCTCCCACGCCACCGAGGAGCGATTCGTCGTGACCATCACCCAGCCCGACCTCAGCGTATTCGAAACCGTCGAGTCCGAGGTGCGCAGCTACTGCCGCGGCTGGCCCACCGTCTTCGACCGTGCGCACGGCAGCCGCATGTACGACGAGGACGGCCACGAGTACCTCGACTTCTTCGCCGGAGCCGGCTCGCTCAACTACGGGCACAACAACCCCGTGCTGAAACGGGCGCTGATCGACTACCTGGAGCGGGACGGCGTCACCCACGGCCTCGACATGTCGACGACCGCCAAGCGCGCCTTCCTGGAGTCCTTCCAGAACTGGATCCTGCGCCCGCGCGACCTGCCGTACAAGGTCATGTTCCCGGGCCCGACCGGCACCAACGCCGTGGAGGCCGCGCTGAAGCTGGCGCGGAAGGTGAAGGGGCGCGAGGCGATCGTGTCGTTCACCAACGCCTTCCACGGCATGTCGCTGGGCTCGCTCGCCGTGACCGGCAACGCCTTCAAGCGGGCCGGCGCCGGCATCCCGCTGGTGCACGGCACGCCGATGCCCTTCGACAACTACTTCGACGGCCAGGTCCCGGACTTCCTGTGGTTCGAGCGGCTCCTCGAGGACCAGGGCTCCGGCCTCAACAAGCCCGCCGCCGTGATCGTCGAGACGGTGCAGGGCGAGGGCGGCATCAACGTGGCCCGGCCCGAGTGGCTGCGCGCCCTGTCCGAGCTGTGCGCACGCCAGGACATGCTGCTGATCGTCGACGACATCCAGATGGGCTGCGGGCGCACCGGCGCGTTCTTCTCCTTCGAGGAGTCCGGCATCACGCCCGACATCGTCACCGTCTCCAAGTCGATCAGCGGCTACGGGCTGCCGATGGCCCTGACCCTGTTCAAGCCCGAGCTGGACGTCTGGGAGCCGGGCGAGCACAACGGCACCTTCCGCGGCAACAACCCCGCCTTCGTGACGGCCACCGCCGCCCTGGAGGCGTACTGGGCAGACGGGTCCGCGATGGAGAAGCAGACCCGCTCGCGCGGCGAGCAGATCGAGCAGGCGCTGATCGCCATCACCGAGGAGAACCTCGCCGACGTCCGGGAGTACCGCGGCCGCGGCCTGGTGTGGGGCATGGAGTTCCACGACAAGGACCGCGCGGGCCGGATCGCCCGGCGCGCCTTCGAACTCGGGCTGCTCATCGAGACGTCCGGGCCCGAGAGCGAGGTCGTCAAGCTGCTGCCGGCACTGACCATCACCCCGGACGAGCTGGACGAGGGTCTCACCACCCTGGCCCGCGCCGTCCGGGAAACCGCCTGACACACACACCCGAGCCGAGGAGGCATCGCAACACCGTGATCGTCCGTTCGTTCAAGGAGATCGAAGGCACCGACCGGCACGTGAAATCCGCGTCCGGCACCTGGGAGAGCAAGCGCATCGTCCTCGCCAAGGAGAAGGTCGGCTTCTCCGTCCACGAGACGATCCTGTACGCGGGTACGGAGACGGACATGTGGTACGCGAACCACATCGAGGCCGTCGTCTGCACCAAGGGCGACGCCGAGTTGACCGACCGCGAGACCGGGAAGACGTACCACATCACGCCCGGCACCATGTACCTCCTGGACGGCCACGAGCGGCACACGCTCAAGGTCAAGGAGGACTTCCACTGCATCTGTGTCTTCAACCCGCCCGTGACCGGACGGGAGGACCACGACGAGAACGGCGTCTACCCGCTGCTCACCGAGGAGGTGTGAGTCAACGTGACCACGACCACGCACGTCACCGACCTCTATCCGACCCGCGGTGCCACCGAGGTGGCAACCCCCCGGCAGGACCCGGTCGTCTGGGGATCCCCGGACACTCCCGGCCCCGTGACCGCGAGTGATCTGCAGTCCCTGGAGCGCGACGGCTTCCTCGCCGTCGACCAGCTCATCGGACCGGACGAGGTGGCCGAATACCGGCGCGAGCTGGAGCGGCTCACCTCCGACCCGGCGATCCGCGCGGACGAGCGCTCGATCGTCGAGCCGCAGTCCAAGGAGATCCGGTCGGTCTTCGAGGTCCACAGGATCAGCGAGGTGTTCGCGAGGCTGGTGCGCGACGAGCGGGTCGTGGGACGCGCCCGGCAGATCCTCGGCTCGGACGTGTACGTCCACCAGTCGCGGATCAACGTCAAGCCCGGTTTCGGCGCGAGCGGCTTCTACTGGCACTCGGACTTCGAGACCTGGCACGCCGAGGACGGCCTGCCGAACATGCGCACGATCTCGGTCTCGATCGCGCTCACCGAGAACTTCGACACCAACGGCGGTCTCATGATCATGCCGGGGTCGCACAAGACGTTCCTCGGGTGCGCGGGGGCCACGCCGAAGGACAACTACAAGAAGTCCCTGCAGATGCAGGACGCGGGGACACCGTCCGACGAGGCGCTGACGAAGATGGCGTCGGAGTACGGCATCAGGCTGTTCACCGGCAAGGCCGGCTCGGCGACCTGGTTCGACTGCAACGCCATGCACGGCTCCGGCGACAACATCACGCCGTTCCCGCGCAGCAACGTGTTCATCGTGTTCAACAGCGTGGAGAACACGGCGGTCGAACCGTTCGCGGCGCCGATCCGGCGCCCCGACTTCATCGGGGCGCGGGACTTCACTCCGGTGAAGTAGGCACATCACAGGACTGCGGGCCGGGCCTCCTCGTGTGGGACAGGGAGGCACCGGCCCGCTGCCGTGCGTTCAGCCGGACAGCGCCTCCAGCAGCCGGTCCACGTCGTCGGCCGTGTTGTACAGGTGGAAGGACGCGCGCAGGTTGCCCGCACGGTCCGACACCTGGATGCCGGCCTCGGCCAGCTCCGGCTGGAGGCGGCCGAGCCCGGGCACCGACACGATCGGCGAACCGGGAGCGGGCACGGGCGTGTGGCCCCGCTCCGCGAGCCCCGCGCGGAAGCGGTCGGCGAGGGCCAGGTCGTGGGCGCGGACAATGTCCACGCCGATCTCCTCGACGAGTTCGAGGGAGGCACGCAGCCCCGCGTAGCTGAACAGGGCGGGGCTGGAGTCGAACCGCCGGGCCGAGCCCGCCAGTTCGGCGACCGGTCCGTAGCAGCTGGCCCAGGGCTGCTCCGCCCCGACCCAGCTCGCCTGCACCGGCGGGAGGTCCCCGAGGTCCTCGGGCACCACGAGGAACGCCGCCCCGTGCGGGCCGAGCAGCCACTTGTAGGTGATGGAGACCGAGTAGTCGAACGCGCCCGCCTCCATCGGCAGCCAGCCGGCCGCCTGGGAGAAGTCGACGTAGGTGCGCGCCCCGTGCGTCCGGGCCGCCTCGCGCAGCGCGGGCAGGTCGGCGATCCGGCCGTCGGCGGACTGGGCGGCGCTGACCGCGACCAGCGCGGTGCCGGGCCGCACGGAGTCGGCGAGCCGCTCCAGCGGCACGGCCCGCACCTTGAGGTCGCCGCGGGTGTGGAACGCGTTGAGGACGGAGGTGAAGTCGTCCTCGGCGGTGAGGACTTCGGCGCCCGGCTGCAGCGAGGCGGCGATCAGCGAGGTGTGCAGGGCGGCCGTGGCCCCGGCCGCCACCCGCCCGGCGGGGACGCCGGCCAGCCGGGCGTACGCGCCGCGGCACGCCTCGACGTCGGCGAACAGCGGGTCGAGCGAGCGGCCCTCCGCGCGCAGCCGCACGGCGTTCTGGACGGCGGCCACCGCGCGGGCGGGCAGGAGGGCGTTGCTCGCGGTGTTCAGATAGGTGTTCTTCGGGGTGAACTCGGCACGGACGAGGTTCTCGAAGGTCTCCATGGCACCACTCTGCGGCCCCGGCACCTCCCCGTCCATTGCCGAATCCTGCGCGATATCGCAAAGGAACGCTTATGCGTACGCGCTGACCTGCGCGCTCTACTTCTGGGGCACCGCGCACCCGTCCGGGCCACAGGCCTGCGCGTCGCCGCCGACGGCCGTCAGCGGCGGGCGCTCGCCCCAGGCCTGGGTCAGCGCCTCGGTGAACACCTCGGCGGGCTGGGCGCCGGAGACACCGTACTTGCGGTCCAGCACGAAGAACGGCACACCGCTCGCGCCGAGCTCCGCGGCCTCGCGCTGGTCGGCGCGGACCTCGTCGGCGTACGCGGTGGGGTCGGCGAGGACCTCGCGCACGGCGTCGGCGTCGAGTCCGGCGGCGACGGCGAGCTCGACGAGCCGTCCGTCGTCGTCGAAGACGGACCGCTCCTCGGCGAAGTTCGCCCGGTACAGCAGGTCGAGCAGCTCCTCCTGGCGGCCCCGCGCACGGGCGAGGTGCAGCAGGCGGTGCATGTCGAAGGTGCTGCCGTGGTCGCGGCCGCGGGTGCGGTAGGGCAGGCCCTCGCCGGCGGCCTGGGCGCCCAGGTTGTCCTCGCCGGCCTCGGCCTGCGCCTCGCTCATGCCGTACTTCCTGGTGAGCATGGAGATGACCGGCTGGACGTCGCCCTTGGCGCGGCCCGGGTCCAGCTCGAAGGAGCGGTGCACGACCTCGACCTGCTCACGGTGCGGGAAGGCGGCCAGCGCCTTCTCGAAGCGGGCTTTTCCGACATAGCACCAGGGGCAGGCGATGTCGCTCCAGATCTCGACGCGCATGAGTCGGCTCTCTCCAGGGTCGTACGGCCGCGGAGACTCCCTCCGCAACTGGATGAACGTTCAAGCAGCCGTCTTCATTCCTCAGCTGCCGTCCCGCAGGTCGCGCGGCCACTCCGGCCGGAACGCGAGGTGGTCGAACGTGACCACACAGCCCTCCCCCATCGGCGACTGCGCCAGGAAGCCGACCAGCGCGGCCCCGGTCTCCTGCTCGTCGCCGAGGGTGAAGAGCCGGACGAAGGTCCAGCGCTCGCCGTCGCGGGAGGCGTGGAAGGCGAACGCGCGGCCGGTTCGGCTGACCCGGAGCCAGAAGGAACTGCCTTCGACGGTGAAGGAGTTGACATCGTCGGAGTGGCCCCGGGTGACCACCGTGCAGACGGTGGGCACGTCCGGGGAGTACTCCAGGCAGAGCTTGGCCCAGGCCCGCTCGCCGACATGGACGTAGAGCACCCCGGCGTCGAAGGCACCGGCGAACCCGACGGTGACCCGGGCGATCAGCTGGAAGTCCCCCTCGGGCGCGCCCAGCAGTCGCGGCGCGTCGGAGGCGGGGTCCAGTGCCTCGCCGGTGGGCGGCACGAAACGGTCCTGCCGGGGGCCGGCCCATCCGGTGAGGACGCCGTCCTCATAACCCCAGTGCCCGTCGGGGCCATAGGTGCGCAAGGGAAAGGGCAGTTCGGGGATCTTGATGTCCATGGCAGGATTCTCGCAGGCGGGGCACGGTTCCGGGGCCCGGACGGCGGTCCCGGTCAGCGGCCCTGGAAGGCGTCCAGGGCGACGGCCTGGGCGATGGCGAGGCGGGGGTCGAGACCGGGCCCGGCCAGGTCGACCACATAGCGGTCGCGCGGCCCGAACTTCTTGTCGACCCTCATCACCGGCTTGCCGTCCGTCTCGAAGTCGAAGTGGTACGGCCAGACGAACGGCACCAGGTCCAGCGGCAGGAAGTTCCAGACACGGCGGAGCAGGGCCACGAACCGGTTGCGCTCGCGGCCGACGACCGGGGGCGAGTCCTGCGGGCGCAGGACCCACGTCGAGCGCAGCAGGGAGGCGAGGAACCTCTCCTCGAACACGCCGAGGGAGCCGCCTTCCGCGTCCCGCACGGTGTAGCCGTCGCCGGCGTCGGCGCCGGTGGCGAGGAGGCTGCGTTCCCTGACGGTGAAGAGGACCCGTTTCCTGGACTCGTCGGTGTAGAAGGTCATCTCCTCGTCGAGCGAGAGCCGCCCGCGCTCGGCGAAGGCGAGGACCCTGCCGTCGGAGCCGTCCGGGAGCAGCTCGCTCACGGTGTACCGGTCGCTCTTGAGAGAGGTCTTCTGCCGGACGGTGAAACGTCCGCCCGTCCGCTGTGCCGCACTGTCCACCGTGTCGCTCCCCGAGGCCGTCGGTCCCTGCCGCCGCCCCTGTCGGCGTCCGGCGGAGCCATCCTCACCGCGCGCCCCCGCCCGGAGCAGTCTCCATAAGTCGCCGTCCGCAACGACCAAAGGTGACAGGGACGTTGGCGGCCGGTTGTTCACTTTCGTCGTACGCCGGCACACCGAAGGGGGGACGCGGGCGCCCGGGGGCCGCCCTCTATCGTCTGCGCGTGGACGCAGCACAGACCCCCCTTGCCCGCCGACCGCTCCGCTCCCGGCTCGCCGCCGCCTCCCCGTGGCCCCGCAAACGCATCGCCGGAGAGGTGGTGCTCACCGCGGTGCTCTCCGGGACGGCGGGGCTCCTCCACACCACGGAGAGCGGATCCGGGGCGCGGGGCGCCGCCATGGCGCTGGCGGTCGCCGTACTGTCACTGGCCCGGCGCGCGCTGCCGGCGACCGTGCTGATGGTCTCCTCCGCGCTGGCCGGTGCGGTGCTCGGCGCGAATCCGCTGCTGGTCTGCGCGAGCTGGTCGGCGGGCAGCCGCATCAAGCGCCCGTGGCGGGCTCTGGGCGCGTACGCGGCCGGGCTCGCGCTCTACTTCGTCGCAGCCTTCTCCGACACGGCCGGCGTCGAGGAGCTCGGACTGCCGGTGCTGCTGACGGCCGTGGGCGCGGGTTCCTACCTGGTGCTGGCGGTCGTGCCGGGGCTCGCCTCCCGGTACCGCGCCCAGCGCCACGCGCTGCTGGACGCGCTGCAGCGGCACAACGCCCAACTGGTGCGCGAGCGGGCGATGGTGGCGCGGCAGGCCCGGCTGCTGGAACGGCAGCGCATCGCCCAGGACATGCACGACAGCCTCGGACACCAGCTCGCCCTGATCGCCGTGCACACCGGGGCGCTGGAGGTGGACCCCGACCTGGGCGACCGCCAGCGCGAAGGGGTGGGCATCCTCCGGGAGGCCTCCAGGGCGGCGATGCGGGAGCTGCGCGAGGCCGTGGGCATCCTGCGGGACGGCGTGGCCGAGCCCGCGCCGGACACGGAGGAGTCCGGACCGGCGACGGCCCGGGTGGCGGCCTCCGTCGACGCGCTGGTCGAGTCCTCGCGGGCCGCGGGCGCGACGGTGGAGCTGCGCCGCACCGGCACCGAACGGCCCCTCGCGCCCGCGGCCGACCACGCGGTGTACCGCATCGCCCAGGAGGGTCTGACCAACGCCCACAAGCACGCGCCGGGCGCGCCGATCACCGTGGCGCTGCGCTACGAACCGGACAGCCTGGTGGTCGAGGTGGCCAACGGGCCGGTGCCGCCCGGCGCGCCGGCCGGGCCGCCCGCGGTCAGCGGCGGCCAGGGGCTGACCGGCCTCGAGGAGCGGGCCCGGCTGGTCGGCGGCATGGTGCACACCGGCCCCGCGCCCGGCGGGGGTTTCCGGCTCGCCGGGGTGCTGCCGTACGGCGGCGGGGGCCGGGCCCAGCCGGACGGTGCGACTTCCGTCGTCGCGGACGACGACTTCCGGGGGCAGACCGGCGCGGGCCCCGCGGGCGACGGTGGAGCGGTCAACGCACACCGTTCCGATCCGCAGAAGGAGTTCGCCTCCATCATGAGCAGCAAGAAGAACATCGCCCTCGGGTGCTCACTCACCGCCGTGGCCCTCGTCGTGGGCGCCGGCGCCCTCCTGTTCTGGGGGATGGGGAAGCTGATGGACGAGGTGGAGAAGGGCGTCATACCGGCGAGCGTGTACGAGTCGGCCGAGGTCGGCGACGCCGAGGCGGACCTCCGGAAGAAGTTCCCGGAGGGCGGCTCGCTGCTCACCGACGGCGTGGAGAAGAGCGGCCCGCCGCTGCCCGAGGACGCGGTCTGCGAGCACTTCGTGGACGAGGACGAGGACATCGTCTACCGGTTCTGCTTCCGCGACGGGAAGCTGTCCTCGAAGGAGTCCTACAAGCACGAGATCTGACCGGCAGTAGGTGGCGGCCGCCACCGGATCGGGCATGATGGGCGGGCTCCGCCGTTCACTTGTCCGACCGACACCGCGCAGGAGGCCGTGTGATCCGGGTCCTCGTCGCCGACGACGAGCCGCTCATCAGGGCCGGCATCAGGATGATCCTCACCTCGGCGGACGACATCGATGTCGTGGCCGAGGCGCGGGACGGCCGGGAGGCGGTGGAGACCGCCCGGAGCACCGCGGTCGACGTGGCGCTGCTGGACATCCAGATGCCGGTGATGGACGGGCTGACCGCGCTGGCCGAACTCGGCCGCGTCGCACCGGGGGTGCGCGTGCTGATCCTCACCACGTTCGGCGAACGCGACAACGTGCTGCGGGCGCTCGGCCACGGCAGCGCGGGCTTCCTGCTGAAGGACTCCGCGCCGCAGGAGCTGATCCACGCGGTCCGCGCGGCGGCGGCCGGCAACGCCTATCTGTCGCCGGCCGCCACCCGGCACGTCGTGGACACCCTCGCCTCGCCCGCCGCGACGGTGCGCGGCGAGGAGGCGCGGCGCCGGCTGGCCGGACTGACCGCACGCGAGAGCGAGGTGCTGGCCCTGCTCGGCGAGGGCCTGTCGAACGCGGACGCCGGTGCCCGGCTGCACATGAGCGAGGCCACGGTGAAGACGTACGTCAGCCGCATCCTGACCAAGCTCGACTGCGAGAACCGGGTCCAGGCGGCGCTCCTGGCCCGCGACGCGGGCCTGGAGCCGACCGCGGGGTGAGCGGACTCAGAGCTCCAGCCCGCCGTTGAACCTCCGGGGCAGCCCCAGCGGGTTGCCGTCCTTCAGCTCCGCGGGCAGCAGCGCCTCGGGCGTCCCCTGGTAGACGACCGGCCGCAGCCACCGCTCGATGGCCGTGCCGCCGACCGACGTGGACGTCGAGGTGGTCGCGGGGTACGGGCCGCCGTGGTGCTGGGCGGGGGCGACCGCGACGCCGGTGGGCCAGCCGTTCACCAGCACCCGGCCGGCCAGCGGCGTCAGCTCCTGGACGAGTTCGGCGCCGCGCCCCTCCCCCGCCGCCTCCGCGTCGGACAGCTGGACGGTCGCGGTGAGGTTGCCGGGCAGCCGCGACAGCACGGCCCGCACCTCGGCGTCGTCCTGGTAGCGGGCCACCACGGTGACCGGTCCGAAGCACTCCTCGAGGAGCAGGTCGTGCTCGCCCTCCTCGGCCAGCCGGCCCGCCGGGACGGTGAGGAACCCGGCGCTGACGGTGTGCTCGCCGCCCGCTCCGGGAGTCACCGGGGACTCCACGTCGGGCAGCTCGCCGCGCTCGGCGACCCCGGCGACGAAGTTGTCCCGCATGCGGTGGTCGAGCAGGACGCCCGCGTCGGTGTCGCTGACGGCGGCCGTCAGCGACTTGACCAGCGCGTCACCGGCCTCGCCGGCCGGCGCGAGGACGAGGCCCGGCTTCACGCAGAACTGGCCGACGCCCAGCGTCATGGAACCGGCGAGCCCCGCGCCGATCGCCTCGCCGCGCTCGGCGGCGGCGGCCTCGGTGACGACGACCGGGTTCAGGGAGCCCAGCTCCCCGTGGAACGGGATGGGGACGGGCCGGGCGGCGGCCGCGTCGAAGAGGGCACGGCCGCCGCGGACGGAGCCGGTGAAGCCGGCCGCCGCGACCAGCGGGTGCCTGATCAGCTCGAGGCCCGCCTCGAAGCCGTGCACCAGGCCGAGCACGCCCTCGGGAACGCCGTGGCGGGCGGCGGCACGGCGCAGCACCTTGGCGACCAGCTCGGACAGTCCGGGGTGGTCGGGGTGGGCCTTGACGACGACCGGGCAGCCGGCCGCGAGGGCGCTCGCGGTGTCGCCGCCGGCCACGGAGAAGGCGAAGGGGAAGTTGGAGGCCGAGTAGACGGCGACGACGCCCAGCGGGATCTTGTAGCGGCGCAGGTCCGGGACGGGCGGGGTCGCGGTGTCGTCGGGGTGGTCGATGACGACGTCGAGGAAGGCGCCCTCCTCGACGATGCCGGCGAAGGCGCGCAGCTGGTAACAGGTGCGGGCGAGTTCGCCGTTGAGCCGGACCGGACCGAGGGCGGTCTCCGCGTCGGCGGCCTCGACGAGCCGGTCCCTGGCGGCCTTGAGCTCGTCGGCGGCCGAGCGCAGGAAGGCGGCGCGGACGGTGCGGTCCGTCAGCGCGTCGCGCGCCTCGTGCGCGGCGCGGACGGCGGCGTCCACCTCCTGGGCTGTGGCCTCCACCGCAACCTGCTCACGCTGCTTCCCGGTTCGGGGGTCGACACTCCAGACTGGTGCTGCTGCCACCGCGGGTCCCTCCACTTGATTGCCGCATGCAATGCCGCAGTATGTACGCCACCCCGCAGCGGTGTTCGATATACTGAACGCCGTCTCTGTGGGTGAATGTGCTTCGGAGACTATTTCCAGGCCAACGAAGGGGTCAAGGGCGATGTCGGCTGGCGAGACGGGCGGCGGCGCCCAGGTCAAGTCCGCGGTGCGGACCGTTGAACTGCTCGAATACTTCGCCGGACGCCCCGGCATGCACTCCCTGGCGGCGGTCCAGGAGGCCGTGGGCTACCCCAAGTCGAGCCTCTACATGCTGCTGCGCACCCTCGTGGAGCTCGGCTGGGTGGAGACGGACGCGACCGGCACCCGGTACGGCATCGGCGTCCGGGCGCTGCTGGTGGGCACGTCCTACATCGACGGCGACGAGGTCGTCGCGGCGGCCCGGCCCACGCTGGACCGGCTCTCGGACGACACCACGGAGACCATCCACCTCGCCCGGCTGGACGGCACCAACGTGGTCTACCTCGCCACCCGCCAGTCGCAGCACTACCTGCGCCCCTTCACCCGGGTCGGCCGCCGGCTGCCCGCGCACTCGACGTCGCTGGGCAAGGCGCTGCTGAGCACCTACGCGGACGAGCAGGTGCGCAAGATGCTCCCGGAGACGCTGCCGGCGCTGACCGAGAACACCATCACCGACCGGGAGAAGCTCATCGAGGAGCTGCACCTGGTGCGCGAGCAGGGCTTCGCCGTGGACCGCGAGGAGAACACCCTGGGGCTGCGCTGCTTCGGCGTGGCGATCCCGTACCGGACCCCCGCACGGGACGCGATCAGCTGCTCGGTGCCGGTGGCGCGGCTCACGCCCGCGCACGAGCAGATGGTCAAGGACGCCCTGTTCGACGCACGCGACCGGCTGACCCTGGCCACCCGGAGGCTCTGACCCATGGACATCGCCCTGCGACCGGTGCACGACAGCGACCTGCCGGTCTTCTACCGGCAGCTGAACGACCCGGAGTCGCTGCACATGGCGGCCTTCACCCCCGAGGACCCGGCCGACCGGTCCCGTTTCGACGCCCACTGGGCGCACATCCGCAGCTCGCCGGGGATCGTGGTGCGCACGGTGCTGGCCGACGGCGACGTGGTGGGCCACGCGTCGGTGTACGGGGAGCCGGGCGAGCGCGAGGTGACGTACTGGGTCGACCGCGCCTACTGGGGCAAGGGCATCGCCACGGCCGCGCTGCGCGGGCTGCTGGCCGAGGTGTCCGATCGCCCGCTGTACGCGCGCGTGGCCGCCGACAACACGGGGTCGCGGCGGGTGCTGGAGCGGTGCGGCTTCGAGGTCTCCGCGCACGCCACGGGGTACGCCGCCGCGCGGGGCGCCGAGATCGACGAGCTGGTGCTCCACCTGGCCGCTTCATGAACGCCCGATGAGAAAACGGGCGTAAGGGAACGCATCGGCCCCTCCCGTTCGTCTGTCCGGACGGTATGAACAAGACGATCAGGCATGCCTCGGTCTTCATACTGCTCCTGGTGTTCGCCCTGCTGGTCAGGGCGACCTGGGTGCAGTTCCACGAGGGCCGGGCGCTCGCGGACGACAGTGACAACCGGCGCAACGCGATCGAGACGTACGCGGAGCCGCTCGGGGACATCATCGTGGCCGGCGAGCCGGTCACCGGCTCGGCGCGGACGGAAGGGGGCGACCTCGCCCACAAGCGCACCTACGAGAACGGCCCGCTGTACGCGGCGGTGACGGGCTACGCCTCGCAGGCCTACGCCCCGACGCAGCTGGAGGGCATCTACGAGGACGTGCTCAACGGCACGGACCCCCGGCTGAAGACGGTGACGGACACCGTCACCGACCGGCGCGCCGACCCCGGCGACGTGGTGACGACCGTCGACCCGGCGGTGCAGAAGGCGGCGTACGAGGCGCTCGGCGACAAGAAGGGCGCGGCGGTCGCCATCGACCCGAAGACCGGCCGGATCCTCGCGGCGGTGTCCACCCCCTCGTACGACCCGACGGCGCTGACCGACGCCAACACCGCGGGCGAGGCCTGGCAGAAGCTGACCGGGGATCCCGACAAGCCGCTCACCAACCGGGCGCTGCGCCAGCCGCTGCCGCCCGGCTCGACCTTCAAGCTGGTCGTCGCCGCGGCCGCGCTGGAGGACGGGCTGTACACGTCGGTGGACGCGCGGACCGACAGCCCCGACCCGTACACGCTGCCGGGCACGGTCACGGACCTCACCAACGAGAACCCCGACGCGCCCTGCGAGGACGCCTCGATCCGGGTCGCGCTCCAGTACTCCTGCAACAACGTCTTCGCGAAGATGGCCGTGGACCTGGGCCAGGACAAGGTGCGGGCGACGGCCGAGAAGTTCGGCTTCAACGACGAGAAGCAGGACGTGCCGGTGCGCGCCCACACCAGCGTCTACCCCTCGGACATGGTGCCGTCGCAGACCGCGCTCACCGGTATCGGCCAGTTCGACGTGACCGCGACCCCGCTGCAGATGGCGATGGTGACGGCGGCGCTGGCCAACGACGGGGAGCTGGTGTCGCCCCACATGGTGAGCCGGGTCACCGACGGCGACGGCGACGTGCTGGAGGACCACGACGACGGGGCCGCCACGAAGCGGATCGTCAGCTCCTCCACCGCCGAGCAGCTCCGGTCGGCGATGGAGACGGTGGTCGAGGAGGGCACCGGGTCGAACGCGCGGATGTCCGGCGCCACCGTGGGCGGCAAGACGGGCACCGCGCAGCACGGCGAGAACAACAGCAAGATGCCGTACGCCTGGTTCACCTCGTACGCCACCTCGGACTCCACGGGCGAGCAGGTCGCCGTGGCCGTCATGGTGGAGCAGTCCGACGCGGCCCGCTCGGAGATCAGCGGCAACGGTCTTGCGGCCCCGGTCGCCAGGGCCGCCATGGAAGCGGCGCTGCGGGACTGAACCCTTCCGGCCCCCGGGCCGTCTCTACGGACGGGCCGCCCCCATCCCCCCGGGGGCGGCCCGTCGCGCCGTGTCGCGATGTCTGCCGTCCCCGCACTTCTCCCGGACGTCGTTCCGTGCTTTCGTGTGACGGGATTCGCCTGCCGACCGGCCAGACAGCGTTCGACCCTCCGTACGAACCGGTCAATGATCACTGCTACGCTCCGGAACTCACTCCGGTCGGCTCCGGACTTTCACATGTCATCTACATGACACACACCGTCACCGGGTCCCCGTCGGGCCGCCCGGCACCGCTGCGAGGGGAGGTCGCCCGTGGGCACCGTCGTCGACGACGCCGCCTCCGTGGAGTTCCACGCGTTCTTCGAACGCCACTACGCCGAACTGTCCCGGCTGGCGCATCTGCTGACGGGTGAGGCGGACGCCGCCGACGATCTGGCGGCGGACGCGCTGCTGGCGCTGTGGCACCGCTGGGACCGGGTGCGGGCCGCCGACCATCCGGCGGCGTACGCCCGGGGCGTGGTGGCCAACCTGGCCCGTACCCGGATCCGCAGCGCGGTGCGGGAGCGGCGGCGGATCGCGCTGTTCTGGTCGCCGCGCGAGGAGCGGGCCGAGAACCCCGACGTGCCGGGCGTGGTGGACGTGCAGGAGGCGCTGCGCCGGCTGCCGTTCCGCAAGCGGGCCTGCGTGGTGCTGCGGCACGCGTTCGACCTGTCGGAGAAGGACACCGCGCTGGCGCTCGGCATCTCGGTCGGTACGGTGAAGAGCCAGACCTCGAAGGGGATGACCGAACTGCAGCGGCTGCTGGGCACGCGGGAGGTACCGCGCCGGGTGCACGAGGCGGTGGCGGCCACCGCGGGCGGGGAGGCGGCCGGGGGCGTGCGTCGACGTCCCGGCGGGGCCACGGGGAGGAACCGATGACGATGCGGCGGGACGTGCCCGAGGAGCTGCGCGCCCGGCTGCACGAGGCGGCCGGGGCGCACGAGCCCGACCGGGAGCGGATCCTGGCCCGGGTGGAACGCGGCATGGCCGGACCGGCCCGCCCGGAGCGCCGGGCCGCGCGTCCGCCGGTGTGGGGCTGGATCCGGGTGGCCGGCGCGACGGCCGCGGTGGCCGGCGTGCTGGCGGTGGGCGGGTACGCGGTCGCGTCCGCGGTGCAGGACGAGGAGGCTCCGCCGCAGCGGCAGGTGGCCGTCCCGCCGACGTCGACGCCCTCCCCCGGGGCCAGCCGGGCGCCCGCGACGCCGGTGAACCCCGCGCCGGACCCCCCGGAGGGGTCCCGGAACCCGGTCACCCCGCCCGCCGGGACGCCGGGCCCGACCGGTGGACCCTCCCGGCCGCCTGCCGGGGTGGAGGACGGGCCGCTGTGGTCGGACGGCTCGGTGGACCCGCACAGCAACGAGTTCTGGGCGCAGAGCAACGTCACCCTCAAGACGAAGGAGCGGCTGACCGCGCTCACGGTGGAACTGCGGATCGCGCAGACCGGCGGGGTGACCTCCACGGGCGCCTGGCGCTCGCTGCCCGAGGACGACTTCGCCCTCGCGGTGGAGGAGCGGGACGGCTTCCTCGTCTACACCTGGACGCTCAAGGAGGGCCGCGCGGTCGAAGCCGGCGAGTGGGTGTTCGCGGGGCAGTACGACCACGACCGGGGCGGCCGGGACGCCGGTGACGACACCTACGCGGCGACCGCCGGCACCGGGTCCCGGGAGGCGCGGGTGGGCGGCGGCTTCGCGGCGCGGGGCGCCGACGGCGGGGCGGACGGCGGGAGTTCGTAAAAAGATCACGGACCGCGGCAACCCTTCCCCTGGTGGCGGCGACCAGGAGACGCAACGTCTCTCCGCACGCAAGGAAAATTGCGCATGACTGCACGTCCCGAACAGCGCGTCTCCCACCGCCGCCGCACCACCGGACGGCGGGCCGTGATCGCCGGGCTCTCCGCGTTCGGCATCACCGGCGCGGCGATCGTCACCACCTCGATGCTCTCCACGGCCGGCGCGGCCACCTCCTGGCCCTCCGACACCGGCAGCAAGCCGGTGTCCAGCACCGTCGCGGTCTCCGGAACGTACGACGGCGGCCTGAAGAAGTTCTACGGCACGGGCGATCTGGGCGGCGACAGCCAGGACGAGGGCCAGGACCCGATCTTCGAGCTGGCCGACGGCGCCACGCTGAAGAACGTGATCATCGGCACCCCGGCCGCCGACGGCGTGCACTGCAAGGGCAGTTGCACGCTGCAGAACGTGTGGTGGCTGGACGTCGGCGAGGACGCCGCCAGCTTCAAGGGCACGTCCTCGTCGGCCCAGTACAAGGTGATCGGCGGCGGCGCGAGGAAGGCCGACGACAAGGTGCTGCAGTTCAACGGCGCCGGCAAGCTGACCGTGACCGGCTTCCAGGTCGAGGACTTCGGCAAGCTGGTGCGCTCCTGCGGCAACTGCAAGAAGCAGTACAAGCGCACCGTCGTGCTGAGCGACATCGACGTGACCGCACCCGGCAAGTCGATCGTCGGCATCAACACCAACTACGGCGACACCGCCACGCTGTCGAAGATCCGCGTCCACGGCGACAGCAAGAAGAAGATCAAGACCTGCACCCGCTACCAGGGCAACAGCTCGGGCAAGGAGCCGAAGGACCTCGGCTCCGGCGCCGACGGGACGTACTGCAAGTTCTCGGCGACGGACGTCACCTACGACTGATCCCGCCCGGCCCATGACTCCGGGCCGCCGCCAGGACGCCCCGCCGGTTCACCCCCGGCGGGGCGTCCGCCGTCCGTCCGAGGCTCCGAACAGCGAAAACACCCGAAAACTTTCGGCACCTCCCGCCCCGCTCCCCTCTGTTGACGCCCCGCACCCCGCTGGTGACACTCCGGTGAAACAACAGAATCCCCCGGACTCCGACAGGAAGTGTCATGCGCCGCCACACCGCACGCCGCACGCTTCTCGTCCCGTTCCTCGCCCTCCTCCTCGCACTGCTCGCCGCCCCGCCCGGCGCCGCACACCCCGGAGCACCGCCCGTGAAGAACCCCTCCCCGTACGCCGGTTACCTCTTCGCCTACTTCACCGGCGAGGGCACCGCCGACGGCGAGCAGATCCGCTACGCGCTCAGCCGCGGCAACGACGCCCTGCACTGGCGCGAACTGAACGCGGGCGCACCGGTGCTGACCTCCACGACCGGCGAGAGGGGACTGCGGGACCCGTTCGTGATCCGCTCCCCCGGGGGCGACAGGTTCTACATGATCGCCACCGATCTGCGGATGTACCGCGGCAGCAGCGGCAGCTGGGACGAGGTGCAGCGGCACGGCAGCAAGTCGATCATGGTGTGGGAGTCCACCGACCTGGTCCACTGGACCGACCGGCGCCTGGTGCGGGTGTCCCCGGACAACGCGGGCAACACCTGGGCCCCGGAGGCCTACTGGGACGACGAGCTGGACGCGTACGTCGTCTTCTGGGCGTCCAAGCTCTACGCCGGCGACGACCCGGACCACACCGGTTCGACCTACAACAGGATGCTGTACGCGACCACGAAGGACTTCCGCTCCTTCAGCGAACCGAAGGTCTGGAACGATCCCGGCTACTCGGTCATCGACTCGACCGTCGTCGAGCACGACGGCACGTACTACCGCTACACCAAGGACGAGCGCGACCCGTCCTCCGGCTCGCCCTGCTCGAAGTTCGTCACCGGTGAGAAGTCGGCGTCCCTGACCGACACCTCGTACCGGTTCGTCTCCGACTGCATCGGCAGCGGGGCGATGGACCGGGGCGAGGGGCCGACGGTCTTCAAGTCGAACACCGAGGAGAAGTGGTACCTGTTCATCGACGAGTACGGCGGCCGGGGCTACCTCCCCTTCGAGACCACCGACCTCGACTCGGGCCGGTGGACGCCGTCGGCGGACTACCAGCTGCCGGCCAGCCCGCGGCACGGCACCGTCATCCCGGTGACGCGGGCGGAGTACGACCGGCTGCTCGCCGCCTACCCGGAGAGCCCCGCGTCGGTCGTGGACGCCACGGCGCCCGGCCAGAAGGGGTACGCCGTCGTCAGTGAGGAGACGGGCAGGGTGGTGCTGCCGATGGAGCCCGGCGCCGACCTGCGGCGCCTCGCGCCGAAGCTGTGGACGGGCGAGGGCGCGACCGTCAGCCCGCGGTCCGGGACCCGCCGCGACTTCCGCGAGCCGCGGACGTACACGGTGACGGCCGCCGACGGCACGCGGCGCACCTGGACCGTGGAGGCGGTGCCCACCCGCAGCCCCGTACTGCCCGGCCTCTACGCGGACCCCGACGTGCGCTACATGGACGGCAGGTACTGGATCTACCCGACCACGGACGGCTTCCCCGGCTGGGGCGGCACGCGGTTCAAGGCGTTCTCGTCGAAGGACCTGGTCCACTGGGAGGACCACGGGGTGGTCCTCGACCTCGGGCCCGACGTGTCCTGGGCCGACCGGAACGCCTGGGCGCCCGCGATCGCGGAACGCGACGGGAAGTACTACTTCTACTTCTGCGCCGAGCAGCAGATCGGGGTCGCGGTGGCCGACTCCCCGGCCGGGCCCTTCACGGACGCGCTCGGCAAGCCGCTGATCGGGAAGACGCAGTTCAGCGGCCAGATGATCGACCCGGCCGTGTTCACGGACGACGACGGGCAGTCGTACCTGTACTGGGGCAACGGTCGCGGCTACGTGGTCCCGCTCGACGACGGCATGGTGTCCTTCGACGCCGCGCGGGTGAAGGACATCACCCCGGGCGACTTCCGCGAGGGCTCCTTCGTGGTGAAGCGGGACGGCACCTACTACTTCATGTGGTCCGAGGACGACACCCGCAGCGAGGACTACCACGTGGCCTACGCGACCGGCCCGTCCCCGCTCGGCCCCTGGACCGAGCGCGGCACGATCCTGTCCAAGCGCCCCGAGTACGGCATCCTCGGCACCGGACACCACTCCGTGGTGAACACGCCCGGCACCGACGACTGGTACATCGTCTACCACCGGTTCGCGCTGAACGGCCCCGGGAGGTCCGGCGGGGACGGCACGCACCGCGAGACCACCGTCGACCGCCTGGAGTTCGCCGCCGACGGCACGATCGAGCCGGTCGTGCCGACCCTGGAGTCGGTCAGGCCGGCCCGGCGGTGACCGACTCCAGCCACTCCCAGGCCTCGTCCTGCATCCCGGCGTCGAAGACATGGCCGCGCTCCGGCCACGTCTTCAGCCGCAGCCGCTCCCCGGCGCCGCACGACCGCCAGACGTCCCGCAGTCTGCCGTACGCGGCGCGCACCCCGTCGGCGGGGAACAGGGCGTCGCGCCCGCCGTGGAAGAACAGCATCGGCCGGGGTGCGGCGATGCTCGCCACGTCGGGGATGTCGAGGTGCCGGGCGAGGCCGGGGTGGAGCATGTGGAACGCGGACTGCCCGCGCAGCGTGTTGTTGCCGGGCACCATCATCTCCCTGAGGCCGGTCATCCAGCAGACGCTGACCGCGGCGGCGACATGGTCGCTGAGCGCGGCGGTCTGCCAGGCGCGGTAGCCGCCCATGGAGAAGCCGGCGGCGGCGACCCGGCGGGAGTCCACCCGGTCCAGACCGGCCAGGAAGGCCGCGGCCCGCTGGTCCTCGCGGGCGTGGAGTCCGGCGAGGGAGGAGCCGAGGTGGTAGAGGTTGCTCGCCAGCGCCTGCTGCTGCTCGTAGGCCAGGGGGCCGCGGTCGCCCCAGCCGAGGGCGTCCAGACAGAGCACCACATGGCCGCGCCGGGCGAGTTCGTCGCCGATGAAGCGGCCGCCGAAGTACCGGTCCGCCCACTCCTCGGCGGAGGCGAGCCGGGCGTCGTCGTACCAGGGCCGGACGCACTTCTCCTTGCCGATGTCGAACCGGGAGCCGTGGTCGTGCAGCAGCAGCACGGCCGGGAAGGGGCCGGTGCCGTGCGGGGTGAGCAGGGAGCCGCGGACCCGGGTGCGGTCGGTGAGCGAGAGGGTCACCGACTCCCGCGTGTAGCCGTCGCCTTCGGGTCCGGCCGCGTACTCGGGCGCGTACGGGGTGCCGTCCTGCCGGGGCACGACGAGCAGTTCCTCGACCTTCGCCCGGGCCGCCCGGCGCCACTGCCCGAAGTCACGGACGGGTGAGGTGCCCCAGGCGAGGGGGAAGCGCAGGTCGTCCTTGAGCGCCTGGTGCAGGCCGGGCGGACCGGGGACCGGGGTCACCGCCGGGGCCGCCAGTCGCCGAGGTACGCCTCCCGGGTGTGCGAGGCGGCCTCCGCGGGGGTGAGCCGGGGGCGGTTCTCCGGGACGGTGACGACCGCGCCGGGGCCGGTGTTGCGGTACTCGGCGAACCGCTGGTCCTGCCAGGGGTAGCCGCTGGACATGTCGGTGTAGGGCGCGACCGCGTCGATGCCGGCGCCCAGGTGGGTCTCCCGGACGGTGAGCATCGGGCGGGCGGTGCGGTCGGAGCTGGGCACCCAGGGGCGGGCCAGCTTGTAGTAGCCGTCGGGGGCCTCGCTGCTGATCCTGCTCCGGGTGACCAGGTAGCCGTGCGGGTTGGCGCCGGCGGTGGAGGGCGCGAAGACGAAGCCGTACGGGGCGGCCGTGAGGTCGGGGCGGACCAGGGTGCGGAAGTGGCAGCGCTCGAAGACGGCGGTGGCCCGGCCGAAGACGAAGTCGACGTCGCCCTCCGCGTAGCAGTGGGAGAAGTACTGGCGGGCGAAGGTGTCCACGGAGGGCGAGTCGGCGTACAGGGTGTCCTGGTGGCCGAGGAAGCGGCAGTGGGTGAAGGCGCTGCGGTCGCCCTGCACCTTGAGGGCGACGGCCTGGGTGCCGCTGGTGCCGGGGAGGTCGGTGCGCAGCCAGTCGTTGGCGAAGGTGATCCAGCGGGCGGTGAACCCGTCGGGGCGCACGGTGGCGGTGGCCGAGCCCGAGGTCCCGTAGGTGCCGGAGCCGTCCGGCTTGGGGGTGCCGGCCGCGTTGTTGTGGACGATCACCACGTCGCGGGGGTCCTCGGAGGCGCCGATCCAGGTCATGCCGGTGCGGTCGGCGTCGACGGAGACCGTCCCGCGGTAGGTGCCCGGGGCGATGACGAGGGTGCGTCCGGCGCCGGTCGCGGCGGTGACGGCGTCCTGGACGCCCGTGAAGTCGCCGGCGCCGGCCGGGTGGACGTACAGGGTTCCGGGGGTGAGGCGGTCGGACGGTGAGCCGTACCGGCCGAACGGGCCGCGGGGCCGGTGGGACGCCCGGGCGGGGACGGCGGTCAGGGCGAGCGCGGTGCCGGCCGTGGCGCCGGTGAGCAGGAAGTTCCTTCGGGACAGGGGCGAGGGCATGCGGGTGCTCCTTGGATGACGGAGCCGGGCCGGGGCGGTCCGCAATGGGGGCGGACCGCGCCGGCCCGGCGGTCGGGAGGGTCAGCGGACGCGGCCGGCGCCCGCGCCGTGCTTCACCAGGGCCGGGACGGCCGCGGCCGGGTGGACCGCGGCGCGCAGGGTGGGGGTCCAGCCGGCGCCGGACCGCACGGTCTCCGCCGGGATCTCCGCGTTGTGCACGGCGATCAGGTCGACGCGCCTGCCGTTGACCAGGTTGTGCTCGGCGGTGAGCGGCGAGTCGTTCCACCGCTTGATGATCTTGGCGGGGCTGATGCCCTTCGGCAGCGTGAACGCGTTGTGCTCGGCGACGAGCTGAGACTCCTTGCCGACACCGAAGCTGTAGGAGTAGCCGGTCTCCGCCACGAAGTGGTTGTTGTAGACGTCCACCTGCCCGAAGCGGACGCGCGGGGCGCGTTCGACCAGGCCGGTGAAGAGGTTGTGGTGGAAGGTCGTCTTCAGCCTCCCCCGGTCGCCGACGGCGGTGGACTCGCTGTCGCTGTTGCCGATGAGGATCGTCTTGTCGTGCTCGGAGAAGACGTTCCAGGAGGCGGTGACGTAGTCGGCGCCCCGGACGATGTCCAGCTCGCCGTCGTGCTGCTGGTAGAGCATCCCGAAGTAGGTGGGGGCCTCGCTGTCGGGGTGCTCGCCGTCGGTGAAGGTGTTGTGGTCCAGCCAGACGTGGGTGGAGCCGTACACGACGGCGGTGTCGTACTCGGAGTTCCAGTTGCCCTGGCTGCCGTCGGTGGGGTCCCACTGCGGGAAGCAGTCGATCGGGCTCTCCAGGGCGAGGTTGCGGACGATGACGTTGTCCACGCCCTTGATCTGCAGGCTGGCGCCCTTGATGCCGGCGTTCCGGCCGACACCGATGATCGTGGTGTTGGAGGGGATGTTCGCCTTGATGGCCGTGTCCTGGGCGGCGGCGGAGGTCCTGCGCAGGCCCTCCGGGCTGTCGTCGGGCTCGGCGCTCAGGTCCTGCTCCAGGCCCCAGGTCTCCGGCGCGTACGCCTCCAGGTAGGCGTCGAAGTCGTAGCCGGGCGCGGCGAACGCCTCGCAGCCCTCGGAGACGGCGTCGATGGTGCCCTTCACCTTGATGATCTTCGGAGCGTCGCCGCCGTCCGCGAGGGCCGCCTTGAACTCGGCCCAGGTGCGCACGGTGTGGACGTGGTCGGCGTCGGCGGCGGCGCCTCCGGTGGTGCCGGTGCCGTAGGAGGCCCAGCCGTCGTGGGCGCCGAGCGTCTGCCGGGCGGCGTCCCGGGGGTGGTGCGACGGGGAGTGGGCCTGGGCGCCGGTGCCGGTCAGGGCCAGCACGAGGGCGGTGCAGCCGGCCAGCGAGGCGGCTCGCGTAATGGCATGCCCATGCCATCTGAACGTGCTCATGGTGCGGCTCTCCTTCTTCGGGATCCAGGGGGTGTTACGCGTCGGCCTCCGGCCAGGTGATCCAGGACTCCGGGATCTCCCCGTCCGGCCGCCGCACGTCGCGCGGCGCGAGCACCCGGGTGCGCAGCAGCTCCCGGGCCACCATGCGTGCCACGGCGATCGCGCCGGGCGGATTGAAGTGCGTGTTGTCCTGCTCGGTCGCCGTCCAGTTGAAGTACCTCTTGGTCTCCTCGGGCCCGAGCTCCTGCCACAGGGCCAGCGACAGCGCCTGCACGTCGAGCAGCGCGACCCGCTCCTCGGCGGCCAGCGCCCGCATCGCCGCCGGGTACTCCCCGTGGGTCGGCACGGCACGCCCGTCCGCGTCGAACCTCCGCCGCTCCACGGCGGTGGCCAGCACGGGCCGGGCGCCGCGGGCCCGTGCCCCCTCGACGTACAGCCGCAGGTGGTCCTGGTACGTGGACCAGGGCTCGGTGTACCGGGTGGGGTCGGCGGTCTTCTCGTCGTTGTGCGCGAACTGGACGAGGAGGAGGTCACCGGGCCGGATGGCGGAGAGGACCGCCCCGAGCCGGCCCTCGTCCACGAAGCTCTTGGAACTCCGCCCGTTCACCGCGTGGTTGGCGACGGTGAGCTGCCGGTGCAGCAGGAAGGGCAACGCCATCCCCCACCCGGTCTCGGGCGCGGCGTCGGCGTACTTCTGGGCGGCGGTGGAGTCACCGGCGATGTAGAGGGTGCGGGGGTGCCGGGGACCGGCCTGCGCGGTCCCGGTCATGGCCAGGGCGAGGGGCACGCCGAGCCCGGCGATACCCACTTGTCTGCGCGTGATGGACACTGGCTGTGCCTCTCGACAGGGGGCGCTGGTGCGCCCCTTCAGGGGCCCGGGGCCGCGTTCGAGGTGCGGCCCCGCCGCGTGGGCGCGACGAACCGGGGGCGGCCCGCGGCCCACAGCGGATCGGGCCGCCCCACGGCGCGGGGGACCGGCGTCAGCCCTTCTGCTCCTGCCACTCCGCCTGGGCCTCGTTCAGCTGCTCGGCCATCGTGTCCAGGAACGCCTTGGCGCTCATGTCGCCCAGCAGGACCTTCTGGAAGTTGGGCTCGTTGTCGGCCTTGGAGATCGTGTTCCAGTCCGGCAGGTAGTACGGCAGCTGGACGATGGTGGTGGAACCGTCACTCAGCGCCTCGGCCGCCAGCTTCGTGGGCTCCGCCTTGCCGATCCACTCGTCCTTCGCGGCGTCCATGTGCGCGGGCACCTGACCGGCCGCCTCGTTGAACTTCGAGCTCGACTCCGCCGAGGTGGCGAACTCGATGAACTTCCAGGCCGCCTCCTTGTTCTTGGAGCTCTTGAACAGGCCGACGCCGTCGACCGGGTTGGAGACCTGGACGCGCTTGCCGCCGGGTCCGACCGGCTGCGGGATGCCCCGGAACTTGTCGGTGGTGAGCGCCTTGACGTGGTCCTGGTACGAACCGAGGTTGTGGTTCAGCATGCCGATCGTGCCGGAGTCCCACTGCGCGACCATCTTGGTGAAGTCGTTGTTCAGGTCGGCCGCGGGGGTGACCTTCTTGAACAGGGCCGCGTACTTCTTGAGGGCCTCGACGTTCTTCGGGTCGTTGACCGTGGTCTTCTTGCCGGTGGAGTCCCAGAACGAGGTGATGCCGGACTGCCCGTACATCGCGTCGAGGGCCTGGGCGATGGAGCCGGCGCCGCCGCGGATGGTGTAGCCGAACTCGTTCTTGCCCTTGTCGGTCAGCTTCTCCGAAGCCTCGAAGAAGCGGTCCCAGGTGGTCGGCTCCTCCAGGCCCGCCTTCTCGAACAGGTCGGTGCGGTAGTACAGGACGCCGTTGTTCGCCGAGGTCGGGATGGAGTACAGCTTGTCGTCCCCGCCGCCGGCGGCGCGCAGCGACTCGATCATGTCCTTGTTGAGCTTGCCGTTCAGCGGCGACTTGGCCAGCCGGAAGTCCAGCGTGTCGAGCGCGTCCTGGGCGGCGAAGCCCGCGAGCATCGAGGCGCTGATGCCGCCGACGTCCGGCAGGCCGCCGCCCTGGATGGCGGTGTCGACCTTGGACTGGTACTCGGTGGAGGCGATCCCGACGTACTGGACGTCGATGTCCGGGTTCGCCTTCTCGAAGTCGGCGATGATCTCCTTCCAGATGTCGGTGCGGACACCTCCGTTGTTGTCCCAGAAGACGATCTTCCCCTTGCCGCTGCCCTCGGCGCCGTCGTCGCCCGCGCCGCTGCCGTCGTCTCCGCAGGCGGTGGCGGTCAGGGCGAGCACTGCCCCCAGGGCGACGGCGGCCGACGCCCGGCGCCTGCCCGTGCTGCTGCTTCCGAGAATGCTGATCTTCATTGGTCGGCTCTCTTCTTCTGAATCCAACGGTGAATCCAACGGACTGTGAAGTTGTGGGGGTCTGTCGTGGCCGGCGGTGGTCAGCCGTGCGCGGGCGGGCCGATCCGGAACCGCGTGAACGTGGCGGCACCGGCGTGTCCCTGACCGGTGGGCGCCACCGCCACCAGGCCGAGCAGGGCGCCGACCCAGCGCCACGGAGTGGCGGCGAAGACCTGACCGGAGGGGCGGAAGCCGTCCCCGGTGTCGTACGAGAAGCGGCAGCGCGCCCCCGCTCCGATGTCGACGCGCAGCCGGGCCCGTCCCCCGGGAGCGGGCCGCGCGTGGTCCGCGTCCCGTTCCTCCTCCGCGGACGCCTCGGTGAACCGGTGCACCAGGTGCACCGCTCCGTCCGCGCCGCGCTGGAGCCCGATCCAGCGGCAGGCGTCCCCGAGGACCGCGAGCCCGGCGCGTGCCCCGGGTTCCTCGCTGTCGAGCCGCAGTTCCACCTCGACGGTGCACGGGGTGCCGGGCAGCCGCTGGGTGAGGACGTGGGGCAGGGTGCGCAGGTCGTGCGCGCCGGCGGAGCGCACGCAGGTCAGCCGCAGCCCGTCGGCGGAGTGCTGGGTGGTCCAGCCCTCCTTCGGGTTGGCCGTCCACGTCCACTGACGGCCGTGGCGTCCGCCGGGGAAGTCGTCGTCGGTGGCCGGCGCGGCCGGCGGCTGCGGCGGCAGGTCCGGGCGGCGGTGCACGGCGACGGGTGCGCCGTCGTCCCCGAGCACCGGCCAGCCGTCCGCTCCCCAGCGCATGGGCTGGAGGTGCACGACACGGCCGTACGCGCCGCGCTGCTGGAAGTGCAGGAACCAGTCCTCGCCGGACGGGGTGCGCACCCAGCCGCCCTGGTGGGGGCCGTTGACGTCGGTGTCCTTCTGCTCCAGGACCACCTTCTCCTCGTACGGCCCGAAGAAGCCGCGGGAGCGGAAGGCGCCCTGCCAGCCGGTCTCCACTCCCCCGGCGGGGGCGAGGATCCAGAACCAGCCGTCGTGCCGGTAGAGCTTCGGCCCCTCCAGGGTGAACCAGCCGGGGAGGCGGTCGCCGTCGACGATCACCTCGCCCTCGTCGAGGAGTTCGGTGCCGTGCGGGTGCATGCGGTGGCCGGTGAGGCGGTTCTTGACGCCGCTGCGGGACTTGGCCCAGGCGTGCACGAGGTACGCCTCGCCGGTCTCGTCGTCCCACAGGGGGCACGGGTCGATCAGGCCCTTGCCGGCCTTCACCAGCAGCGGCTGGGTCCAGGGGCCGCGGATCTCGGGGGCGTTGACCTGGAAGATGCCCTGGTCGGGGTCGCCCCAGAAGATCCAGAAGCGGTCGTCGTGGTGGCGCAGGGACGGGGCCCAGACCCCGCAGTCGTGCCGGGGCACGGCGAACTCGGCCTCGGGCTCCAGGCGTTGCAGGGCGTGGCCGACGAGGGTCCAGTTGACCAGGTCGCGGGAGTGCAGCAGGGGCAGTCCGGGGGCGCGGCCGAAGCTGGAGGCGGTCAGGTAGAAGTCGTCCCCGACCCGGATCACGTCCGGGTCGGACCAGTCGGCGTTGAGCACCGGGTTGCGGTAGGTGGGTTCGGTCCGCGCGACGGTCACGGGCCCACCGCCTTGCGGACCAGGGCGGCGGCCTCGGACCGGCCGAGGCAGCCGTCGGCGACCACGGTGACCACGCGGCGGACGACGGTCTCGCCGGGCGGGACCGGCAGCCGTGCCTCGTGGGCGAGGGAGGAGCCGACGCCGGGGTACTGGGCGGTGCGCACGAACCAGGGGTCCCGCCGGGTCGCTTCGGTGGCGCCGGCGAAGACCAGGGTCCAGGTGGATCCGGCCAGCGCCAGCCAGTCGGCGCGGTGACCGTGGACCTCGCTCTCGCCCTCGGCGCCGGCGGTGAAGACGTCGGGTGCCGTCTCCTCCTTGCGGGCCCGCCAGAAGAAGCCCCCGTAGGCGGCTCCGGGGCGGCCGTTGGTGGCGGGGCTGCCGAGGGACAGCGGCGTCTCGGTGACGTTGGTGAGGGAGAAGGTGAAGTCCAGCGCCCATGCGGCGTCGGTGAGTTCGGTGGCGGCGACCGTGCGCCGCTCGCGCAGCAGCTCGCCCGGCGCCGCCACCCAGCGCAGCTCCTCGACGAAACCGTCGGGGTCGCGCAGCTGGTAGGCGGTGTGCCGCTGGGAGCCGTGGTTGTCCAGCTCGGTCGGCCCCCGGTCGCGGACGTAGGTGCGTCCGCCCCAGAAGTTGAACCCCTCGACGTCGGGAACGGCGACACCGACGCCGAGGTGGTGGGCGTGGTCGGCGGGGCTCAGCTCGGTGACCGCCGTGCCGGCCAGGGTGGTGACGGGGTGCAGATAGGGCCGCGGGGAGAGCCGGGCGGGCAGCTCGGGCCGGGTGACGTACCGGCCGACGGGCCGGCCCGCGACGCGCAGCACCACGGAGTCGTTGCCGGTCATCGGGTGCTCACCTCTTTCGGCAGGTGGTGGGCGGGCCGGGCCCAGGAGGCGCCCAGCTCGGAGTAGAGGGACAGGGTGTCGGCGGCGGCCGCGACGAGGCCGTCGACGCCGGGCACGACGCGGCGGTTCTCCCCGGGGACGTGCCGCCAGGCGCCGGCCGGCAGCGGGGCCGGGTCGGGGGCCTCCCGGATCGCCTCGACGACCTGCATGAAGGCGCCCGTCCCGTCCGGGGTGACCAGCAGGGGCGTGCCGTCGGTGAGGTGGGCGGCGAGGTTCTCCAGCAGGTCGGTGCGGCCGAACCGCATCTCCTCCGGGCCGTGGTCCGCGCGCTGGAGCAGTACGCGGTCCTGCTTGTACCAGAAGGTGATGCGGCCGGTGGTGCCGTGCACCATGACGTACGGCTCGCCGGCCCGCTCGGCGCACAGGGTGGCGGCCACGGTGACCGAGCCGCCCCGGGCGGTGGTGATCCGTACGCAGGAGGTGTCGTCGGACTCGATGTCGTTGGCGCGCAGCAGCTCGGTCTCGATGCCGGCGACGTCCTCGGCGCGGGTGCTGCCGGCGAGCGCGAGGGCGGTGGCGACGGCGTGGGCGAGGGGGTTGGTGAGCGCCCCGTCGATCACGTCGACGCCGTTCAGCCGGCGCCGGCCGGCCCAGGGCGCCCGGCGGAAGTACTCCTCGGGCCGCACCCAGGCGCCGGCCCCGCCGATCCCGACCACCCGGCCGACGGCGCCCTCGGCGACCAGCTCGCGGATCGCGGGCAGGGCGTGCGAGCCGAGCGACTGGAAGCCGATCTGGCAGGCGACCCCGGCCGCGGCGACCCCGTCGGCCATCCGCCGGAACTCGGCGTAGGACGGAGCCGGCGGCTTCTCCAGCAGGATGTGCACGCCCCGCCCGGCCGCCGTGAGGGCGAGGTCGGTGTGGGTCGGGATCGGGGTGCAGATCACCGCGATCCGGGCGCCGGTGGAGTCCAGCAGCGCGCCGAAGTCGGCTGACTGTTCGGGGAGTTCACCGCCGAACTCGTCCTCGGTGAGCGGGGTGAGCTCGCAGATGCCGGCGAGCCGTACGATGCCCTCCGCCTCGAGCCGGCGGATGTTCGCCACGTGCCAGCGGCCGTGACCGCGGGCACCGGCGAGGACGACGGGCAGCGGTGCGCCGGGGGCGGTCCGGGGTCCGGTCATCCCTTCACCGCCCCCGCGCTGAAGCCGGTGATCAGCCACTTCTGGATGAAGGCGAAGACGATCACGACGGGGACGGCGGCGATGATGCCGCCCGCGGCGAGTGCGCCGAGGTCGACGCTGTCCGCGCTCATCAGGGTGTTGAGGCCGACCGGGATGGTCTGCTTCTCCTGGTTGTTGAGGAACATCAGGGCGAACAGGAAGTGGTTCCAGGAGTGGACGAAGGCGAAGGAGCCGACGGCGATCAGACCGGGCCGCAGCAGCGGCAGGACGACGACCCGGAATGCCTTGAACCGGTTGCAGCCGTCGACCCAGGCGGCCTCCTCCAGGGAGTACGGCACGTTCTTGATGAAGTTGCTGATGAGGATCATCGACAGCGGCAGCTGGAAGACCGTCTCGGCGATGATGACGCTGCCGAGGGAGTTGATCATCTGCAGTTCGGCGAAGATCTCGAACAGCGGGACCAGGAGCAGCGCGCCGGGCACGAACTGGGAGCAGAGCAGGGCCAGCATGAACGCCCGCTTGACCTTGAAGTCGAACCGGGCCAGGGCGTAGCCGCCGGCCAGCGCGACCAGGGTCGTCATGATCAGGGTGGCGACGCCGACCAGCACGCTGTTCTGGAAGAAGGTGCCGAAGCTGCGGTCCGTCCAGACCTTCTCGAAGTGCACGGTGGTCATCGGCCAGGGCACGAGCGAGGTGGAGCCGGCCGGGCGGAGCGCGAAGAGCAGGATCCAGTAGAAGGGGATGAGGGTGAAGACGAGGTAGATGCCCAGGGGCAGGTAGATCTGCCAGCGGGGTGCCTCGTCCCAGGCGCGGCGCTTCCCGGACGGCCGGGGCGGCTCGGGGGCGGTCCGCACGGGGGCGGGGGCGGCCGGGGCGGCCTCTTTGGTGATCACTTCTCGCCTCCGAACTTGCTCAGCCGCAGGTAGACCATCGAGCAGAAGAGCAGGATGACGAACGCGACCGTGGTGAGTGCCGACGCGTAGCCGAAGTTGTGGGCGTCGACCGAGGTGTTGGCGATGTACAGCGGCAAGGTCGTGGTCACGCCCGCTGGTCCGCCGCCGGTCAGCGTGTAGAGCAGGTCGACGTTGTTGAACTCCCACACCGCGCGCAGCAGCGTGGACAGGATGATGGCGTCCTTCAGGTGCGGCAGTGTGATGTGGAGGAACTGCTTGAAGCGGCTGGCGCCGTCGACCTCGGCCGCCTCGTAGAGGTCCTTCGAGACGGACTGGAGGTCGGCGAGGATGAGGATCGCGAAGAAGGGGACGCCGCGCCACAGGTCGGCGACGACCGCCGCCGAGAAGACGGTGGAGGTGTCCGACAGCCAGCTGACGCCGTAGTCGCCGATGCCCATGTCCGCGAGGTAGCGGGTGATGCCGGTCTGGGAGTTGTAGAGCAGCACCCAGATCGCGGAGGTCAGCACGCCGGAGACGGCCCACGGGGAGAAGACCAGGGCGCGCCCCAGGGCGCGGCCGACGAAGGTCTGGTTGACGATGAGGGCGAGGGCGAGGCCGAACAGCAGCTGCAGGCCGACCTCGACGACCACCCACTTGGTGCTGAAGACGAGGGTGTCCCAGAACAGCGGGTCCTCGGTGAAGATGTGGGTGAAGTTGTCGAAGCCCGCGAAGCCGTTGCGCCAGGGCTTGGTGGGGTTGTAGTTCTGCAGGCTGTAGTAGAAGACGCTGATGACCGGGTAGGCGATGAATCCCAGCATGAGCAGGGCGGCCGGCGCGATCAGCAGGTAGGGGAGCCTGCGGGGCGTGGCGGAGGCACGGCGCCGCCGGGGTGGCCTGGGCGGTTTCGCCACGGCTGCGGCATGGGCCATGACTGTTCTCCGTTTCTCGGTACGACGTGCTGTGTGGTGCGGGGTGAAGCGCTTTCTCTCCGGGTGTGCGGAAGCCCGGGGCCGGACGGCCGGTCAGCCGGCGTACGGGTCCTGGACCGTGCCCGGGCGGGCGAGGAACTCGAAGTCGCAGCCGGTGTCGGCCTGGGTGATCTGCTCGTTGTAGAGCGCGCCGTAGCCGCGCTCGTAGCGCGCCGGCGGCGGCGTCCACTGCTCCCGGCGGCGCTCCAGCTCCTCGTCGTCGACGTCGAGCCGGAGGACCCGGTTCTCGACGTCGAGGGTGATCGAGTCGCCGGTGCGCACGAGGGCGAGCGGTCCGCCGACGTACGACTCGGGGGCGACGTGCAGGACGCACGCGCCGTAACTCGTCCCGCTCATCCGGGCGTCGGAGATCCGCACCATGTCCCGCACCCCCTGCTTCAGCAGGTGGTCGGGCAGCGGCAGCATCCCGTACTCGGGCATGCCCGGGCCGCCCTTGGGGCCGGCGCCCCGCAGGACCAGCACGCTGTCGGCGGTGATGTTCAGCGCCGGGTCGTTGATGGTCCGCTGCATCTGCTTGTAGTCGTCGAAGACGACGGCCCGGCCGGTGTGCTTCAGCAGGTGCGGTTCGGCGGCGATGTGCTTGATGACGGCGCCGTCCGGGCAGAGGTTGCCGCGCAGTACGGCGACCCCGCCCTCGTCCGCGACCGGGTTGTCCCGGGGGCGGATGACGTCGTCGTCGTGCACCTGCGCGCCGGCGATCTGCTCGCGCATGCTGTCGTGGCAGACGGTGGGACGGTCCAGGTGGAGCAGGTCCGGGATCCGGGAGAGGAACCCGGGCAGTCCGCCCGCGAAGTGGAAGTCCTCCATCAGGTACGTCTGTCCGCCGGGCCGCACGTTGGCCAGCACCGGGACGGTGCGGGCGATGCGGTCGAAGTCGTCCAGGGTGAGCTTGACGCCGGCGCGTCCGGCCATGGCGATCAGATGGATGACCGCGTTGGTGGAGCCGCCGAGTCCGAGGACGGTCGTCACCGCGTCCTCGAAGGCCTCGGCGGTGAGGACGTCGCTCAGCTTCCGGTCCTTGTGGACCAGTTCGACGATGGTCAGGCCCGCCTTCGCGGCCATCCGGTCGTGTCCGGAGTCGACGGCCGGGATGCTGGACGCGCCCGGGACCGTGACACCGAGGGCCTCGGCGGCGGCGGTCAGCGTGGACGCCGTGCCCATGGTCATGCAGTGGCCGGGCGAGCGGGCCAGGCCGCTCTCCAGCTCCTGCATCTCGCAGTCGCCGATGACGCCGGCCCGCTTGTCGTCCCAGTACTTCCACATGTCGGTGCCGGAGCCCAGGACCTCGTTGCGCCAGTGGCCCGGCAGCATCGGCCCGGCGGGCACGAACACGGTGGGCAGGTCGGCGCTGGCGGCGCCCATCAGCAGGGCGGGCGTGGACTTGTCGCAGCCGCCCATCAGCACGGCCCCGTCGACCGGGTACGACCGCAGCAGTTCCTCGGTCTCCATGGCGAGGAGGTTGCGGTAGAGCATGGGGGTCGGCTTCTGGAAGGTCTCGCTGAGGGTGGAGACCGGGAACTCGAGGGGGAAGCCGCCCGCCTGCCAGACACCCCGCTTCACGGCCTGCGCGCGGTCGCGCAGGTGGACGTGGCAGGGGTTGATGTCCGACCAGGTGTTGAGGATCGCGATGACGGGCTTGCCCAGGTGCTCCTCGGGCAGATAGCCGAGCTGGCGGGTGCGGGCGCGGTGGCTGAAGGAGCGCAGTCCGTCGGTGCCGTACCACTGGTGGCTGCGCAGCTGCTCGGGGGACTTCATATGGACCATCCCGCGGCGATGGCGGCGACCTCGGCGCGCTCGCTCTCCGGCAGCGGCCTGCTGGGCGGGCGGACCTCGCGGCGGCACAGGCCGAGGGAGGCGAGGGCCTCCTTGACGACGGTGACGTTGTTGGCGGAGCCGTTGGCGGCGCGCAGTTCCTCGAAGCGGCGGATCTGCTCCCACACCTTCATGGCGGTCGCGTAGTCCCCGGAACGCAGCGCCCCGATCATGTTCAGCGAGACGGACGGGGCGACGTTGACCAGGCCCGAGGTGAAGCCGGTGGCGCCGGCCGAGAAGTAGGAGGGGGCGTACGGCTCGGCGAGCCCGGCCACCCACACGAACCGTTCGAGTCCCGCGTCCCGGGCGAACGCGGCGAACTTCGCCGCGTCCGGCACGGCGTACTTCACGCCGATCACGTTGGGGCAGGCGTCGGCGAGTTCGGCGAGCCGGGCGCCGGTGAGCTGCGGGTTGCGGATGTAGGGGACGACGCCCAGTTCGGGCACGGCCTCGGCGATGGCGCGGTGGTAGTCGACCCAGCCGCTCTGCGAGACGTAGGGGTGGACGGGCTGGTGCACCATCACCATCTGCGCGCCGAGTTCACGGGCGTGCCGCGCGGATTCGACGGCGGTGGGCACGTCGTGGCCGACGCCGACCAGGATCACCGAACGGCCGCCGGCCTCCTCGATCGTCAGCTCGGTGACCAGCCGGCGCTCCTCGGGGGTCAGGGCGTAGAACTCGCCGGTGTTGCCGTTGGGGGTGAGCGTCGTGATGCCACCGTCGAGGAGACGACGCAGCAGGGCCCGGTAGGTGCCTGGGTCGACGGAGCCGTCCTCGGCGAACGGGGTCACCGGGATCGCCACCACGTCGGCCAGGGCCGCCCGCTGGGTCTCGAACGTCGTTGTCATGCCTGACCGTCCTCTTTCTGGGCTTCCGGGGCCACGAATTCCCCGTCGCTCTCCGCTTCGGGGAAGGCCCGTCGCACGAACGACGCGATGTGCGAGTGCAGGGCGCGCGCCGCGCCGTCCGCGTCCCCGTCGAGGGCGAGCCGCAGGATCTCCCGGTGCTCGCTCGCCTCCCGTTCCCAGGAGGGGTCCGCCGCCCAGGCGACGGCCGAGACGAGGGCCGCCTGGTCGCGGACCTCGTCGAGCATCCGGCCGAGCAGCGGGTTTCCGCACGGCACATAGAGCGCGCGGTGGAACTCGCGGTTGGCCAGGGAGCGTTCGGCGGTGTCGTCGGCCCGGTCGGCCCGGGTCAGCGCGTCGCGTGCGGCGTCCAGGGAGGCGCCGCGGCGCACGGCGCGCTTGAGCGCCTCCGGTTCGAGGAGCAGTCGCACGTCGTAGACCTCGCGCGCCATGTCCGCGTCCACCATGCGCACCGTGACGCCCTTGTACTGGCTCATCACGACGAGACCGGTGCCGGCCAGGGTCTTGAGCGCCTCGCGCACCGGTGTCTTGGACACCCCGAACTGTGCGGCGAGGTCGGTCTCGACCAGGGCCTGGCCGGGTGTGAGCCGGCCGGTGAGGATGCGGCGTTTGATCTCCTCCAGCACGTACTGCGTGCGGGAGGGGATCGGCGTGGGCACAGAGGTCATGCGCGCCTCTCGGATCTCGCGAATCGGATCTCGCGTATCGCGTCTCATATATGACGTACGAAGTACGACGCGATGACGGTAGGAGCGGCCCCGGAGTTTCGTCAATGCTTCTGACAGAGGAACTTGGTGTTGCCCCGGACGGTCCGTGCGGGGCCGGCGCGCGGGACGGGCGGCGGGTGGACGGCCGTCTGCCGGGTGGTGTCACCGGCGCCCTCGGGGGGCAGGGGGACCCGTTCGCTTTCGCGACGCTCAACGGCCGCCGTGGCGGACGTTCTGCCCGTCGCACGGCGGCCGGAAGTCGGACATGTCACCGGGGAAGGGGGGCTCCGAGGCGTCCGAAGGGTTCGTTCACCAGGGATAGGCCGCACAGGGCGGCCGGCGTGCCGGCACCGCGGCCGGCACGCGAAAGGGGAGATCCACACGGCGGCGAGCGGGGCGGGGTCCGTGTGCCATCGCGATGCGGCGAACGCCCCGGACCCCGCGCCCGTGTCACGCGGGCCGCGTCCAGCCCGGGTCCCGGCCGCTGAGGCCGATCGTCCGGTCCAGCAGCGGGGCGTCGGACGGGACGGGGACGACGGGGCCGAAGATGCCGTCGCCCCGCTCGGATTCCTCCGCGGCGGCACGGAGGAAGGCGTGCGACGCCGCCAGCGCGGCGGGGTCGGGCACGTACGCCTGGCCCGTGGCACGGGCCAGGTCCCAGCCGTGGACCACCAGTTCGTCGACGGCGACGGCGGCGGTCACCTCGCCCGGCATGTCGAAGCCCCCGGCGCGCGTCATACCGGTCCAGGCCGCCGGCTCCCGCCAGACCTCGGCGAGTTCGTCCAGCACCTTGGGCAGTTCCTCGCGCCAGCCGGGTCCGATGTCCGGCAGGGCGCTCTGCGGACCGGTGTCCGTGGTGACGCCCAGATCCTTGCGTCCGGCGTCCCGGAAGGCGACGGCCAGCCCGAGGAGATGGCCGAGCAGATGGCGCACGGCGTACTGCGGGCAGGGCGTCGGGTCCGCCAGCCGGTCGTCGCGGACGCCCTCGGCGAGGCGCGCCACGATCCTGGTCTGCGGTCCGAAGTCGAGCGTGATGGGGTTCATCGAGTTGCTCCTCCTGGTCGTTCTCCTGGAAGGCAGACCGATCCGGGCCCCGGAACTCATCGCTCGGCCGGCCCGCTTCTAAGGCACCTGCCCGATCCCGGCGGAGGGTCCTTAGCACCACGATGACCAGGCATGACGACGACATGGACGGCGACCCGCGTGCTGCGGGACGGCAACGCCCGCCTGTACCTCACCGGGGTGGTGATCTCCGGCTTCGGCACCTCCGCGCTGTGGCTGGCCTCGGGGGTGTGGGTGAAGGACCTCACCGGCTCGGACGGACTCGCGGCGCTGTGCATGCTCGCGATGTGGGCCCCCACCCTGGCCGGACCGCTGCTGGGCACCCTGGCCGACCGCTTCCGCCGCAGGACTCTGCTGATCGCCGTGAGCCTGCTCATGGCGGTGCTGCTGCTCACCCTCTGCTCCGTCGACTCACCGCGCGGGCTGTGGCTGCTGTACGCGGTGCTGTTCGTGTACGGCGCGTCCGGCGTGGTGCACGACGCGGCCGAGTCGGCGCTGATCGCCGCCGCCGTGGACCGGTCCCTGCTCGGCGACTTCAACGGCCTGCGGATGACGGCCAACGAGGGCATGAAGCTGCTGGCCCCGCTGGCGGGCGCGGGCCTCTACGCCGGGTACGGCGGGGCGGGCGTCGTCGTGCTGGACGCGGTCACCTTCCTGCTCGCCACGGTCGTATACGCCTGCCTGCGGGTGCGGGAGGACCGCCCGCCGGCCCCGCCGGACCGCGTCCGCGGACGGACCGCCGAGGGGGTCAGCTACCTGTGGGGGCATCCCGCGCTGCGTCCGCTGGTCCTGGCGGGGGGCGCCACGATGCTCTGCGCGGGCCTCAGCGGGGCGCTGGTCTACGCCGTGGTCGACGCCCTCGGCCACTCCCCCGCGTACGCGGGTGTGCTGTACGCCGTGCAGGGCGCGGGGTCGGTGATCGTCGGCCTGCTCTCGGGTGCGGCCCTGCGCCGGCTCGGCGAACGGCGCTTCGCGGCGTACGGCATCGCCGTACTGGCCGTCGGGGTGGCGCTGCGCGCGGTGCCGGACGACCCGCTGGCGTGGGTCTGCTGCCTGGCGATCGGCGCGGGACTGCCCGCCGTGCTGATCGTCGCGCTGACCGCCGTGCAGCGGGAGACCCCGGGCCCGCTGCTGGGCAGGGTCACCGCCACCGCCAACACCCTGGTGTACACGCCGAACGTGGTCGGTCTGGCGGCGGGAGCGGCCCTGGTGGAACTGTTCGACCACCGGCTCCTGCTGGTCGTCCTGGGCCTCGCCCTGGCGGCGACGGCGACGACGCTGCTCCGGCACCCGGCGGGCGACAACCGCGCCGTCCCCGCGGCACCGCCGGGCGACGGCCCCGCCTGACCGGCGTCCGCGGCCTCACGGGAAGAGCACGGCGGGCGCCGGCCCGCCGCCGGTGACCGGCGGGGTCAGAGGCCGGCCAGCGCCGTCCGGACCGCCGCCAGGTCCCCGTCCGACGCCAGCCCCGCGTGGTACAGGCGCAGTTCGGTGGCGCCGAGGCGGCGGGCCCGGTCCGCGTCCGCCGCGAGGGTGCCGGGGCTGCCGCCCATGCCGGAGACCACCGTGAAGTTGGCGGCGAGGACGGTGTCCTCGCGGGCCTCTCCCGCGAACGGTGTCAGGAGCCCGGCGTCCCCGGTGCACGGCACGACCACCCCGTCGGCGACGGAGAGGATGTGGGCCGGGTCGACGCCGGCGTTGGCGCCGCAGTGGTAGGACACCGGGTCCGCGTGCAACAGGACCTGGAACCCCTCGGGCGCGGCCCGCCGTACGGCGGCGACCGCGGCCTCCTGCAGCGTCCGGGCCGTTTCGTCGCGCCACGCGCGGGTGGCCTCCGCCGTCTCCTCGCCGAGGAGCTTGCCGACGCCCGCCCACCCCCCGTCGGAGGGCGCGCCCCGCCACACCGGTTCCAGCGCGGCCCGTACGGCGGCGGCGAGTTCGCCGGCGTCCAGGCCCCGGGTGCCGTAGCCCTCGCGGCAGGACGCGCAGAAGCACAGGGACATCAGGTACTGCCCGGCGTCCCCGAGGGCGACCCCGGCGGTCTTGTCGTGGGCGTGCAGATGGGCCAGCCCGTACCAGCCGAGGGACTCCAGCTCGGTGCCGCGCGCCCCGGGCCGTACCGCCGCCTCGGCGGCCAGGCGGGTCAGGTAGGCGCGGGTGGCGGGCTGCGCGACGCAGGGCGCCCAGGGGTAGCGGTCGCCGTAGGCGTTGACCACGGAGGTGTCCGGGTGCTCCGCGCCGAGGCGGGAGCTGTGCGCGAGCACCACCCAGGTGTGCACCTCCAGGCCCGCGTCCGCGAGCGCGGCGGCGGCCTCGCCGAAGGCGTCCCCGGGCGCCCAGTCGCCGGCCGGGACGGGGCGCAGGGCCTGGTCCGTCCAGCCGTCGCCCACCGGGTACAGCACCGCCGCGTGCTCGGCGGTGACGACGCGGTGCCGCGGGTGGCGCGGGGTCAGCGCGCGGGTGGAGTGGTAGGCGGAGGCGAGCGTGACCTGCGCCGTGCCGAGCGCGGCGATCCGCGCGGGTGCCTCCGGGTCCCCGTTGACGTCCCAGGGATAGACGAACGTCGACGCCTTCACTTGCCCTCCTCTAGCAGCGCGTGTCCCCGCTCGATCAGCCGAGCGAGCTGCTTGACATGGTCCCCGGCCGGTTCGTGCAGCGGCGGCCGCACCTCCCCCACGTCGAGGCCGCGCATCCGTACGCCGGCCTTGACGAGGGAGACCGCGTAGCCGGGGCCCTTGTCGCGCAGTTCGACGAACGGCCGGTAGAAGCCGTCGACGAGACGGTTCACGGTGTCCGTGTCGCCGGTGCGGAAGGCGGTGTGGCAGGCGACCGCGATCTCGGGCGCGAAGCAGAACACCGCGGACGAGTAGAGGGTGACGCCGATGCCCCGGTAGGCGGACTGGGTCAGTTCGGCGGTGGGCAGCCCGTTGAAGTACAGGAAGTCCCCGCGGCCGTCGGCCCGTACGGCGCTGAGGATGCGCTGCATCAGGTCGAGGTCGCCGAGGCCGTCCTTGAGGCCGATGATCCCCTCGGTGCGGGCCAGTTCGACGACGGCCTCGGGGGTGAGGACGGCGTTGTCCCGCTGGTAGACGATCATGGGCAGGGAGGTCGCGGCGGCCACCTCCCGGTAGTGCCGCAGCAGTCCCTCCTGCCCGGCCCTGACCAGGTACGGGGGCATGGCCAGCAGTCCGTCGGCCCCGGCGCGCCCGGCGAGGCGGGCGTAGCGGACCGCGAGCGCGGTGCCGTAGCCGGCGCCCGCGACGACCGGGACGCGCCCGTCGGCGACCTCGACGGCCGCCGTCACGCACAGCTCGAACTCCTCCGGTGTCAGCGCGTGGAACTCGCCGGTGCCGCAGCAGGCGAACACCGCGGCGGCCCCGGCCTCCACGCCGCGCCGCACATGGAGCCGGTAGGTGTCGAGGTCGACGGCGCCGTCGGGTGCGTAGGCGGTGACCGGGAAGAACAGCGGCCCGCTGGGGACACCGAGTCGGGCGGCGAGAGGGGCTGCTGGCGTCACGAGCTCTCCCAGGTCCATATTCCTGATTGCCGTCCCTATCTCTGAACATGTTCACGCTAAGCCGCCCCGGGGACGCCGGTCAAGCGCCGCAACCCGCCGCACACCAGCGGATTCTTCCGTTTCACAGGAAGTCGCGGGACACTTGACGCGCCGCGCCCTCCCTCCTTAGCGTGTCCAAGAATATGAATACGGTGCACTCATGTGCACTACGGTGATGCAAGGAGAATTCCGAGGATGCCCGCTCCCCGCACCGTTCTGCTCACCGGCGCCGCCGGCGGACTCGGCACCCTGATGCGCGGTCTGCTCCCCGAGTACGGCTACGACCTGCGCCTGCTGGACCTGCGTCCGGTCGACGGCGAGCCGGACTCGATCGTCGCGGACCTCACCGACAAGGACGCCGTGCGCGAGGCGGTCCGCGGCGTCGACGCGATCATCCACCTCGCGGGCATCTCCCTGGAAGCCTCCTTCGAGAAGATCCTCGGGGCCAACATCGAGGGCACCTACCACCTGTACGAGGCGGCCCGGGAGGAGGGCGTCGGACGCGTCGTCTTCGCCTCCTCCAACCACGCCGTCGGCTACACCCCGCGCCCGGTCGGCGACGACCCCCTCATCCCGGTCGACACCCCGCGCCGCCCCGACACCTTCTACGGCCTGTCCAAGTGCTTCGGCGAGGACCTCGCCCAGCTCTACTGGGACAAGCACGGCCTGGAGACCGTCTCCGTGCGCATCGGCTCCTGCTTCCCCGAGCCGACCAGCGTGCGCATGCTCTCGGTGTGGATGAGCCCCGCCGACGGCGCGCGCCTCTTCCACGCGGCCCTGACCGCCGAGGACGTCGGACACACCGTGGTCCACGGCTCCTCCGCCAACACCCGCCTGTGGTGGGATCTCGGCTCCGCGCGCGCCCTCGGCTACGACCCGCAGGACGACTCCGAGCGGTACGCCGGGAAGCTCGTCGCCGAGCAGGGCGAACTCGACCCGGACAACCCGGCGCACGCCCGCCTGGGCGGCCACTTCGTCACCGACCCGCCGATCTGGCCGTACTGACGGCGGGCCAGGGGCGGGACACAGGCGGGAAATCGACGCGCACGGCGGCGGGCGGGCACCGAACGGGCCCGCCCGCCGCCGTATCCGGGCACCCGCGCTGCCCGCTCCCACCTCCCGGAGCGCGCCCTCCCAGGTCCGAGCCGGGCGCGGCCCCGGCCGAACGGGCACAACCGGGCAGGAACGGGCGCGCAACAGGCCTGGTCAGCAACGAGACCCCGCTGTAGAACTTCCTGCATGGGCCCCACCGGGCCCGAACGGGCAGCGAGATCAGGAAGCAGGTGTCCGGCCATGAGCAACAGGACGGCCGAAGAGCGCCAGAGGGAGATCGTGCGGGTGGCGCGAACCACCGGCGCGGTCGACGTCACCGCGCTCGCCGCCGACCTGGGCGTGGCCAAGGAGACCGTACGGCGGGATCTGCGCGCCCTGGAGGACCACGGCCTGGTGCGCCGCACCCACGGCGGCGCCTACCCCGTGGAGAGCGCCGGCTTCGAGACCACGCTCGCCTTCCGCGCCACCAGCCACGTGCCCGAGAAGCGCAGGGTCGCGGCCGCCGCGGCCGAGCTGCTCGGGGACGCCGAGACGGTCTTCGTCGACGAGGGCTTCACCCCCCAGCTCATCGCCGAGGCCCTGCCCGCCGACCGGCCGCTCACCGTGGTCACCGCCTCCCTGCCGGTCGCGGGCGCGCTCGCCGGGACGGGCACCGTGTCCGTGCTGCTGCTCGGCGGCCGGGTCCGCTCCGGAACCCTCGCCACCGTCGACCACTGGACGACGAGGATGCTCTCCGGCTTCGTCATCGACCTGGCCTTCATCGGCGCCAACGGCATCTCCCGCGAACACGGGCTGACCACGCCCGACCCCGCCGTCAGCGAGGTCAAGGCGCAGGCGGTCCGGGCCGCCCGCCGGGTGGTGTTCGCCGGCGTCCACACCAAGTTCGGGGCGGTCAGCTTCTGCCGGTTCGCCGAGGTCGGCGCGCTGGAGGCGATCGTCACGAGCACGCTGCTCCCGGCGGCCGAGGCCCACCGCTACTCCCTGCTCGGGCCGCAGGTCGTCCGGGTCTGAACCAGAGCACACCCGCACCACGTCGTCCCTCCCTCCGGGGCCGAGCCACGCCAGGCGACGCCCGCATTCTCCCCAAAAGACCGCTTTCGTCGAGGAGTGATCCATGCAAACCCAGAGCCGACGGCGGCCGCCGCGAGCCGCACTCGCCGCGGTCGCCGCAGGGACGCTGCTCGCCCCGCTGCTCTCCGGCTGCTGGGTCGGGGCGGGCGGGGCCGGATCCGGCGGTGACTCCATCAACGTCCTGATGGTCAACAACCCGCAGATGGTCGAGTTGCAGAAGCTCACCGCGGACCACTTCACCAAGGACACCGGCATCAAGGTCAACTTCACCGTGCTGCCGGAGAACGACGTCCGCGACAAGATCAGCCAGGACTTCGCCAACCAGGCCGGCCAGTACGACGTGGCCACCCTGTCCAACTACGAGATCCCCATCTACGCCCGCAACGGCTGGCTGCGGGAGATGGACTCGTACGTCGCCGAGGACGGCGCCTACGACGAGCAGGACGTGCTCAAGCCGATGCGCCAGTCCCTCACCGGCGACGACGGCAAGCTCTACGGCCAGCCCTTCTACGGCGAGTCGTCGTTCCTGATGTACCGCAAGGACGTCTTCGCCAAGGAGGGCCTCACGATGCCCGCCGCCCCCACCTGGCGGCAGGTGGCCGACCTCGCCGCCCGGGTGGACGGGGCCGAACCGGGCATGAAGGGCATCTGTCTGCGCGGACTGCCCGGCTGGGGCGAGGTCATGGCCCCGCTGACCACGGTGGTCAACACCTTCGGCGGCACCTGGTTCGACGAGGACTGGAACGCGAAGCTCGACTCCCCCGAGTGGAAGGAGGCGACGGAGTTCTACGTGGACCTGGTGCGCGAGCACGGCGAGTCCGGCGCCGCCCAGGCCGGCTTCGCCGAGTGCCTGAACAACATGACCCAGGGCAAGGTCGCCATGTGGTACGACGCCACCTCCGCGGCCGGCTCCCTGGAGGCCGCCAAGTCCCCCGTCAAGGGCAAGGTCGGCTACGCCCCCGCGCCCGTCGAGAAGACGGAGTCCGCCGGCTGGCTCTACACCTGGGCCTGGGGCATCCAGCACGCCTCCCGCAACCCCGACAACGCCTGGAAGTTCGTCTCCTGGGCCTCCGGCAAGGGGTACGAGCAACTGGTCGGCGACCAGGTCGGCTGGTCGAACGTGCCCGCCGGCAAGCGCGCCTCCACCTACGCCAACCCCGCCTACCGCGCGGAGGCCGCCGCCTTCCAGGAGATGACCAAGGAGGCCATCGAACAGGCCCGGCCCGACGACCCCGGCGTCCAGCCCCGCCCGGCGCCCGGCATCCAGTTCGTCGGCATCCCCGAGTTCACCGACCTCGGCACCAAGGTCTCCCAGGAGATCAGCGCGGCCATCGCCGGACGCCAGTCCGTCGAGTCGGCCCTGAAGAAGTCCCAGCAGCTCGCAGAAGAGATCTCCGAGGAGTACGAGGGACGATGACCGCCACGACAACGGCCCCCGTGGCCGCCCCCGACACGAGCCCGGCCCCCGGCCGGCCATCCGCCCGGCTGCGCGCCTGGGCCACCCGCGCCCCGCTGCTGCCCGCCCTGATCTTCATGATCGCGGTCACCCAGCTGCCCTTCGTGGCGACCCTGGTGATCTCCTTCTTCGACTGGAACTCCCTCTACCCCGACGCCCGCCACTTCGCCGGCTTCGAGAACTACCAGGAGGTGCTCACCGACGCGGCGCTGCGCAAGTCCGTCTGGACGACCGTCCTGCTGACCGTCGCCGTCGTCCTGGCCAGCCTGGTCCTCGGACTGCTCCTCGCCCTCCTGCTGGACCGGAGGTTCCGCGGCCGGGGCATCGTCCGCACCCTGCTGATCGCCCCGTTCCTGGTGGTCCCGGTGGCGGCGGCCCTGCTGTGGAAACACGTCCTCTACAACCCGGAGTACGGCCTCCTCAACGGCCTGCTGCACTACGTCGGCGGCCCCCAGCCCGACTGGATCTCCAGCACCCCGCTGCTCGCCGTCGAGGCCGCGCTGGTCTGGCAGTGGACCCCGTTCATGATGCTGATCCTGCTCGCCGGACTGCAGAGCCGGGACCAGCAGCAGATCGAGGCCGCCCGCGTCGACGGCGCGAGCAACTGGCAGATCTTCGTCCACCTCACCCTGCCCCACCTGCGCCGCTACCTCGAACTGGGCGCCCTGCTCGGCTCGATCTACATCGTGCAGAACTTCGACGCGGTCTTCACCATCACGTCCGGCGGACTCGGCACCGCCAACCTGCCCTACACCGTCTACCAGACCTTCTACCAGGCGCACGAGAACGGCCTCGCCTCGGCCGCCGGCGTCCTGGTCGTCATCGGCTCGATCATCATCGCGACCTTCGCCCTGCGCGTCGTGTCGTCCCTGTTCCGCGAGGAGGCGTCCCGCGCATGAGCAGCACCGCCACACCCACCCGCGGCCGGTTGCGCGGTGGAGCGGGTCTCGGCCTGGTCGCCTGGCTGGCCGGCATCGTGTTCTTCCTGCCCATCGCCTGGATGGCGCTGACGTCCTTCCACTCCGAGGCTGACGCGGCGACCAACCCGCCGTCCTTCGGGGCCGCCCTCACCCTGGACGGCTACCGCGAGTTCTTCGGCGCGGGCGGCGGCGCCAGCCCCTGGCCCTCCCTGATCAACTCGACGGTGGCGTCCGTCGTCTCGACGCTCCTCGTCCTGCTGCTGGCCCTGCCCGCGGCCTACGCCCTGTCCATCCGCCCGGTGCGGAAGTGGACGGACGTGCTGTTCTTCTTCCTCTCCACCAAGATGCTGCCCGTGGTGGCCGGCCTGCTGCCGATCTACCTGTTCGCCAAGAACGCCGGGATGCTCGACAACATCTGGCTGCTCGTCCTCCTCTACACCTCGATGAACCTGCCGATCGCGGTGTGGATGATGCACTCCTTCCTCGCCGAGGTCCCGGTCGCGGTCATCGAGGCGGCCCAGATCGACGGCGCCCGGCTGCCGACGGTGCTGACCCGCGTGGTCGCCCCGATCGCCCTCCCCGGCATCGCGGCGACGGCACTCATCTGCTTCATCTTCAGCTGGAACGAACTGCTCTTCGCCCGGGTCCTGACGGGCGTGGTCGCCGAGACCGCCCCCGTCTTCCTGACCGGCTTCATCACCAGCCAGGGCCTGTTCCTGGCCAAGGTCTGCGCCGCGTCGCTCGTCATCTCCCTGCCGGTGCTCGCCGCGGGGTTCGCCGCCCAGGACAAACTCGTCCAGGGCCTGTCGTTGGGAGCCGTGAAATGAAGGCCGCCGTCATCGAGTCCGTGGGCAAGGCCGTCGTCACCGAGGTCCCGGACCCGGTCCCGGGACCGCGCGACGTCGTCGTCGAGGTCGCCGCGTGCGGACTGTGCGGCACGGATCTGCACATCCTCCAGGGCGAGTTCGCGCCCAAGCTGCCGATCGTGCCGGGGCACGAGTTCGCCGGCGAGGTGGTCGGCGTCGGCGCCCAGGTCACGGAGGTGTCGCTCGGCGACCAGGTCGCGGTGGACCCCTCCCTGTACTGCCACGAGTGCCGCTACTGCCGCACCGGCCACAACAACCTCTGCGAACGCTGGGCGGCGATCGGCGTCACCACGGGCGGCGGGGCCGCGCAGTACGCGGTGGCGCCGGTGGCGAACTGCGTCAGGCTCCCCGACCACGTCCGCACCCAGGACGCGGCCCTGATCGAGCCGCTGTCCTGCGCGGTGCGCGGCTACGACGTGCTCCAGTCGCGGCTCGGCGCGCATGTGCTGATCTACGGGTCCGGGACCATGGGCCTGATGATGCTGGAGCTGGCGAAGCGGACCGGTGCGGCGAGCGTCGACATGGTCGACCTGAACCCGGCGCGGCTGGAGACGGCGCGGACGCTGGGTGTCTCCGCCGCGGCGGCCACCCCGGACGAGCTGGACCGCCCTCAGGGGTGGGAGCTCGTGATCGACGCCACGGGGAACGCGGCGGCGATCCAGGACGGGCTGGGGCGGGTGGCGAAGGCGGGGACGTTCCTGCAGTTCGGGGTGGCCGACTACGCGACGCGCGTGCAGATCGATCCGTACCGGATCTACAACCAGGAGATCACCATCACGGGGTCGATGGCCGTGCTGCACAGCTACGAGCGGGCGGCGGAGCTGTTCGCCGGGGGCGTCCTGGACCCGGACGTCTTCATCAGCGACCGGTTGCCCCTGGACCAGTACCCGCAGGCGCTGGAGCAGTTCGCGGCGGGCGTGGGGCGGAAGATCGTGGTGGTTCCGTAGAAACGCCGGACGGGCTGATGTCACCCCGGTCGGCTCAATTCAGCCCGTCCGGCGTTTGAGGACGAGGCCCGTCCAGGGCCGAACGGGGGTCCGGGGGCGCGCCGCCCCCGGGGACGGGACGGGAAGGGGCGGCGGGGGCGGAAAACCCTCTGACCCGATCGGGCCACAGGTAAGGGAACGGTAAAACGCCCCCGCTCGTTCACCCCGCATGACCGCTATGACCCCCGGCTCGAACATCCCTCTCCCCACCGCCCGCGTGACGGTGGACGTCACCGCCCCCGTGCGGCTCGACGTGTCGGGCCTCCTGCTCACCGCCGACGGCAAGGTGCGCTCGGACGACGACTTCATCTTCTACAACCAGCCCGCCGGCCCCGGCGTGACCTACCGCTCCGGCGGCGGCACCACCCCCGACGCCATCACGGTCGACACCGCGTCCGTACCCCCCGGCATCGAGAAGATCGTCGTCACCGCGAGCCCCGACGCCGCCGGCCAGACCTTCCAGGGCATCGAACCGACCGCCACCCTCCGCAACGCGGACGACAACGCGGTCCTGGCCACCTTCACGCCCCCGCGCCTCGGCGACGAGACGGCGCTGGTGATCGTCGAGATCTACCTGCGCAACGGCGCCTGGAAGGCCCGGGCCGTCGGCCAGGGCTACGCCAACGGCCTGGCCGGCATCGCCACCGACTTCGGCGTCACGGTCGAGGAACCCGCCGCCCCCGCCCAGCCGGCCCCCGCCCCGCAGGCGCCGCCCATGCCGGCCGCCGCCCCCACCGCCCCCGCGGCTCCCGCCGCTCCCCCGGCGCCGCCCGCGCCGGCCCCCGGCTCCGGGAAGATCAACCTCGACAAGGGCCGGGTCAGCCTCCAGAAGAACCAGACGGTCTCGCTGATCAAGGGCGGCCGTCCGCTGCTGTCCCAGGTCCAGATGGGTCTCGGCTGGGAACCGGCGTACCGGGGCAAGGACATCGACCTGGACGCGTCGGTCATCGCCTACGGGCCGCAGCGCAACCACATCGACAGCTGCTACTTCGGCAAGCTCCAGATCGTGAACGGCGCGATCCGGCACTCCGGCGACAACCTCACCGGCGAGGGCGGCGGGGACGACGAGGTGATCACCGTCGACCTCGGCCGGCTCCCGATGGAGGTCACCGGCCTGGTCTTCACGGTCAACTCCTTCTCCGGCCAGAAGTTCACCGAGGTCGCCAAGGCGTACTGCCGTCTGCTGGACGCCACCACCGGGGAGGAACTGGTCCGCTTCGACCTCACCAGCGCCGAACCGCAGACGGGCGTGATGATGGCGAAGCTGATCCGCCAGTTCTCCGGCGAGTGGGAGATGACGGCGATGGGCGACTTCGTGAAGTCCCGCACGGTGCGGGGGATGGTGAAGCCGGCCGCCCAGTCCCTCTGACCACCCGCGCGCCCCCGCTCGCGGGGGCGCCCGGACGGCTACGCCCGCAGCCCGTCCATCAGCAACTCCAGGTACCGGCGGATGTGCGTGCCCTCCCCGCCGGCCAGTTCCGACGCCGTCGCCACCCCGTGGGCCAGCCGCAGCACGTCGTCGGGAGCGACGTCCCGGCGCAGCACCCCCGCCTCCCACGCGGCCCCGGCCAGCCGGGTCACCGCGCCCTTCAGCGGGTCGCAGCACCCCGTGCCGCCGCCCCCGACGGCGGAACCCAGCAGCGCCCGCAGCCCGCGGACCTGGATCAGCCCGGCGGCCAGTTCGTTCAGCCACTCCACCAGCGCCTCGCCGGCCGGCAGCCGCCCGGCCAGCTCACCGGCCCGGGCCGCGATCGACTCGATGCGGTCCACGTAGGCGGCCTCCAGCAGCGCCTGCCGCGTCGGGAAGTGCCGGTAGAGCGTGCCCGAACCGACGCCCGCGCGCTTGGCGATGTCGTCCAGCGAGGCGCCCTCGCCGTGCGCGGCGAACGCCTCCACCGCGGCCTCGAGCAGCCGCCCACGGTTGCGGCGGGCGTCCGCGCGCATGGACCTGACCTGCGCCATCAGCCACTCCTCGACCCCGGAAACCCTCCCCGTACCCTACCGAGCGGGGAACGGGGAGGGCCCTGGCAGGACCGACGGCCTCAGGCGGCCCACGGCCAGTGCGCGTCCCGGCCGGCCTCTAGCAGCGGCACCATCCGGAAGGCCGCGTCCGAGAGCCCGCCGAAGGTGTGCCGGTGCGCGGTGCCCGACGGGCCGTGGCCCGCCCGGTGTCCGGCCAGGTTCCAGGTGTAGACCGGCACGTCGGCCGGGACCTGCTCGGTCGGGTCGCCGTGCCGGCTGGGGGCGTACTGCTCGTCGGTGACGATCAGCACCCGGTCGTGCCCCCTGTAGTGCCGGCGCACCGCCTCGGTGGTGTCGGTGCCGCCGAGGTCGCCGAACCGGCCGAGGATGCTCAGCACCGACTCGCCCCGGCGGAACCGCACCGATTTGCTGGCCGTGCCGAACTCGACGAGGTCCGACTTCGCCGCCCGCAGGGCGAGCGCCGTGCCGAAGACCGCCGCCGCGTCGGCGCGGGTGAGCTCGGAGCGGTCCGACATCCGCGAGTAGAACATCGAGCCCGAACGGTCGACGAGCACCAGCGTCCGGCCGGGCAGGGCGGGCACGTTGGCCAGCGAGTGGCCGAGCGCCCGCTCCAGCGGGTACGACCAGCGCAGCGAGGGCGCGTGCCGGTAGGCGGCGAGGTACCGGAAGGGGAACTGACGCGACCGCGCGACCTCCGCCGGGTCGGCGATGCGTGCGGCGACCCCGGCAGCGACCTCGTCGGACACCCCGGCCTCGTCGAAGTTGCGCAGGTTCCGGAGCAGCGCCATCGTGCCCATGGACGGGATCACGGCCTCCCAGGCCGCCCTGTCCATCGGCCCCTGCAGCCAGCCCGCCAGCGCCTCCCAGGTGATGCCCGCCGCCGCGAGCCGTCCCGCCCCGTCCGGCGCCGTCACGACCGCGCGCCGCTCCTCGGCGGGCAGCGCCATCAGCTCGCGGTGTGCGACGAGGACGCGGTTCGAGGCGGGCGGCACCGCGGTGTCCGGGTGGTGCCGGCGGTCCAGGGCGTACCGGAACAGCTCGCCCTGCCACGGCTTCTCCGGGTCGGGGGACGCGTGCACCAGGTTGAGGATGTCGCCGAAGCGGTAGCCCCGGGACGCGGTGTCGTACTTCAGCAGGGCCTTGCCGCCGTAGAGCCGGCGCACGGCGTCGGCGACTCCGCGCTTGACCGGCTTGGGCACGGCGCGGCCGTACGTCGCCGTCCAGTACGCGAGCAGTTCACCGGGCTCGTCGGGCCGCCGCAGCACGGAGTCCACGACCTGCCGGTTCGACGGACCGCCGGTCGCGCCGGCGTCCAGGCGGGCCTTGACGTACTCGGCGGCGCCCACGAGGGAGGCGGTGCGCAGGTTTCCCTCGCCGCGCAGCCAGCCGAGCAGTCCCGCCGTCCAGGACGGATCGGTCACGGCGAGTTCGCGCACCAGCCGGGCGAACCGGTCGTCACGGTCCTCGCCGGTCTCGTAGAAGGTCCGCTGGGTCACCAGGTTGGAGACGGCGAGCAGGAAGAGCTCGGAGCGCGGCTCCCGCTCGCGTCCGCGGCCGCCCTCGTAGGTGCGGAGCACCCGGCCGGTCGACGTCACACGCGACACCGGCTGCGCCCTGGCGGCCCGGTTGTTGAATCGCGCCATGTGCATTCCCCCGAATTCTTCTCGGACATCGGAGGGAGGCGCGACGAGGAAAGGCGCCCGGAATCCTCCGGGCACCCACCGAATGCGGCGCCTCCCGAGATCAGTTCGGCGGCGGCCTGGATTCGATCGCAACGAAGGAGCCGTCGCCCGCGCACCGGGAGGTGCGTGACGTTGTGGTGTCCAGAGATCGAGGCCGGCGGAACCGACGATGGTGCTCTGCCCCTGAGCTACACCGGCGCGTTGTGCCGGTGACGGGACTCGAACCCGTGGCCGCCCCATTATGAGTGGAAGTAGGTCCTGCCTTCGCACCTGGACGTGCATCACTCTAGAAGGGCGGCCGCGGACCGGGCCAACGAATTAGGATTACCGGCGCTTCTGGCGCTTCCAGGGACCGGTGATGGCGAGCATGATGCCCGGTTCCTGGATGTTGGCGTACAGCGTCCTGCCGTCGGGCGAGAAGGTGACTCCGGTGAATTCGCTGAACTCGGGCTCCTCCTCGGTGCCGATGTTCAGTTCGTTCCTGGCGATGGGATAGGTGCGTCCGCTGTCGGTGGCCCCGAACAGGTGCTGAACGCCCTCGCCGTCCTCGGCGATGATCAGGCCGCCGTACGGGGAGACGGTGATGTTGTCCGGGCCGTCGAAGGCGCCGTCCTTCGCCGGGTCCCGGTTGACGCCGAGCAGCACCTTCAGCGTCAGCGTCCGGCGCCTGGGGTCGTAGAACCACACCTGGCCGTCGTGCTGGACGGGGCTCTCGTCACGGGCGTACGAGGAGACGATGTACGCCCCGCCGTCGCCCCACCACATGCCCTCCAGCTTCCGGGCCCGGGTGACCTCGCCGGCCCCGAACTGCTCGCGGACGTCGACGGTCCGCGCGTCGCGGTCGGGCACGTCCACCCAGTCGACGCCGTACACCGTGCCGGTCCTCGTCGCACGGGAGAGGTCGTCGACGTACCGGCCGCCGGAGTCGTAGCACCGGGGCGCCTGGAGGACGCCGGCGTCGTCGGCGAGGGTGCGGAGCCTTCCGGGGCCGTGACGGAAGTCCTCCGGCGGGGTCCAGCGGTAGAAGAGGCCGTTGGGCTCGTCGGCGTCCTCGGTGAGGTAGGCGTGGCCGCGCTTGGAGTCGATGACGACGGCCTCGTGGTCGTAACGGCCGAAGAACTTCAGCGGCTTGGGGTCGCGGTTGGCGCGCCGGTCGGCGGGGTCGACCTCGAAGACGTAGCCGTGGTCCTTGGTCATGCCGTTCTCGCCGGCCCGGTCGGAGTTCTCCTCGCAGGTGAGCCAGGTGCCCCAGGGGGTGCTGCCGCCGGCGCAGTTCTGGGCGGTGCCGGCGATGCCGACCCACTCGGCCACGCCGCCGTCGGGGCGCACCTCGACGACCGTGCAGCCGCCGGGCGCGGCCGGGTCGTAGACCAGTCCCTCGGCGAGCGGGACGGGGAACTCGGCCTCTTCGCGCGGGCCGTCCATCTCGTGGTTGTTGACCAGCAGGGTGCTCCCGCGCGGACCGGGGAAGGCGGCCGTGCCGTCATGCTCGGCGGGCGTGAACTCCCCGGACTCCAGCCGGGTCCTGCCGCTGTGGGTGAGCACGCGGTAGGTGAACCCCGCGGGCAGGGCCAGCAGTCCGGCCGGGTCGGCGACGAGCGGCCCGTACCCGACCCCGCCGTGCCCGCCCTCCGCGTCCCCGGCGCCTTCGTCCGCGCTCTCGGTGTCGGCGGTCGCGAGGGCGTGGGGGGCGGAGGCGAGGGCGGCCACACTGCCCGCCAGCGCGACACCGGCGCCTGCGATCGCGGAAGTCCTGGCGAAGTCCCTGCGGGTGAGCGACATGCTGTCTCCTGGAGAGGCCGTGGAGGTGGCGAAGCCCGTGCCTCCGCCACGCTCCCGCCCACGCCTGAACGCCGGTTGAACACCGAGGGGCGCTCCGGTTCCCGGTTCCGTGAACCGCGCGGGTACCCGGCGCCGCTCAGCCCCCGTGCTGCGACCGCGCCTTGAACGCGGCCTTCCGCGCCTCCTTGGCGATCTTCTTGTCGGGGTGCAGCCGCCCCATGGCCTCCAGTACGTCCGCGGTGGCCGGGTGGTCCACCCGCCAGGCCGTGTCGAAGAAGCCGCCGTGCTGCCGCGCCAGTCCCTCCACCAGGGCGCGCAGCTCCTCGGAGTTGCCCTCGGCCGCGAGCTGGGCGGCGACCGTGTCGATGGTCAGCCAGAAGATCAGGTCCTCGGACGGCGCGGGCACGTCGGCCGCCCCGTGCTCGGCGAGCCACACCCGGGCCAGCCCGCCGAGTTCGGGGTCGTCGAGCACCTCCCGCAGCGCGGGCTCCGCGGAGACGCCGACCAGCGACAGCGCCTGCTGGCACCGCAGCCGCCGCAGCGGCGCTCCCTGGTCCGTCCCGCGGGCCGCGGCCAGCAACTCGCGTGCGGCCTCGAGCGGGTCACGCCGGCCCAGCCACTGCTCGGTCTCCGCGTGGGCGGCGGCCGGCGGGAAGACCGCCGTCCCGTCGAGCAGCGCGTCCGCGCCCTTGTCCGCCAGGTCGCCGAGCGCGGGCGCCTCGAAGCCGGCCTCCAGCAGCCGCGCGCGCAGTCCGTACAGTCCGAGCGGAGTGAGCCGGACCATGCCGTAGCGGGACACGTCGGTGTCGTCCACCGGCGCGGCGGGCTCCTCGTCGGCGTCGGCCATCAGCGCCTCGTCGACCGGCCGGTACTCGATCAGCCCCACCGGCTCCAGCATCCGGAACTGCTCGTCCAGCCGCATCATCGCGTCGGACACCTGCTCGAGGACGTCGTTGGTGGGCTCCGCCATGTCGCCGGGCACGATCACCGACGCGGCCAGGGCGGGCAGCGGCACCATCTCCCCGGCGGCGCCCTCCCCGCCCACGGTCAGCAGGTACAGGTTGCCGAGCACACCGTCCAGGAACTCGGCCTCGGCCTCCGGGTTCCACTCCAGCGCGTCGAGATCGAGCTCCCCGGAACCCTCTCCCCCGGCGATGGCGTCGACCAGCCCCTCCAGGTCCGGAACGCTCGCGTCACCGATCACCGTCTCCAGGGCGGTGAGCCACACCCCGAGCACGTCCTGCGGCGAGCCCCCGGTGAGCACCCCCAGCACGTCCGCCGCGGCGACGGTCCCCTCCTCCTCGTCGACCACGTCGACGAGCCCGGCGTCCACCGCGACGCGCCACGCCTCACTGGCGTCGGCGGCGGCGTCCTCCCCGGTCAGCCCCAGCTCGGCGGCGGCGGCCGGGAGCTGCTCCTCGACGAGCACGCCGCCGGCGTCGACCCTGGTCTCCGGCCCGGCCCAGCGGGCGAGTCTGGCGGCCCTGGCCAGCACCGGGGTGGACAGGGCGTCGCGCGCCAGCTCCGCTTCGGGGTGCAGCCGCGCGGGCGGCAGGATGGAGCTGTCTGACATCGGCTGTTTCTCTCCTAGAGGCTCTTACCACTCGACCGCTCAGCCTAGACGGATTTCCACCCATGCCGCCCGCTTCATCTCCCCTTCAGCGGCAGTACATGGCTGAAACCTTGACAAGTGGCCCGGCCTGACAGGAGATTGACGCGCGTAGAAGAGGGTGCGTCACCCGTCGTCCCCGGAGGGATTCCGTTGCCGAGCAAGTCCGCGCGTCTCGCCGCGCTCACCGTCGCCGCCGTGTGTTCCGCGGCATCCACCGTCGTCCTGACCTCGCCCGCGCACGCGGACGGGGTGCGCATCCATGACATCCAGGGCAGCACCCGCACCTCACCGCTGGCCGGCAAGCAGGTCACCGACGTGACCGGAACGGTCACCGGCGTCCGCACCTACGGCTCGTCCCGCGGCTTCTGGATACAGGACCCCACCCCCGACGCCGATCCCGCCACCAGTGAGGGCGTCTTCGTCTTCACCGGCTCCACCCCGAAGGGTGTCGCGGTGGGCGACGCCGTCACGGTCTCGGGCACGGTCACGGAGTACGTCCCGGGCGGCACCTCGTCGGGCAACCAGTCCCTGACGGAGATCACCCGTCCCACCTTCACGGTCCTCTCCAGCGGCAACCCTCTCCCGGCCGCCACCGTCCTCGACGCGCGCTCGGTCCCCGCCGCGTACGCCCCCGCGGGCGACCCGGCGGCGGGCGGCTCGGTCAACGCGCTCCCGCTGCGCCCCGCCGAGTACGCCCTGGACCTCTACGAGTCCCTGGAGGGCATGAACGTCGAGGTCTCCGACACGCGCGTGGTGGGCGCCACCGACCCGTACACCGAACTCTGGGTCACGGTGAAGCCGCGGGAGCACCGCAACCACCGGGGTGGCACGGTCTACGGCTCCTACGACGCCCAGAACACGGGCCGCCTCCAGATCCAGTCGCTGGGCGCCGCGGCCGACTTCCCCGACGCGAACGTGGGCGACACCCTCACCGGCACCACCGCGGGCCCCCTGGACTACAACCAGTTCGGCGGCTACACCCTGGTGGCCAACGAACTGGGCACCCTCCGGAGTGCGGGCCTCGCCCGCGAATCGACCCGCCCCCAGCACTCCACCGAACTGGCGGTGGCCACCTACAACGTCGAGAACCTCGACCCCTCGGACGACACCTTCGCCGCCCACGCCGCCGCGATCGTCGGCAACCTCAAGTCCCCCGACATCGTGTCCCTGGAGGAGATCCAGGACAACAACGGCGCCACCGACGACGGCACGGTCGCCGCAGACCGGACCCTGGCCATGCTGATCGACGCCATCGAGGCGGCCGGCGGCCCGCGCTACGACTGGCGCTCCGTCGACCCGGCGGACAAGCAGGACGGCGGCCAGCCGGGCGGCAACATCCGCCAGGCCTTCCTCTTCAACCCGGCCCGGGTCTCCTTCACCGACCGCCCCGGCGGCGACGCGACCACCCCCACCGAGGTCACCAAGGTCCGCGGCAAGGCGGCACTGACCCTCTCCCCCGGCCGGGTCGACCCGGCATCCGAGGCGTTCGAGGACAGCCGCAAGCCGCTGGCCGGCGAGTTCAGCTTCCGGGGCCGCACGGTCGTCGTCATCGCCAACCACTTCGCCTCGAAGGGCGGCGACCAGGCCCTGACGTCCCAGTACCAGCCCCCGGCCCGCAGTTCGGAGACCCAGCGCCACCTCCAGGCGAAGGCGGTCCACGACTTCACCGCGAAGATCCTCAAGACCCAGAAGAACGCGGCCGTGGTCGCCCTGGGCGACATCAACGACTTCGAGTTCTCGGAGACCACCGACATCCTCGAGGGCCGGGGCACCCTCTGGTCGGCGATCAAGTCCCTCCCGGAGTCCGAGCGTTACTCCTACGTCTACCAGGGCAACAGCCAGGCCCTGGACCAGATCCTGATCACCCCGTCGATCCGCCGCTTCAGCTACGACAGCGTGCACATCAACGCCGAGTTCCACGACCAGATCAGCGACCACGACCCGCAGATCCTGCGCTTCCGCCCGTAGCGGGACAGCCGCCCACGGCGGAGAGGGGACGGGGCGGGGGTACCCGCCCGCAGCGTCCGGCGCGTCAACACGGGCACCCCGCGAACGCCCGATTCCGCGCCGGACCGAGGACGGGTACCCCCGCCCCGGCCCCGCCCCCACGCACCCGGGGCGCTCCCTCGCGAACCCGATAGCCGCCCCGCCACTCAGCAACGATGGCGCCGCACCATGACGGCACCCACCACCGCCACGACCACCGCACCACCCCCGATGATCACCGGCTTGCGGTGCCGCCGGCCGGCCTCCCCCGCGTGCGCGGCACTGCTCCGCATCTGCACGGTCATCGCACCCGCCCGGTCCCGAAGGTCCTCGGCCCGCGCCCGCGCCCGCCCCTTCACATCCATCTTCCCGGCCAACTCCTCGACGGTGTCGCCGAGTTCGTGCCGCGTCCGCTCGATCTCCCGCCGCAGTTCGTCCGGCCCCTTGGCCCCTCGCCCGGCAGCCGCGGCCTCGGCGTCCGCGTCCACATGGGCCCCTGACGGGGACCCCGCGCCCCTCACCTCGTGCGTCATCGGTGCGCCCTTCCCTTGATCTCCTCGACATCCGCCTTCACGCTGCCCAGCGTCCGTTCGGGCTTGGGCGGTGTGGCCCCGCGCAGCTGCCCCCGGCCGGCGAGCGCGAGCACAGCGGCGATGACGAACAGCACCCCGGTGACGATGAGGGCCGCCGCCCACAGAGGCAGCACCAGATCCAACGCGACGATCCCCGTGGCGGCCAGCGCCAGCAGGCCCGCGTAACCGAACGCCCCCGCCGCACCCAGCATCCCCCCGCCGCGCCCCGCACGACGCCCCTTCTCCGCCAACTCCTCCTTGGCGAGCGCCACTTCCTGCCGCGCGAGTCGTGAGATCTGTTCGGTCGCCTGCCCGACGAGCTCACCCACGCTGTGCTCGTCACGAACCGGCCGTCGTTCGATGGTTCCGGTCACGGTGCGCCTCCTCTCGGTCGGGCACCCCGAGTACCCCTCCCCACCGCCCCCTATCCATTAAGGGATGCTTACCCATACCGGTCAGCACATTTAAGTGGACCTTCACAACGCGTCGGCCGGAGACTACCCCCATGACCCCACCCGCCCGCATCCTGTGCGCGATGATCACCCCCTTCACCCCCACCGGGGCACTGGACCTGGACGGCGCCCAGCGCCTGGCCGGCCACCTGGTCGCCCAGGGCTGCGACGGCCTGGTCCTCTCCGGCACCACGGGCGAGTCCCCCACCACCACCGACGCCGAGAAGTCGTCCCTGATCTCCGCGGTACGCGAAGCCGTGGGCCCCCGAGCCACGATCGTCGCCGGTGTGGGCACCCCCGACACCGCCCACACCACGCGGCTGGCCCGCGAGGCCGAGAAGGCCGGCGCGGACGCCCTCCTCGCGACGGCCCCCTACTTCAGCCGCCCCCCGCAGGACGCGATAGAGGCCCACTTCCGCACCCTCGCGGACACCACGGACCTCCCCGTCACCCTGTACGACATCCCGTCCCGCACCGGGGTCCGCATCGAACCGGACACCCTGCTCCGCCTCGCGGAACACCCGAGGATCACGGCGGTCAAGGACTGCTCCTACGACTTCCTGGCCGCCCAGAAGATCATGGCCCGCACCGGCCTCGCGTACTACGCGGGCTGCGACGAGCACAACCTCGCCCTCTACGCGGTGGGCGCCGCCGGCTGTGTCAGCACGGTCGCCAACGCGGCCCCCGCCCACGTCCGCGCCGTCCTGGACGCCTTCGACGCGGGCGACACGGCAGGAGCCGCGCACCTCCAGCGCCGGCTGACTCCCCTCATCGAGGCGATGATGGCGAACGGCCTCCCCGGCACGGTCACGGCCAAGGCCCTCCTCGCCGCCCTGGGCCTCCCCGCGGGCCCGGTACGGCCGCCCCTGAGGCCCGCCGCCCGGCAGACGGCCGACGAGCTCAGGGCGACCCACGACGAGCTGAACGAACCGGCCTGAACCGGACGCCCCCGGCTCACCTCACCGCCGTGCGAACACCGGCTCCCACCGCCCCTTGGTGTCGTCCTCCGGCGACCGGAACCCACTCAGCGGAACCACCTTCCCGCTGCCCACGGTGACCAGCACCAGCCGCTGGTGGAACTCGCCGCCGTCGGCGCCGACGTCCCACGCGACGAGCGAGTCGTTGTCGGCCCAGGCCAGCAGTTGCTGACCGCGGATCTCGGCGACCTCCTCCCCGGTGCCGGGATCGAGGATCCAGGAGGACGTCTTCCGAGTGCTGCCCGCGAAGCCGCCCGCGAGCCTCCGCCCGTCCGGCGACAGACCCGCTTCGACGTACCAGACACGGTGCGCCTCGCGCCCGGGCGGTGCCGCGCCGTCGCCGTCAAGGTCGAAGAAGTCCAGGGAGGCCCCGGCGGACGCCCGGCCCGCCCAGACCAGGCGGTCGTCGGCGCTGAAGGCGAAGTCCTGACGGGCGTTGACGAAGCCCGTCGGACCGCCGGGATCGCCACTCGTCTCCACCTCGGACCAGGTCCCGGCCCCCGAGGCCACGTCGATGACCTGGAACCCGTTCCGGGACGAGGTGTAGGGCAGGTCCCACCGGACCGATCCGTCCGAGTCCCCGGTCCTGACCAGAAGACCGGGATCCTCGCCGTAGGTCGTTGCCACGAGCCGGCGGCCGTCCGACGAGAACGCCAGACCCCCCACCCCGTGGTCGACCGGGATCCACCGCTCGACCTCCCCGCTTGCGAGGTCGAGCAGTCCGATACGGCCGGCGGGCAGCGCCCGCTCCAGCACGGCCGCCGTCTTCATCCCCGGAGCCACGGCGACGAACGACCACCGGTCGTCCTTCCGGTACTTCCCCGTCCCCGGGTCGAGCAGCCAGTAGGTGCGCTCGGCGATCTTCCGGTCCGCGCCCCGCCGTACCTTCTCGGTGGTGTAGTACGCGGCCATCGCCACGTCCCCCGCGGCCAGCAGATCCCGCGGCGGCGACTGTCCGGCGCGGGAGACGACCTCGGTGCGCTCCACTCCGCCGCCCGAGGGCCGTACGTCCTCCCCGCCGGAATCCAGCGCGGGCAGCCCCACGGCCACCGCGATCACGGCCGCCGTCGCGGCGGCCGCGGCGGCGAGCCCGCGGACCCGGCGCCGCCGCCGGACCGCCAGCACCCGGTCGGCGAGGCCCGGCCCGGGCGCCGCCTGTTCCGCCGCCTGTTCGCGCAGCGCTTCCCGCACGAGTTCGTCGACGTTCACGACCGCACCTCCAGGGGCGAGTGGTCACCGGACGGCCTTCGCTCCGTCTCGGACGGGCCGAGGGAGCGCAGTTCGGGCGCGAGGACGCGCAGCCGGGCCAGGGAACGGTGGGTGGTGGACCGCACGGTGCCGACCGAGCAGCCGAGGATGCCGGCCACTTCGGCCTCGGGCAGGTCCTCGAAGTAGCGCAGCACCAGCATGGTCCGCTGGCGGGCGGTCAGCCGGGCCAGCGCACCGCGCATCAGCAGGCGCAGCTCGGCGTCGGCCGAGGCGGCGCCCCGGTCCGGAGCGGTCTCCGGCGGCTCGGCGACGCTGAGTTCACGCCCGCGCCACTTCAGCCGCCAGCGGCTGATCTGCTGCCGGTAGAGGATCTGCCGTACGTAGGCCTCGGGTTCGTCGATGCGGTGCCAGCGGCCCGCCGCCTTGATCAGCGCGTTCTGCAGCAGGTCCTCACCCGCGTGCCGGTCGCCGCCGCTCAGCAGGACCGCGGTTCGCAGCAGCGCGGGCGACCGGTTCGCCACGAACTCCCGGAAACTCTCCTGCGCTTCGGCATCCATCGTCACCTTCTCTTCCGTCGGGAGCGGACCCCGTGTCCTTCCCCGCCCTCCCATGGACGCGTGCGGGCCCCTCCCGCTATGCCACCGGACGGCCGGCTGACAGAAAACGAGCGGGCCGGGCCGCGGCACGTGAGTCACGTGTCGCGGCCCGGCCCGCTCGAGCCAGGATCAGTTGTGGCTGTGCAGCACCTCGTTCAGTCCGCCCCAGACCGCGTTGTTGGGACGCGCCTCCACCGTGCCGGTGACGGAGTTGCGGCGGAACAGGATGTGGGAGGCCCCGGACAGCTCGCGGGCCTTGACGACCTGCCCGTCGGGCATGGTCACGCGGGTACCGGCGGTGACGTACAGGCCCGCCTCGACCACGCACTCGTCGCCGAGGGCGATGCCGACGCCCGCCTCGGCTCCGATCAGGCACCGCTCACCGACGGAGATGCGCACGTTGCCGCCGCCGGACAGGGTGCCCATGGTGGAGGCGCCGCCGCCGATGTCGGAGCCGTCGCCGATCACGACACCGGCCGAGATGCGGCCCTCGACCATGGACGTGCCGAGCGTGCCGGCGTTGAAGTTGACGAAGCCCTCGTGCATGACGGTGGTGCCCTCGGCGAGGTGCGCGCCGAGCCGCACCCGGTCGGCGTCGGCGATGCGGACGCCCTTGGGGGCGACGTAGTCCGTCATACGGGGGAACTTGTCGACGGAGGTGACGGCCAGGTGCAGGCCCTCGGCGCGGGCGTTGAGCCGCACCTTCTCGATGTCGTCGACGGCGACCGGGCCGAGGGAGGTCCAGGCGACGTTGGCGAGGAAGCCGAAGATGCCGTCCAGGTTCTGGCCGTGCGGCCGGACCAGGCGGTGGGAGAGCAGGTGGAGACGCAGGTAGACGTCGTGCGCGTCGACCGGCTTCTCGGCGAGCGAGGAGATGACCGTACGGACCGCGACCACCTCGACGCCCCGGCGGGCGTCAGGACCGACCGCGGCGGTGGCGCCGGCGCCCAGCAGTTCCGCGGCCCGCTCGGCGGAGAGCAGCTCGGTGCCGGACGGGCCCGGCTCGTCGGCCAGGACGGGGGCGGGGAACCAGGTGTCGAGGACGGTGCCGTCGGCGGCGACGGTGGCGAGGCCGGCGGCCACCGCCCCGGAGGTGGTGTGAGCAGTCGTGTCGGTCATGAGGGCAACCTAACCAACCGGTGCCCGGGGACGCGAACCGGTGCGGACCGCGTCTCAGGGTCCGGTCCGCGCGCACCGCGGCCCGCGCCTCGGCGCGTCAGTGCGCCCCGCCCAGATTGAGCACCACGACCCCGACGATGATCAGCGCGATGCCGACGGCCTTGGCTGCGGTGAGCCCCTCGCCCATGAACATCATCCCGATCGCCGCGATCGCCGCCGTCCCCGCACCGGACCAGATGGCGTACGCCGTCCCGACCGACATGGTCTTCAGCGTCTGGGCGAGCAGCGCGAACGCCACCAGGTATCCGACGGCGGTGATCACCGAGGGCCACAGCCGGGTGAACCCCTCGCTGTACTTCATGGCGGTCGTCCCGACCACTTCCGCTGCGATGGCTCCGGCGAGCAGTGCGTACCCCATGACGCACGATCGTAGCCAGGGACGACCACACGCGAAGCGGCCCCCGGTGTCACACCGGGGGCCGCCTGCCGAGCCGTCGGCTCAGACGTTGAAGCCCAGCGCCCGCAGCTGCTCACGGCCGTCGTCCGTGATCTTGTCGGGGCCCCACGGCGGCATCCAGACCCAGTTGATGCGCAGCTCGCTGACCAGGCCGTCCGTGGCGGACTTGGCCTGGTCCTCGATGACGTCCGTCAGCGGGCAGGCCGCGGAGGTCAGGGTCATGTCGATGGTCGCCACATTGGAGTCGTCGATGTGGACGCCGTAGATCAGGCCGAGGTTGACGACGTCGATGCCCAGTTCGGGGTCGACGACGTCCAGCAGGGCCTCTCGGACCTCCTCCTCGGAAGCCGGCTTCATCTCCACGGTCTCGCTCATGCCGTTGTCCTTTCGGCGTCGGCGCCCAGCGCCTGGGCCGTCGCGTCCTTCCACGCCATCCAGCTCAGGAGGGCGCACTTGACCCGGGCGGGGTACTTGGAGACACCGGCGAACGCGACCGCGTCCTCCAGCACCTCCTCCATCGCGTCGTCGGGCTCGATCCTCCCCTTGGACTGCATCAGCTCCAGGAAGGTCTCCTGGATCCGCTGCGCCTGGGCGAGGTCCTTGCCGACCAGCAGGTCGTTCAGCACCGAGGCGGACGCCTGGCTGATGGAACAGCCCTGCCCCTCGTAGCTGACGTCGCTGATCGTCGTGCCGTCGTACTTCACGCGCAGCGTGATCTCGTCACCGCACGTCGGGTTGACGTGGTGCACCTCGGCGTCGCCATCCCGAAGACCCCGCCCGTGCGGGTTCTTGTAGTGGTCCAGGATGACTTCCTGGTACATGGAGTCCAGCTTCACGCCTCAGCCCCTCATCCGAAGAAGTTCCGTACGTGCTCCAGGCCGTCGACCAGTGCGTCGATCTCGGCCGGTGTGGAGTACAGATAGAACGACGCTCGCGTGGTCGCGGGAATTCCGTACCGCAGGCAGACCGGCCGCGCGCAGTGGTGGCCGACCCGGACGGCGATGCCCTGTTCGTCGAGCACCTGACCCACGTCGTGCGGGTGGATGTCACCCAGGGTGAAGGAGATCGCGGCGCCGCGCTCCTCGGCCGTGGCGGGGCCGATGATGCGCAGGTCCGGGACCTCGGTGAGGCGCTTGACGGCGTACTCGGTGATGGCGTGCTCGTGGGCGAGCACCTTGTCCATGCCGATGGCCGACAGGTAGTCGATGGCCGCGCCGAGACCGACCGCCTGGGCGATCGGCGGGGTGCCCGCCTCGAACTTGTGCGGCGCCGGCGCGTACGTCGACGAGCTCATCGACACGGTCTCGATCATCTCGCCGCCGCCGAGGAACGGAGGCAGGTCCTCCAGCAGTTCCTGGCGGCCCCACAGCACGCCTATGCCGGTCGGACCGCACATCTTGTGACCGGTGAAGGCCACGAAGTCGGCCTGGAGGGCCTGGACGTCCAGCGGCATGTGCGGCGCGGCCTGGGAGGCGTCGACGCACACCAGGGCGCCGACCTCCTGGGCGCGGCGCACGATCGCCTCGACCGGGTTGACGGTGCCCAGGATGTTGGACACCAGCACGAAGGAGACGATCTTCGTCTTCTCGGTGATGACCTCGTCGATGCGGGAGAGGTCGAGCCGGCCGTCGTCGGTCAGCCCGAACCACTTCAGCTTGGCGCCGGTGCGCTGCGCGAGCAGCTGCCACGGCACGATGTTGGAGTGGTGCTCCATCTCCGTGATGACGATCTCGGTCTCGTGGTCCACCCGGTAGGGCTCGTCGGCCCAGCCGAGCATGTTGGCCA